>DASRJP010000243.1:0-11065 GCA_035649415.1 Pirellulaceae bacterium | reverse complement strand
CGATCTTCATGACCATGGTCACCCTTCGGGTGATAGACCAATGACCAAGCACCAATGACCAATTCTTCATTGGTCATTGGTCATTGGGATTTGGTCATTTCCTCTTCACGTCTCCCCTCGCAAAAATGCTGGCCACGTAATTCAGCACGTCGGTGGCGCTCTCGTCGTCGTAGCCAAAGTCGCGAATCAGGCGTCCCTTGACCACGTCGATCTTGGCCTGCGTATCCTTGTCCACCACCTGGCTCACCAGGCTGGTGAGCTTGATCGTGTCCTTCTGGTCCTCGAACAGCTTGAGCTGTAGCGCCCGGTAAAGCCGCTCGTTGGACCGGTAATCGAACGTCTTGCCGTCGATCATCAGGGCCGCGATGTAGTTCATGATCTCGCGGCGGAAGTCGTCCTTGCGGCTGTCGGGAATGTCGATCTTCTCTTCGATCGACCGCATCAGCCGCTCATCCGGCTCTTCGTATTGGCCGGTGAATTTGTTGCGGACCTTTTCCCGCTGCGTGTACGCCTTGACGTTGTCGATGTAATTGCCGCACAGCCGCTTGAGGGCGTCCTCGTCGGCGGCAATCGCCCGTTGGACTTCGTTTTTCACGATGTTTTCGTACTCCTCTTTGATCACCCCCAGGAGCTCGCGGTACCGGCCGCGCAGTTCTTCGCTGGTGATCAGCGAGTGGTGCTTGAGCCCCGCTTCCAGCTCGTTGATCACCATGAACGGGTTGATGCTCTTGGATTCGAGGTGGGCGACCAGGGCGTTGCTGATCTTGTCCTGCACATAGCGGGGCGAAATGCCGTGCATTCCTTCGCTGGCGGCTTCCTCCCGCAATTCCTTGATGTTTTCCTCGGTAAATCCGGGGAGCGTCTTGCCGTTATAGAGCTTGAGTTTTTGCAGGAGCGTCAGGCTGGCGTTCTTGGGCTCTTCCAGCCGGGTCAAAACGGCCCACATGGCGGCCATTTCGATGGTATGCGGGGCGATGTGCTTCCCCTTCACTTTTTCACGGTTGTAGTCCTTCTCGTAGATCTTGATCTCGTCGGACAGCTTGGTGACGTACGGAATGTCGATCTTTACCGTGCGGTCGCGAAGCGCCTCCATGAACTCGTTGTTTTGGAGGCGGCGATACTCCGGCTCGTTGGTATGACCGACGATGACTTCATCGATGTCGGTCTGGGCGAACTTCTTCGGCTTGACCTTGTGTTCCTGGCTGGCGCCGAGCAGGTCGTACAAAAAGGCCACGTCGAGCTTGAGCACCTCGATGAACTCAATGATGCCGCGGTTGGCGACGTTGAATTCGCCGTCGAAGTTGAAGGCCCGCGGATCGCTGTCGCTGCCGTACTCGGCGATCTTGCGGTAGTTGATGTCGCCGGTCAGCTCGGTGCTGTCCTGGTTCTTCTCGTCCTTGGGCTGAAATGTGCCTATCCCCTGCCGATCCTGTTCGGACAAGACGATGCGCTTGACGCGCACGTCCTGGATGACGCGCGTCCAGTCGCCGTCGTATTTCTTCAGCCGGTCGGTGTACATGAACCGGCAGTACGGGCACAGCTCGCCGATAATCCGGATCCTGAGCGAGTCTTCTCCGTTGCCGGAATTCAGATTGGAAAGGACGTCGTCACGGAACCGTTCCGGAATGAGATGCAACGGCTCCTCGTGCATCGGGCACCAATAAACCTCACCGCCGTTGTCATTGGTCCAGCCCAGGGTAAATAGCGCTCCGGCATCGCTGGCTGAATAGCGCTCCAGGCCCCGCTTGAGCAGCCGCGCAATCGTGCTTTTGCTGGAACCGACCGGCCCGTGCAGCAGCAAAACCCGTTTCTCGATGCCGTAGCCCTTGGCGGCGCTCTTGAGGGCGTTGACAAAGCTCTCCATCGGGCCATCCAGGCCGAAGACGGCATCGCGGCCGCCGTTGTCCGGGTCGTCAAAGAACCGGTAGTGATTGCGCTTGACCCCCCGCGTTTCTTCGTAGACATCGGTGCCGTACGACACAATCATGTCGTACACGCGTTCGAACGCGTTGCGGGTCACCTCAGGACGCTGGCGCACCAAATCGAGGTAGTCCTCAAAGGTTCCAATCCAGTTCTTCTTGCGGAACTGTTCGAGGTCCTGGCGGTCGGAAACCAGCGAGATGATGCTGCGACCCGTGGTCATGGGTAAATCCTCCTGTCGTCGGGGGGCGGAAGGAGCAGGCGGCCCTTAAGTCGTCTGTTCGGCGGCACCCCCTTGTCCTTTAATCTCTTGGTTGTTGTGGTTGTTCGTCGCCTCGCTTCGATCGCGCCTTTCCCTCTCGCGCAGCACCAAGCCCACTGCTAGCTGGCGAGACTTCTCGCCGGGCTCTGGGCGGCCGCGCAGGGATTGATGCAGCTAGGGTCCACTGCATTCATCCGCGGGGACTAACTCTCGCACCGAGGGAGAATGCGGACGCTGCGGGCCTGGCAGCCGTCGCTCGCGAGAGATTGGGAAAGAACACTCTAGGAGGCGAGAGGTTCAGCAGAAATCGGGCATCCCTGCAAAGTGGCTCTGCCTGCGTCCCTGCTTCGGCAATCTGCCTCTCCTCTATAAACCATATTTCCGGGCTGCAAATCGGGCAATAGGAATAACGGCGAAGCTGCGGGGATTGCACAAGTTTTCGCCGGAAATCTGGCTTTGAGCGGTTTTGCCGGGAAGTGCAACTCAGGGACCTGTGGGAGCTACTCTCCGAAAACTGACAGTCGGTAAACCGCAGACTGATGTCGCGTGGTATGGACCGCCGAAATTCGCCACCAATGTCTATCAACATGACGTGGCGCCACTCTCCATGATTGACCGTTTTGGAACCTTGTTCGCGCGTGCGCCTCAAAAGACAATGACATGGGAAACGTCGGGCAAATGCGTCCAGTTGCAGTCAGTTCGACCAACCGGAGGTTTCATTGAACGGAGACCCATCAACTCGACACTTAGCGGTAAGAGTCGTCATGATGCCGCGGGATACCAATCCCATGGGGACGATTTTTGGCGGCGTGATCCTCAGCTATATCGATCAGGCCGGAGTTATCGGCGCGGTCCACGAAGGAGCGAAAAGCGGCTGGCCCAGGCGCGTGCTCGTGACCGTCGCCATGAATGCCGTCGAGTTCCACGAGCCGGTTTTCGTGGGTGACGTGGTGAGCTTCTGGACGGAGGTGAAAAAGGTGGGGCGGACGTCGATCACAATGCACGTGACGGTCGAGTGCGAGCGTGGGGGCGTCACCGTGAAAGTAACCGAGGCGGACGTGGTCTACGTGGCGATCGACCCCCTCAGCCCCGTTCGCAAGACGCTGGCGATACGGGGAGATGCTTGAGTGAGACTTTGCCGCAAATGGTCGCGAAGCCATCCTCCGGTCTGCGTTGCATTTTGGGTATACTGAATCGATTGCCCGCCCCCCGCTAATTTCCTGCCAGGAATCGTGCTGATGACCCGGCAATGCCTGTTCGCGTTATTTGCTGCCATTGGGACACTCCCATTCGCCGCGGAGTTGAATGCCGCGGAGCCTGCCAAAGCGATCGACTACAACCGCCAGATCCGGCAGATCCTTTCCGACAAATGCTACAAGTGCCATGGTCCGGACGTGGCGGAACGGAAGGCTGAATTCCGGCTGGACGACCGGGCATCGGCGACGGGAAAGGCCGAATCGGGCGAAACGCCGATCGTCCCGGGAAAGCCAGAGGCTAGTGAGCTGGTTGCCCGCATTACGTCGGACGATGAAACGGTGCGCATGCCGCCGGCCGACGCGCCCAAAAAACTGACGCCCGCGGAAATCGAGCTGCTCAAGCAGTGGATCGCCCAAGGCGCCGACTACCAGCAGCACTGGGCCTTCGTGCCGCCGAAGCGGCCGTCATTGCCGATCGTGAAGGACCCGGCTGGGGCTGCTGGGGCAGTGGACCTGTTTATTCTGGCCAGGCTCGAGGCCGAGGCGCTCAAGCCGTCCGCTCAGGCCGATAAAACAACGCTGATCCGCCGGCTGACGCAGGACCTGCTTGGTCTACCGCCGACGATTGACGAAGTGGACGTCTTTGCCCGCGACGCGAGCCCCGATGCTTACGAGCGGCTAGTAGATAGGCTCCAGGCGTCCCCCTTTTACGGCGAACGGATGGCCCTCGACTGGCTCGACGCGTCCCGTTTTGCCGACACGCACGGCTATCACATCGACGCCGGCCGCGACATGACTCGCTGGCGAGAGTATGTAATCGACGCCTTCAATTGCAACCTGCCCTACGATCAGTTCATCCTCGAGCAGATTGCGGGGGACCTTCTGCCCGAGACACCCGATCCAAACGAAAACCTTCGCCGCAAGATCGCCAGCGGCTTTCAGCGGAACAACATGATCAACTTCGAAGGAGGGGCGATCCCGCAGGAGTATCTCAACGCCTATCTCGTCGATCGGGTCAACACGCTGGGGACCGTCTTTCTGGGCCTGACGGTCGCCTGCACCCAGTGCCACGACCACAAGTATGACCCCATGACGCAGAAGGATTTTTATCAGCTCTACGCTTTCTTCAATACGATTCCCGAAAACGGCCTGGATGGTTCCAAAGGCAACGCAGTGCCGCTCATCAAGGCGCCGCGCGAGGCCGATAAGCATAAGCTCGCGGCACTGAGCGATCGGATCGCTTCGCTCGAGAAGGAGCTTGGTGGTCCGCTCCCGGCCGTCGATGCCGCCCAGGCAAAATGGGAGCCGACGGCACTGGCGGAAGCAAGAGCGGCCTGGTCGATTCCCGAGCCGTCGGAGTTCACCTCCAAGGGGGGAGCCACGCTCAAGCGACAGCCGGACGGGTCGCTCCTGGCCAGCGGCGCAAATCCGGCCAGGGAGACGTACGATGTGACACTGCCCCTGGCAGCCGGCAAGCTATCTGCCGTCCGGCTGGAGGCGCTCCCCGACGACAGTTTTCCCGCCAAGGGTCCCGGCCGCTCGGACAACGGCAACGCGGTCATGACGAACGTCGAGCTTGCGCTCGTTGACGCTGACGGAACGGAAGTGAAGCTGAAGATCAAGTCCGCGGAGGCTAGCCACAGCCAGAAGGATTTTCCGATTGCAGCCGCCATCGACGGCGATCCGGCCAGCGGCTGGGGAATTTATCCCCAGGTAGGGAAAACACATGCAGCCGTGCTCGTTCTCGAGCAGCCGCTGGAGATCAAACAGCCGGGCCGGCTCAAGATGACGCTTGATTTCCAATCGCAGTACGGCAGCCACCAATTCGGCCGGATTCGGCTAGCGGTCACAGCGCAGCCAACGCCTCAGATCGCGGACAGATTCCCGCCGGAGGTTGCCGTGATCCTCGCGACCCCCGCGGATAAGCGATCGGAGGAGCAGACGAAGGCCCTGCGGAAGTTTTATCGGGAGACGGTTTCTCCGGACGTCAAGCAACTGAGCGACTCGCTGTCGGCACTCAAGAAGCAGCGCGACGAGCTGGACAAGGCAATTCCGACCGTGATGGTCATGCAGGAGATGGACAAGCCGCGGGAAACATTCGTCTTGATGCGGGGAGCATATGACAAGCCGGGGGAGAAAGTTACGGCGGACGTTCCCGGCTTTCTGCCGCCGCTGGCCGCGGATGCCCCCCGCAACCGGCTGAGCCTGGCCCAGTGGATGGTCAGCCAAGAGCAGCCGCTAACCGCCCGCGTGACCGTCAACCGCTATTGGCAGCTGTTTTTCGGCACGGGCCTCGTGAAGACGGCCGAGGATTTTGGCTCGCAGGGGGAATTGCCGAGCCACGGGCAGCTCTTGGATTGGCTTTCTGTTGAATTTCGAGAGGCGCCGGGGTATGAGGGTGTGAGAGTAACGGGGAGTGAATCGTCCGCCACCCGCACGCCCTCACACCCGCATATCCACACACCGTCGGCCGCTTGGGATGTGAAGAAACTCATCCGCCGTCTCGTCACCAGCAGCACCTACCGCCAGTCGTCCGTCGTTTCCTCCGCGCTGTCTAGCCGCGATCCGGAAAATCGATTGCTCGTCCGCGGGCCTCGCTTCCGCCTGCCGGCGGAGTTCATCCGCGACCAGGCGCTGGCAGCCGCCGGCCTCTTGAATCGCGAGATCGGCGGCAAGAGCGTCTCGCCGTACCAGCCGCCCGGCCTGTGGGAAGAGCTGATGAGCCGCGAAGACGGCAAGAATTGGACCGCGCAGAGCTACGAGCAGGACCATGGCCAGGACCTGTACCGTCGGACGATGTACACGTTCTGGAAACGGACCTGTCCGCCGCCGACGCTCACCACCTTTGACGCTCCCGACCGCGAGACCTGCACCGTCCGCCGCGCCCGCACCAACACGCCGCTTCAGGCCCTGGTGCTACTGAACGACCCGACTTACGTCGAAGCCTCGCGCAAATTTGCCGAGCGCATCCTCCGCGAAGGAGGTTCATCGCTCGATCCGCGGTTGACCTTCGCCTTCCGCACGGTCCTGGCCCGCGCGCCGCGGGAGCAGGAATTATCCATTCTGCGGCAGGTCTATGAAAAACAGAAAGCACGCTTCGCGGCGTCGGGCGACGCGGCGGAAAAGCTCCTTTCCGTCGGCGAATCATCGCGCGACAAATCGCTGGATCAGGCCGAGCTGGCCGCATGGACGATTGTGGCCAGCACGCTGCTGAATCTGGATGAAGCCGTCACTAAAGGATAAGCCAGGATAAGGCAGACTCATGACATCACTTCGCGAACATCAGCTCCTCCTCACCCGCCGCCACTTCTTCGGCCGTGCGGCCACCGGCATCGGCACTGCCGCTCTGGCGTCCCTGCTCAACCCGGCGCTATTCGCCGCGGCTCCAGAAGCCAAAATTCCTCGTGGCGGCATTCGCCCCGGAATACTGCCGCAGCCGCATTTCGCGCCGAAGGCCAAGCGGATCATTTACCTGGTGATGTCCGGCGGGCCCAGTCACATTGATTTGTTTGACTACAAGCCCAAGCTCAAGGATCTCAATGGCGCCGAATTGCCCGCCGAAGTCCGCATGGGCCAGCGCGTCACGGGCATGACCGCGGGGCAGAAGTCGTTCCCCTGTGCCGCTCCGATCTTTCGTTTCGATCAGTACGGTCAGAGCGGCGCGTGGGTCAGCGAGCTGCTGCCGCACATCGGCTCGATTGCCGACCGGATTGCGATTGTCAAAACGCTCAACACCGAGGCGATCAACCACGACCCGGCGATCACCTTCCTTCAGACCGGCTCGCAGCAGCCGGGCCGTCCCAGCTTCGGCGCCTGGCTCAGCTACGGTCTGGGGAGCGAAAACGACAACCTGCCGGCGTTCGTGGTGATGATCTCGCAGGGGAGCGGCAATAAGACCGACCAGCCGATCTTCTCGCGCTTGTGGGGGAGCGGATTTTTGCCCAGCGAACATCAAGGGGTTCGCTTCCGCGCCGGGGCCAATCCGATCCTCTATCTCTCAGATCCCGAAGGGATCGATCGCCAGACGCGGCGCGAGATGCTCGACGGCGTGAGCCAGCTCAACGCCTTGTCGGCCCAGGCGGTCGGCGATCCGGAGATCAACACCCGCATCGCCCAGTACGAGATGGCCTTTCGCATGCAGGCCAGCGTGCCGGAGTTGACCGACCTGTCGGGCGAATCGAAAGAAACGCTCGACCTGTACGGCATCAAGGACGACGGAGTCGATGGCGGCTTTGCCCGCAACTGCCTCTTGGCGCGGCGGATGGCCGAGCGCGGCGTGCGGTTCATTCAGCTCATGCACCGCGGCTGGGACCAGCATTCGAGCCTGCCGGCGCAGATTCGCGGTCAGTGCGCCGACACCGACCGGCCGAGTGCCGCCCTGGTGAAGGACCTGGCCGACCGGGGCCTCTTGGACGAGACGCTCGTCATCTGGGGTGGCGAGTTTGGCCGCACCGTCTACTCGCAGGGCGCGCTCACGAAAGACAACTACGGCCGCGATCACCACGGGCGCTGCTTCACGCTATGGATGGCCGGCGGCGGCCTGAAGCCCGGCATCAGCTACGGCGAGACTGACGACTACTGCTACAACATCGTCAAAGACCCGGTCCACGTCCACGACTTCCAGGCGACGGTTCTGCACTGCCTCGGCATCGACCACGAGCGGCTCACTTTCCGCTTCCAGGGGCGGGATTTCCGGCTGACGGACGTGCACGGGAAGGTGGTTGACGGATTGCTGGCATAATTCGGTTACAGAGTGCAGAGTGCAAACTGCACCGAGGACGAGGTAATGTCCACGACAAAACCTACTGGGCGTCGTTGGCTTCAGTTCTCGTTGCGGACCCTCTTGCTGGGCGTACTGCTTGTGGCTGTCTTCTTCGGCGGTCGGGCATCGGTACATCACTTGATCGAGGCCGAGAAAAATCGGGCAGACAAGGCAGAACGAGAAGCACGACGGGCAAATGCGTTGTGGAAGCGCGCCATCGCCCAGCACAAGGTCGTTGAAATCGAGCGGAAAATCGAGAGGCTTGAATGGGAGCAGGAACAAGTAAAATTGGAATCGCTCGATCGGAATCAAGGCGCGCAGCGCCGGCGGCAGGAACTGGATCGAATCCGGGATGCCATGGAGCGTCAAGAAATCGAGCAGCGTCTCAAGGCGACAGATCTTGAATTGCCGTGACTGGCGAGAACAGGGCAGCAATGACTCATTCCATTTGTGCAGCCCGACGTTTGCTTCGGTTTTCGATACGGACCTTGCTGCTGGCCATGCTCGTGGTCGCCGTGTTTTTGGGTGGCCGGGAGTGGGGACGGCGATCGCTTGAAGTGGAACGGGCTCGCACAGATGCTCAGCAAAAGCAGGCGGAAGCGACATTGCGAAAAGCGCAAGTTGCCGCTGCGGAATTGAAGCTTCAGAAGTTGGCACAGGAGATCGCGGTTGGCAGGATCAATGTGCAAATAGCCGAGCAAGAGCTTCGCTTGCACCAAGCGGAACTTGAACGGCTTGAGCAACGCTTACGCCTTTATTCCGCGGAGGAATTGATGCCCCCGAGCGGATCGGTGCAATGGCCGTTGGGCGACGCCGGCAAAAAAGTAGAACTACCAATCAGCGAATATTGGCAGCGTAAGGATAACGCGCGCCGCCATCTCAACTTGCCTCCAACTGACGACATGCGGCCGGCATCCTTTCAATCTTAGTTGACGCCCATGTGGAGCCTCAGGCAACTTCGCTCGCCAATACTGGCCCTGTGGGGATTAGTCGGATTCAATCTCATCGTCTCCGCGGCTGTTCCTTGGTTGCTAACGTGGCTGATAACTCCAGCCGCTTTCGCTCCACCTAGCGTGGGAAGTCCGGACGTCGCCGGTACCTTGGTGTTCCTGGCCGCTGAACTGCTGCTTCTCGGTATCTGGACCGCACTGTTCGATCCTAAGCTTCCCTTCCGCTGGCTGTCCATCACTGCGATCATCGCCGTAGCCGGTGTCATTTTCGCAGCGGACTTTGATCTGCTGTTTCGCGTCTTTTACTCGGACATTGGCTTTTGGGTCGGGTACCGGTACATCACCGTCGTAGTCTCGTCCATCGCGTTTGTCAGCAGTGCATTCATCGTCGTGCTATTGATACACTGTCTGCTATGGCTGCCTCGCGCATACCTGGGACTGCGACTTTGTTTTGGCGAGGATGCGCCTGAACTGCCACGGCGCCAGTTCGGCACTTGGCAGGCTCTATTGTGGATCGGATTGGTCGGAGCGCTATTCGGTGTCGGACGTGCCGTCTCCGGCCAGGATTGGTTCCTGCCGGCAGTCGTAACGGCAGCGTTGGCAACGATTCTGGCAGCAGCGCTGGCGGTGCCAACGTTTTGGGTAGTGCTGCGTCGCTCACGCAGCTGGTGGAAGTTTCTCGGCTTGTTCTTCATGACCTCGGCGTGCCTAATAGTCCTCTGCTTCAACCTGGCGTTGGTGGGTGTCATCTGGCTCAATGCATGGACCCTTTCCTTGCTCGGAGTACGGCTCGTCATGGCTACACGGCCCATGACGTCGTCGACCGCTGCGTTCAGCGTTTCCTCGATCCAGTGAGTCGATAGTCCGTTCACGTCGCATCCGGCTGCCATTTGGCAACCGCATCGTTTCCGACTTTTTCCAGCGGCGTGTACCGCGGATGCCGCGATTCCTTATACGGGTCGTTGCGGCGGGCGTTGTAGCAGCAGATGAGAGACCAGCGCGGCTCGTCTGCCGTGTTGGCGTCGCTGCGATGGAGCAGATTGCTGTCGAAGAAGATGGCGTCGCCCGGCTCGCATTCAACGTAGACCAGCTCCAGCCGCGCCAGTGCTGCTTCGACATGCTCCATGTCGGCCCCGGTCTGGTCGCCGGTTTTGCCGTGGTCGATCCTCCCCATCAGGTGTGACCCGCGGAGCACTTGCAGGCAGCCGTTGGCCTTCGTCGCCCGGCTGACGGCAATCAAGCAACTGGCCAGAAGCGGATAGAGGCAGCCGTTGCTATACCAGTAGCCGTAATCCTGGTGCCATTCCCACGCACCCCCGACCTTCGGCTCCTTGAGCATCATCTTCATGTGATACAGGTAGACTTCGCCGCCGAGGGCCTGCTCCATCCGGTCCACGATCCGCGGGCTGCGGGCGAACATGCTGTAGAGGTCATCCCCCGCCTGATTCCATAGCGCCAGCTTGGTCACTTTCCCCGTCGAGTCCTGCCGGCCGTAAACCGACGAGGCAAACGAGGGATCTTCCTGGGCGAACTGGCGCAGCTTGCTAATTTCGCTGCCATCGAACAGTTTTCGGGCGACGAAGAAGCCATCTTGCTGATAAGTGGCCAGTTCGCGGTCCGTGAACGTTGTAGACATAAATCGTGAGCGGATGTGTATGGCAAGGCCGACAGAAGAATGACCAATGACCAAGCACCAATGACCAATGGAATTTTCCATTATTCATTGGTCATTGGGACTTGGTCATTGGGGCTTTGAGTTCTGCATTTGCCAGATTCCCGACAATCGTATCATCCAGTAAGCTAATGCTTTACCGCCGCCTTTGCGAGTGCCGATTGCCGGCCGCCCGAAACTGAGGAATCACTGCTGATGTCGAAGGAAAAGACCAAGGACGAGCCCACCCCCAGCCGCATCCTGATCGTGGACGACGACCACGAGATCATCGAAGTGGTGCGCACGGCCCTGGAAGCGAAGGGA
>DASRJP010000242.1:0-39482 GCA_035649415.1 Pirellulaceae bacterium | reverse complement strand
CGCCCGCCGCCAGTAACAAAGCATCAGCGCCGGGACCACGAAGCTCGCTCCCGCGCAGCCGGAGCTGAAGACCACTACGGCCTGCAAATACTCGACCGGATTGATATTGAGCAGGATGGCGATCAGTCCGACGGCGATCATCACGCTCCAAGTAGCCAGCTTGAGCTGCCGTTCCGTCGCCTGCGGATTGAAGAACCGCTGATACAGATCGCGGACCAGGCCAGAGGCGATCACGACCAGATACGCGCTGACCGTCGCCATCACCGCTCCGAACGGCGCTGCCAGGATCAGGCCGGAGATCAGCGAGCCGCCGGGAATGCCCTCGGTCATGCGGATCGCCATCTGCGGCACCACTTCGTCCGATTTGGCGAGTGTAGGCAGGATCGCTCGCGCACAGATGCAGACGCAGATCAGCGGCAAGTAGATGCCCAGGTTGTAGACGCACAAAATGGCGATCGAGCGGCGGAGCGTGCCGGTGTCCTTGCAGGCCATGATCCGCGTAACGCTGGCAGGCGAAGCAAATCCCGCGGCCGGCCAGAAGAAGAAAAACGACAGCGCCAGGCTCAGCGGCAGAAAGTCGCGTGCCAGGCCCGGGCCGAATGCGATCGCGGGGCCCACGTCGGGCTTGGCCATGGCGACGCGCGTCGCTGATTCCAGACCCCCGGCGGCACTGAGCGAAAGGCACAAGAGCACGGCCACGCCGATGAACATCATCACGCTTTGGAACAGGTCGGTCCACACCGCGGCCAGGAAGCCGCCGATCAGCGTGTAGCCGATCACCGTGATCGAAAACACCCCCAGCCCAAACAGATAGGCCCGATCGATCTGCCCCGCAGCATCGTCCGAAAACGCCAGGAAACCCGACTGCGGCCAGGCGAGCTTCATCAGCATCGCGCCGGCCTTGAACTGGGCCACCATCATCGCCGTCATGAACGACACGATGAGCAGCGAGGTGAGAATGCCCAGCGCAGGGCTGTTGAACCGCTCGCGGAACAAGTCGGGCATCGTAATGGCCCCGGTCTTGCGACTGATCTGCGCGATCCGCTTGCCGATGATCCCAAATCCCGTGATCGGCACGACCATGTAGCTGCCGATCCACAGGGCCACGATCCAGCCGTGGCTGTAGACGAGCGAGGGGAAGCCCATGAAGGTGCCGCCGCTTTGAACGGTCGCCGTGAGTGCGATGGCCCAGGCTCCCAGCCCGCGGTTGCCCAGGAAGAACCCCTTGAGAAACGAACCCCGGGACATCGCCCTTTGCGCCACGGTGCCGAGCCACACCGACGCGACGATGAGCACAATCAGCGCCAGCATCGTCCCCCAGCGGGCCGACGGCTCTGGCGCTGCCGTGGTTTGGGCGAAGAGCAGGAAATTAGCCATCGCCCCCCTCCCCGATGATCTCCTTGATTGCTTCGTCGGGATCGATGCCGAGATCCTCGTCGGCAATGACGAAGCAGGAGATCAGAAACGACACAACCGCGCACAGCACCCAGGGAAGGACCACGCCCCAAAAGATCCACGCCGGAAAGCCGAACACGAAGGTCAGCTCGCGGGCCGCCTCGGCCAGCTTGTCCTTGGGAGGATAGGCGAATAGAGCGCAATACCCGACCGACCAGGCCAATGCCGCACTCCAGAGGCTGAACACGATCAGCGCTTCGGGCCAGGCGGAACGGAGGACGGGATCGACGCGCGACTTGAGGGGCGCGTCGGCGCGCGGGGCTTGATATGGATTGCTCATCAAGGTCGGCGAGAAAGCGGAGGCGGCGGGTCCGGGCAATATGCCACAGGCTAGCGGCGATTGCAAATGTCCTACGCCGCCAGCTTCCACTTCGCCTGCCGCAGCACCGCCAGCGGCGACCCCTTCATCACTTCATACCAGACCGTCACCAGCGTGCCGCCGTCGAGCTCGACCGTGCTGGGATAGCCCAGATCGCCGGTGATGCCGTCGCCTGAGAGGACGATCGGCTCCGACCACGTGCGGCCGTGGTCGGAGCTGATGCGAGCCTGATTGCCCAAAGGCGCGCGGCGATGGCCATAGGTCATCAGCAGGCGGTTGTCCTTCAGCCGCAGCAAATGCGCCGGCAATCCCCACACGCCGATGCTCTTGGGCTTGCTCCACGTCTTGCCGCCGTCGGACGATTCGCACTGGAGCGTCTCGCCGGAATTCGCCTTGTTGTGATTGCGGACGTGGCAGACGATACGTCCGTCCTCGGTCTCCACTGCATGCAGCTCGTGGTACTCCGTGTGCGAGTCGCCATCGCGGACCGGAATCTGCGCCAGCCACTTCCAGGTCTGTCCGTCGTCATGCGACTCGCAAAAGCCCACGCGCTCTCCCTGTCTCCACAGGTCCTTGCCGGCATAGAGCAGGCGTCCATCGGAAAGCTGAATCGGCCCGTGAGGACTATCGACCAGGCAATCGTACCGCTGGCTCCAGGTGACCGCGTCGTCGGTCGAGCGGATCATCCACACGCCCAGGTCTTGCTTCCGCCGCTCCTCGGGCAGCCGCGCATTGACCGCTTGCCAGCGGGCAAGTTTCGCGCTGTCCCATTTGTCGTTTTTATCGGCTGCCGCGAGAATTGGCTCATACGCCAGCGAGGTAAACGTCGTCACCAGGAGCGTTCCCTTGGCCGTCTCCAACACGCCCGCATCGCGGTCGTCGATCGGACCGTCGAGGAGCACGCGGGGATAGCTCCACGAATTGCCGCCGTCGTCGCTTGTCATCAATTCCACGCGGCCGAAGGGACAGACGTGCGCCTCGCGTCCGCCAGAGCAAACCAGCAGCAGTTGCCCATTCTTCCGCCGAGCCAGTGTCGGCCAGCCGTGATAGTAGGTCGGCTGTTGGCTGATGACTTTGGTTTCCAGAATCTCCGCAGCGGGGGCAGCGGCAATTGAAAGTCGCGGCAGTCCCCAGATTGCCCCCGCGGCAAAGGTCGTGGCAACAAACGAGCGGCGATTTTCACGAGCTTGCATGATATGATTCTCCTCGTGGCCCGATTGTAGCTCACGCACAATGGGGTCGCGAGTTGCTTCGGGCGAACGTCTTCAACCCCCTTTGCCGGACATTTCGCATCGTGGCGTTTCAATATTTGCACGCGGCGGGCGATTAATCAGAATGGACGCCGCTTGATAGGACCTGTCGGGAAAAGTCCCCGGCGCGCTCGCGAACCCTTCTCTATTCTATGAAACTGATGTCTCCGGTGATTTGCGGCAGCTGTGGTGCTGAGTTGCTTCCAGCGGCACAAACGGGGACGATCGTTTGCGAGTTTTGCGGCACGCCCGCTGAAGTGCCGACGCCGCCGGCTGATCGCGCGGCCGGCATTCAGGAAGATCTGAAGCACGTTGACGAGTGGTGGGAGCGGCAGCGCCGCCCGCTGATGACGCAGGATCGGCGCGGTCAATTGCACCCGCCAGAAGAACAGCATGTCCACCACATCGTGTTGATGGCGGTCGGCGGCATTCTGGGACTGATTTCGGCCGTCGCCGGACACAGCCTGGATTGGGACCTGGCGGGCATTGCTGGATTCTTTCTGTTCCCCATCCTGATCTCCCTCCCTGCGGCCCTGCTGCACGAGCGCGCCGAGCGGCGCTACAAGGAATACAAGAAGCTGGAAGCCGAGTACGAAGGCCGTCGCAGCGCGATCCTCGAGAGCCATGCCCGGCGAGCGTAAAGTGCCCTCGGTTCGCGTTCCCGCCGCCGCGCTTGCATTCGCTCTGCCGCCGCCCCACAATACGCCGGTTCTTTCGCATGGCGGCATTCGTACACCTTCACCGATCCGCACCCGAGCAAACGCATGCTCGCCAAACTGCAAACGTTCTCGCTGCTCGGGATCGATGCCGTTCCCGTCGAAGTCGAGGTCGATGTCTCGCCAGCGTCGCTCCCCAAGACCTTTCTAGTTGGCTTGGCGGAAGCCGCGGTGAAGGAGTGCATCCACCGCGTCGAGCGGGCCATGGTCAACTCGGGCTTTTTGCGACCCAACGACCGCATCGTGATCAACCTGTCACCGGCTGAGCTGCCGAAACAGGCTGCCTCGTTCGATTTGCCCATCACCCTCGGCATTCTGGCCGGCAGCGGGCAGTTTTCCTCCGAGCGGCTCGAGCAATATGCCGTCGTCGGCGAGCTGTCGCTGGAAGGGACGATGCGGCCGGTGAAAGGGGCGCTGTCGATGGCGATGGCCGCGGCAAAGGAGCGGGATTTACGTGGCCTGGTCGTGCCGACGGAGAGTGCCGCTGAGGCGGCGGTGGTCGAGGAGATCGAAGTCATTCCCGTGTCGAGCCTGACGCAAGCGGTCGGCTTCTTCGCCGGTCAGATCGAGATCGAGCCCCATCCGGCGCGAATCAATGAGTTGTTCGAGGAGCTGGCCAAGTACGACGAAGATTTCGCCGACGTCCGCGGCCAGGAGATGGCCAAGCGGGCGATCATCGTCGCGGCGGCCGGAAAGCACAATTTGCTCATGGTCGGCCCGCCCGGCAGCGGCAAAACGATGCTCGCCAAGCGAATTCCTACGATCCTGCCGTCGCTGACGGCCAGCGAGTCAATCGAGACGACACGTATCTACAGCTCGATGGGACGGCTTCAACCTGGTCAGCCGCTGATGGCCCGCCGACCGTTTCGCGCGCCGCACCACACGATCAGCGACGCCGGGCTGGTCGGCGGCGGCAATCCGCCCGTGCCAGGCGAAATCTCGCTGTCGCACAATGGCGTGCTGTTTCTGGACGAGCTGCCCGAGTTCAACCGCCGCACGTTGGAAGTCCTCCGCCAGCCGCTGGAAGACGGCACCGTCACTATCTCGCGGGCGCTCAACAGCACGACCTTCCCCGCCGACATGATGCTCGTCGTGGCCCTCAACCCATGCCCCTGCGGCTACCGCGGCGACCCGCGCCGTGACTGCCACTGCACGACGCCGCAGATCGAGCGCTATATGGCCAAGATTTCGGGGCCGCTGCTGGATCGCATCGACCTGCACATCGAAGTGCCGGCGGTGCCGTACAAGGAGCTATCCGCCGACCGGGCCGGCACCAGCAGCACCCAGATGCGGGAGCAGGTTGTCGTCGCCCGGACCTTCCAGGCCAAGCGCTTCGAAGGCTCGCATACCCGCTACAACGCCCGCATGACCAGCCGGCAAATCCGCTCCTTCTGCAAGCTCGACAACGAATGCCAGGAGCTGCTCCGCACCAGCGTCAACGAGCTGGGCCTCTCGGCCCGCGCCCACGACAAGGTCCTCCGCGTCGCCCGCACGATCGCCGACCTCGAATCGAGCGACAAAATCGAGCCGCAGCACATCACCGAGGCGATCAACTACCGGATGCTGGATCGGCAGCTTTGGACGTAATGTAGGACGGGTTTCCAACCTGTCCTGTAGCGCGAACCGACGTCGAAGCATTGCGTCTATTCTCGGTGACTCAATCTCCAAAGGCGCACGATGCTCCTCACCCTTTCCACCACGCACCCCCCGGCGACCGACCTGGGCTACGTGGATTGGCCCGCTAGAATCAGTTTACAATCGGAGCGACGTGATGCAGGATTTTATTAGCGAGGATGATCTCGAGACGTTCGAAGGATGGCTGAGGTATCAAGCCGTCGACGCAGCATTGACCACGCCAGAAGAGTTGGGGTCATTGCGGCATTGCTTCGAGGAGGCAAAGCAGCGCAGTTCGGCCACCCCCAAAGTCGGGCTGATGAAGCTCCGGCCAGTCCCAGGTGAATATCGATACGCAGTGGCATTTCGGGACGGCTGCGATCTCTGGCTCACGCTGTGGGTTCGGCGTTCGAGAAAGGGCGAGTTTTTCATCATGGTGCCGCGCGGCGACAAAGGCTGGGACCCTCACACGAGTTATCATCTCGATGGGACCCTCCACATGAAGAGCCATAACCGCAAGGCACTTACGCCCCAGAAGCGGCAGCCGTTGACCGGCGCGTTCCGCGGAAGTGAGGACCTCGGCATTTACGCTGGCCACGCGCCAAAAAGCGTCGGGGCAATTTGCGATCTGGCGGCTTTCTGTGGCGTTGTCGAGGTCCCGCCGGGCGTGTTGGGGCCGCGCAACGGGGTGGTTACGGTGGGCCTCGTGGAACCAGGCCATGAGCTCACGGGATTGTGGGGGTACAAAATTGTCACCCGAGAGGTGTTCCGCGACGTCGTTCCTTGGGTGGTCATCACCGTGGGCTCCTCCACTTGATGACCGCGACGGCTAACCTGGCTCTCGATTTTGCTGCGGTCGATGCCGCGGAGGGTTCTAATGCGCAGCGCGATAATTGAAAAGATCGACCGCGAACTACGGGTGCCGATCGATTCAGAGCGGCAAGTAGTCTATTTGCTTGTGGAGATTCGAAAGCTAATCGAGATCAACGGTGATGGGCCGTCGTATCGGTCGCTTAGATTTGCGTGCGATTGGGTTGTCCATTCCAAATTGACTGGGCCTGAGGCTCGAAACATCGTCGAGCAGGTCGATAGGTTCCAACAGCAGGTCGAGGCAATTTCCAACTTGAAGTCGGGGACAAAAGTCGACAGTACCTGCCTGTTACAGGTTGGTGAGATTCTGAAGCTATCGAGATTGAAGGCTGAACTCAAAAAGTACCTCAAGAACCAGGGGCTCGATTCGACGATTGCCGACGACCACGCCAAGTGGGCGAACTTTCTGAGGTATTACGCCGCAGTTGTCGAAGATTGTCCTTTGAAGTGTGTCGCAGCAAACCTCACCTGCACGGACGAAGTGGTACTGAAGGTCGTGGACGCAATGGCGGACCAAGCGGAGCAGGGTGCGAACGGCTATTCGCTTACGATTGAGTGGCGGTGGACTTCCAAAGTCAATGGTGAGGAAACCGTCTACGAACTGCGCTGCTAGTCTAGCTGGGTCGTCAAGCCGCTGGATTGGGTGCAGAAGCACGAGCGGACGCTCGTGCAACCGGCGGTGAAGTGCCGCGGGAGGGAATATCTGCGGATCATCTACGGGCCGGAGTACGACGCGGCAGAGAACCTGGTGCGGCTGCGAAAGCGCGGGCTGGGGGCCAAGCGGAGCCTGGCGGCCCGCGAGTTCGCGCTCGGAATCGAAGCTCTGGAGCGGTTCGTTCGCAGAGAGCCGCTGCGGCGGGTCCACGAATGCGTCTTCGGCGTGCTGGCGCTTGAAAGCGAGCCGGTCGATCCACGGCTGTAGGCATCTCAAAAGCCCGAAGCGCAAGCGAGGGAAACGGCCGCTATCGCACAACGCCGCCCCATTCACCGATGTCCTTCGCTCGCGCGTCGGGCTTATAGATGCCCGATTTACAGGCGGCAGGAATCTCAGCTAAAATACGCCTCTTCCGCCGACTCAGCCCAAAAAGCTGGCGACGGAAACTATTTCCACCAAAGGACTTAGCCTAACGGCCCGATTGCGGGGCTAAGTGCCGGCGGTTGCTTTTTGCGCTTTTAAGAACGGCGGTGTCAGGAGACCCGCGCCGATCTCGTGTCATGTTCGAATCCCTCCAAACCGGCCTCCAGTCAGCCTGGAAATCCCTCACGGGGAAAGCCAGGCTCTCCGAGGCCAATATGCGCGACGGTCTGAAGATCGTCGAGCAGTCGCTCTTGGAGGCGGACGTCAGCTACTCCGTCGTTCAGGAGTTGATGGCCCGCATCAGCGAGAAGGCGCTGGGCGAGAAAGTTCTCAACGCTCTCAACCCGACGCAGCACTTCATCGGCATTGTCCGCGACGAGCTAGTCAATATTCTCGGCCCGGTCGATCCGTCGCTGCATCTCAAGCAGGACGTCAACGTCCTGATGCTCTGCGGCCTCCAGGGCTCCGGCAAGACGACGACCTGCGGCAAACTCTCGCGGTTGATCATCGAGAACAAGGTCAAACCGATGATGGTCGCGGCCGACCTTCAGCGTCCGGCCGCCATCGAGCAACTTCACGTCATTGGCCGGCAACTCGACGTTCCGGTTTACTCCGAGCCTGGCGCAAAAGACCCGGTGAAAGTCTGCCAGGACGGCATTCGCAAGGCGAAGGAGCTTGGCGCGCAGGTTGTGATCCTCGACACGGCCGGCCGCCTGGCCATCGATGCCGAGCTGATGAAGCAGCTCCAGGAAATCGACAAACGGGTTCAGCCCGACCAGGTCTATCTCGTGGTCGATGGCATGACCGGTCAGGATGCCGTCAACAGCGCCAAGGCGTTCAACGAGGCGCTGGAGCTCAACGGCGTGATCATGACCAAGCTGGACGGCGACGCCCGCGGCGGCGCGCTCCTCTCGGTCAAGCAGGTCACGGGAGTGCCGATCAAATTCATCGGCACGGGGGAGCATCTGGAATCGCTGGAGCCGTTCCGCCCCGAGGGAATGGTCGGCCGCATCTTGGGCATGGGGGACATGCTGGGGCTGGTGGATACGGTTCGCCGAGCTGTGGACGTCGAGCAGCAGCAGGAGCTGGAGAAGAAGCTGCAGGCGGGTGAATTCACGCTGGACGATTTTAAGGGCCAGATGCGGATGATCCTCCAGCCCGGCCTGATGCAGCGGATGCTGAGCCTATTGCCGCTGCCGGCGGAGATGAAGAGCATGATGGGAGGGGGGGGCGAGCACGAGGGCGACATCAAGCGGCTGGTGGGAGTGATCGACTCGATGACGCCGCAGGAGCGGCGCGTTCCGAAGATCATCGATCCGGCGCGCCGCAACCGGATTGCTCGCGGCGCCGGCGTGCAGATCCAGGACGTGAACCACGTCCTGAAGATGTACGACATGATGTCGCCGATGCTGAAGGCCATGTCGGGGAAAGGGGTCGGGGCAAGGATGCAAGCAATCCAGGAAATGCAAAAGAGCGGAATGCTCGATCCGGGGGCCAAGGTCGCGCGTCCCAAGGGAGATACGGGGAAGCGGTTGACCCCCAAGGAGCGCAAGGAGATGCAGAAGCGGCGGGAGAAGGAACTGCGTCGCAAGAAGCGGATGGAGCGCGACCAGCGGAACCAGCCGGAGGAAGATGATAGCGAAAATCCGCGGGGGGACGTGGCGTAACACCAATACCAGAATTCTGATACCTGATTGTGACAAGGAGATTTTTGTGGCAGTTCGTATTCGCATGAAAATGCTGGGACGGCACAAGCGGCCGTTCTTTCGTGTGTGCGCGATTGACTCGCGCCGCCCGCGGGACGGCAAGGTGATCGAAGAGCTGGGGTACTACGACCCGCTGGTGAAGGATGCCGACGCCCGTGCCGTGCTCAACGGCGAGCGGATCGCCTACTGGCTGTCGGTCGGTGCGCTCCCCAGCGAGCGGTGCGCCGTCCTGATCAAGAAGTATGGCGCTGGCGGCACACACCTGGAAAAACAGAAGGCGGCGCTGGAGCGCCTCAAGACCCATCGCCCACAGGCGCCTGCGCCGTATATCCCACCGCAAAAGCCTCCCGAGCCGGAGCCGGCAGCGGAAGCTGCGCCGGCCGAAGGGGTCGAGCAGCCGGCAGAGAGTGCGGGCTAGCCAGTAAAAATCCCTCTCCCCTTGGGAGAGGGTGGCGGCATAGCCGCCGGGTGAGGGTTTCCAGCGAGGTGACGATGACCTGCATCAAACCCTCACCCCGGCCCTTTCCCAGCGGGAGAGGGAAAGATTATGCGTTTCGACGTGCTGACCTTGTTCCCCGCCATTTTTGACGGCTACCTCGGTCAGAGCCTGCTCAAGAAAGCGATTGATGCCGGGCTGGTCAGCGTGCAACTGCACGACTTCCGCGCCTGGTCGAACGACAAACATAACAAGGTTGATGACCGTCCATTCGGCGGCGGACCAGGAATGATCATCCGGGTCGAGCCGGTGGTGGACTGCGTTCAAGCGGTGCAGGCACTGGCCCAGCGGCCGGGGCATTTGATCCTGCTTTCGCCGCAGGGGCGAAGGCTCGATCAGCCGGTCGTCGAAGAACTGGCAGGGAAGGAGCGATTGCTCCTGCTTTGCGGGCGGTACGAGGGTTTCGATCAACGGGTGATCGACATCCTTGAGCCAGATGAGATTTCGATTGGAGATTTTGTCCTCAACGGCGGCGAAGTGGCGGCGATGGCGGTCATCGACGCGGTCATTCGCCTGATACCGGGAGTTTTGGGAGACGACGAAAGCAGCCAGGCGGACTCGTTTTCGGGCGGCAGCCGCCTGCTCGAGTTTCCGCAATATACGCGGCCGCGAGAGTACCGCGGCCTTGCCGTCCCGGATGTCCTCCTGTCGGGCAACCATCAGGAGATCGCCCGCTGGCGGCAAGAACAAAGTTATTTACACACGCGCCGGCGGCGGGCCGATTTATTGCCGCCGCCAGAAAATAGACGCACCAGTCACCTAGAGCAGAAAGGTCAGGGCCATGAGCCAGAAAATTCTTGAATTGGTCGAGAAAAGCAACATGAAGGCCGAAGTGCCGAAGTTCGAAGTCGGCGACACGGTGGACGTGCACACGCGGATCCTCGAAGGTGAGGACGAGCGGATTCAGATCTTCAGCGGCACCGTGATCGCCAAGAGCGGCAGCGGCTCGCGCGAGATGTTCGTCGTCCGCCGCATCGTGTCCGGCGAAGGGGTTGAGCGGAAGTTTCCGCTCCACTCGCCGAAGATCGCCACGATCGAAGTGAAACGCAGCGGCAAGACGCGGCGGGCCAAGCTGTATTACCTCCGCAAGCGCGTCGGCAAGAGCGTGCGCCTGCGGGAGAAGAAGGAAGGGGCCAAGGAGGAATGACGTAGCAGGCACACTCCGTGTGCCGTCGCCATGCGCGCTTTGCATGCCATTACCGGTTGGCTACGTCAGTGGACAGCGCCGAAATCGCTCGGCCGCCGCGGCGAAGAGGCCGCTGCCCGCTACTTGCGCAAGCTAGGTTACGTCATCGTCGCCCGCGGCCACCGCGACAAGATCGGCGAGATCGACTTGATTGCGGTCGATGGCCGCACGGTTGTGTTCGTAGAAGTGAAGACGCGGACCGGCGATTTGAAGGGAACGCCTGCCGAGGCGGTTGATCACGACAAACAGAAGCGGCTGACGAAGCTGGCCTTGTCGTACATGAAGCGGCACGACCTGCTCGACTGCAAAGCCCGCTTCGACGTCGTGGCAGTGACCTGGCCGGAAAAGAGCCGCACGCCGAAGATCGAGCACATCAAGGATGCATTCGAAGCGGTCGGGATGGACGGGCTTTTTTCTTAGCTCGCCATATATCGAATCGGGTCTTTGACCCCGTTCTCGGCAAATCCCTTCAGCCGCAGCAGGCACGAATCGCATCGGCCGCAGGCTGCACCACTGGTGTCAGGATCGTAGCAGCTCCGTGTCAGCGAGTAATCGACCCCCAGGTCCAACCCGCGGCGGATGATCTGAGCCTTCGTGAGATGAATGAGCGGCGTATGCAGCTTGACCGGCGTCGTTTTCTCAACCGCTCCTTTCGTCGCCAGGTTCGCCATCCGCTCGAACGCCGCGATGTATTCCGGCCGGCAGTCGGGATAGCCGCTGTAGTCCAGTGCGTTGACGCCGAGGAAGATGTCGCCAGCGCCGAGCGTCTCGGCCCAGGCCAGGGCCAGCGACAAAAACACCGTATTGCGGGCCGGGACATAGGTGATTGGAATGTCGGCGCCAATCTCATCAGCACTCGACTTCTTGGGCACGGCGATGTCGGCGGTGAGTGCCGAGCCGCCGAACTGGGCCAGGTCGATATCCACAACGATGTGCCGGCTGACCCCTTGTGAGCGGGCGACGTTTCGCGCCGCATCCAGCTCCGTGGCATGCCGTTGTCCGTAGCGAAAGCTGATCGCCGACGGCAAAAATCCCTCGCTCTTGGCGATGGCCATCGCGGTGGCCGAATCGAGGCCGCCGGAAAGGAGCACGACGGCAGTACGCGAATTCATCGAATGTGTACAACTGTTGACAATCGATCGCGGACCCAGCAGACTATGATTATCGCACTCCCTCGGCGGTAGCGCCCAGGGCGGCATCAACTCTGACTGGCGCGCCATGGCCCGCAACGAGCAACTCGTCCGGCAACACCGCATCCTGCAAATCCTCGAGTATCGCCGCACCGGCTGCACGACGGAGGAGCTGCGCGACGAGCTGGTCAAGGAATTGGGTTTGTCGTCGCTCCATTGGCGGAGCGTGCATCGGGACCTCGCGGCCCTGCAAAAGGCAGGGATCGACGTCGGCCAGCACCACTCGATGCGAGGCAAGATCTGGAAGCTCGGCCCTAAGTTCAGGCATGCGGTCAAGATCGCGGCCACCGCCACCGAGCTCATCGCCCTCTCGCTCAGCCGCGACCTCCTCTATCCGCTGGCCGGCACGCCCTTCTGGCAGGGGATCGAATCCTTCTGGCACAAGCTCCAGGAGGAAATGCCCGCCGCAGTCTGGAAGCACTACGAGGAATATCGACACGTGCTGTTCGTCCGCGGAATGCCCGCCAAGAGCTACGAGAAGCAGCACGGCATTCTCTCGACGCTCCATCGGGCGATCCTGGAGCACCGCGTGGCGGAGGTCGAATACGAGCCACCGGGAAAGGACGCGAAAAAGCGCCGCATCGAGCCCTATGCCGTCATCTTCTACCAGTCGAGCCTGTACATCATTGCCGCGACACAGGACGCTCCGGCAGGCGAGGAGCGCGTGCGGCATTTCAAGCTCGACCGGTTTCACAGGGCGGTTGCGCTGGACGAATGGTTCCCGCCGCCGAAGGATTTTCGTCTGGAAGATTACGTCGGCCGCGGGCTGGGCATCTTTTCCGGCAGCAAAGCGAGGGACTATCGCATCCGCCTCTCCGCCAAGGCGGCGCGCTGGGTCACGGAAGATCCCTGGCACGCGGATCAGAAGGTCGAGCCGCAGGTGGACGGCAGTGTGATCCTGACCGTGCACGCGGCCCACGAGTTGGAAATCATCCCACGGGTACTGGCCCTGGGGACCGACGCGGAAGTCCTCTCGCCCGCCAGTTGCCGCAAGGCGCTGGCGGCGATCGTCGAGGAACTAGCGAGGAAGTACCCCGGCAGCTAAGGGACTTCGTCGTCGGCTGCGTGGAAATTCAGCCACGCGCAGAGGCCGCGCGAGTCGGGCGGAATGAGACTCGCACCGGCCGGCAGCGGCCGCGCGAATCGATACGTGTATGCCGCGGTAATTTGGCCCGTTGCGGTCGTACACTCGATGACGACGCGGCGGTAGAGGTCGCGAGGCTGATCGCGAAACCCTTCCACCCTGTCCAGCACTCGCAACGTTTCTGGCAGATCTTCAGCGGCCAATTGCCAAAGTTCCCCCAGCACCCGGTCATTTCCTTCGACCAGAGCCGGGTACGGCCCCAGATCGTAAAGGCTGCCGAGCGTCCAGGCCGGCTCGACCGCCAGCGGCTGCCGCGGCCAATGTCGCGCTCGAACCTGGCCGCGCTGGAGGGTGCCGTAGACGAAGATGCGTTCGATTGGCAAATTGCAAGTCACCACAAGCCAATGTACCGCGCCGGCAGTCGCCAATGGTGTGCTAAAATGCAGTCCTACTTTGCCTGGAGATGCCCATGGCCGAACCGACGATTGTTTGTCCGAGCTGCAAAGCGGAAGTCAAACTGACTGAGTCGCTGGCTGCGCCGCTCATCGAATCAACGCGCCGAGAATTCGAGCAGCGGCTGGCCCGGCAGCAGGAAGACATCGTCAGGCGCGAGTCGACAATCCGCCAGCAGCAAGAGGCGGTCACCAAGGCCCGCGAAACCATCGACCAGCAGGTTGCCGAGCGGCTGAAGGACGAACGGGCAAACGTTGCGGCCGAGGAAGCGAAAAAAGCCAGGTTGATGTTTGCCGCAGACCTCGCGCAGAAATCGACCGAGGTGGCCGATCTTCAGTCCGTGCTTAAGGTACGCGAACTCAAGCTTGCGGAAGCGCAACAAGCGCAAGCCGATCTGATCCGCAAGCAGCGCGAGCTGGACGATGCCAAGCGTGAAATGGAATTGACCATTGAACGACAGGTCGCCGAAAGGCTGGGTCCGGCGCGTGAGGCAGCCCGCAAGCAGGCCGAAGAGGAACTGAAGTTGAAAGTCTCCGAAAAGGAGCAGACGATTCTGGCGATGCAACGGCAGATCGAGGACCTCAAGCGACGAGCTGAACAAGGGTCTCAGCAACTCCAAGGCGAAGTGCTGGAGTTGGAGCTGGAATCCGTGCTGCGCGCCGCGTTTCCCCACGACTCCGTTGATCCAGTCGCCAAAGGAGAGCACGGCGGCGACGTAATTCAAGGAGTTACCAGCGCCTTGGGACAGCTCTGTGGGAAGATCCTGTGGGAATCGAAGCGGACCAAGAGGTGGGCCGACGAATGGCTTTCCAAGTTGCGTGATGATCAGCGAGCCGCCAAGGCGGAATTCGCGGTCATCGTGTCACAGGCGCTCCCCAAGGATGTCGACACGTTCAACCTGGTGGACGGCATCTGGGTCACGTGTCCCAAAACGCTGCTTCCCGTGGCCGTCGTCCTCCGCCAAGCACTGCTCGAAGTGGCAAAAGTTCGCCAGGCAGGCGAGGGACAGCAAACGAAAATGGAGCTGATTTACAAATATCTGACCGGACCGCGATTCCTGCACCGCGTGCAGGCGATTGTCGAAAAGTTCAGCGACATGCAGCAGGACTTGGAAAAAGAGCGGAAGACGATGACCAAGCTCTGGGCACGCCGCGAAGAGCAGATTCGCTGCGCTATCGAGTCCACAGCCGGCATGTACGGCGACCTGCAAGGGATTGCAGGCAAGACCCTTCAGGAAATCGATGGACTGGATGTGAAGTTGCTAAGCGACGATGCACCGGAGACTGCGGAGCAAACGAACTTCCTGACCGACGGCCGGCCCGATGGAGAACCGTCGCTGATTGGCAATTGACTCTCAGAGAACAGGCGCCACCTTGCCTGCGGACAGGAAGACCAGCCGCCCGGTCACGCGCTCCAGCGGCAAATCGAACAGCTTCTGCACCGCCCGGCGATAGGCCTCGATCTGCGGCCGGTAAAACTCGACTCTCTCTGCCAGCGCGGCTGCGTTGCCGGCGGGGATCTCGTCGGTCTTGTAGTCGATGATGTCGGCAGCCGAGACCTTGCCGCCGGTACGGGCCAGAACCACGCGGTCGATGCTGCCCGCCAGGAGCGTGTTGCCGTCGCGGACGGCGAAGCGATGCTCACGCAGAACATCCCATTCGCCTTTTTCCGCGGGCCGACATAGCACGCGTCGAACCTCGTTGCTTTTGAGCATGCGGCGAAAGGCGGCCAGCGGCTGGTCGAGGTTTTTTGCCAGCGAGCCAATGTCGGTGGCCAGCTTCGCCGCCACGCGGCGCAGGGTTTCGTCGTCCGGCTCGCCGTCGTCGAGCCACTGAACCTGCTCCAGCCAGGCGTGAATCAAAGTGCCGTAGGCGAAAGCCAGGCTGTCGGCGGGGGCCAGGACACTGGCCAGCGAGATTCGCTGTCCCCCTTCCAAGCTGGAAGGGCTCTGGCGCTCCAGCCCGCGGCGCCGCTCCATTGCCGGCGGCGCCAGTGCGATCGGTCCCACGGGGCAGGCTGGCTCGGCCGCTGCAGCATCCGGCCGCGGTGCCTTGTCATGCCACCTGGGATCGCCGCACTGGTACGCGAGGGCCGCATCCGACAGCGTCGCCCCGTCGGTAAGCGTCGCCCGCAGCAGGCCGGCATACGTCTTAGGGAGGGTTCTTTCCCTTTCGTTGGGAGCCACGATCATTTCGAGCGCATGAATCGCCCGCGTCATGGCGACATAGAGCAGGCACAGCGATTCGCTCACCGCCTGATGCGTGGCGGCATCGAAGAGAGATTGAATCCTGGCCGGCAGAAGCTGGCGGACGCTCTCGTCGCAGTAGCGGCAGACGACGTCGACGCTGGCCGCCGGCCCTGGCCGGCCGGCGACGAACGGCTTGGGCTGGCCGGTTAACCTGGTGTGCAATTCTGGCAGCACGACGATGTCGAATTCCAGCCCCTTGGACTGGTGGATCGTCATTACGCGGACCGCGGCACTTGACGGATCGGGAATTCGCTGTGCTTCGACAAGGGCAATCAAGTCATCAGACCTGAGCGTGCTGTCGGCCTGGTACTGATAGGCCAACTCGACCAGTTGCGTCAGCCGGCTGCGGTCCCGCTCGTCGCAGATCGGGGCGAGCAATCCGGCCAGTTGGAACAGCGTCGCGCCGTAACCTTCCGCGAGCAGCCGCCGCCGCAAGTCGTGCGACAACCGGGCGGCGGCTGGTTCGTCGCGATAATCCTGGTATTCCAAGAGCCGTCCCAGCGGCGAACTGGCCACATGAAACCGTGCCACGGTATCCCCTGGATGGTCGGCAATCCGCAGTAGCGAGAGCAGCAACTCGACCGCCGGCGAGTCGATGAGCGGGTTGCCCCCTTCCTCACTGGCCGGCACGTCGCGCTTGCGCAACAGGTAGATCATCCGCGCCACGGCCTGGTTCGTCCGCACCAGCACACCGACGTTGCGCCCGGGCGCTTGCCTGGCAAGTCGCGCAACCTCCGCCGCTGCAAATTCGTAATGCGCCTGGTCTGGGTCCTGGTTCTCCTTGGGCCGCGGCGAGACTTGCAAGCAGACATAACCTGGCCGATCGGCCCGCTCGGTACTGTGCTTGGGAAAGGCCTCCTGCCACGCACGGACCGGTTCTTCCAGGCGCTCGAGATTTGAGTGCTTCGTCAGGCCGGAGAAGACGCGGTTGACCGAATCGATCACCGGCTGGCTAGAGCGAAAGCTCCTGGCCAGCTCATGCTTGGAAAGTCCTGCGAGCGAGCCGTCCAGCGCATCGAAAATCTCCGCCAAACCGCCGCGCCAGCCATAGATGGCCTGCTTGACGTCCCCCACGCAAAAGAACGACCGCTCTTCCGCTGTGCCGGCCGCGCCGGCGGCCGTGATCTTCTCCGCCAGGGGCCTGAGCACCTGCCACTGGGCTAGCGACGTGTCCTGGAATTCGTCGAGGAGCAGATGAGAAATGCTTGAATCGAGCCGAAACGCGAGGCGGTCAATGGAACTGTCGTCCAGGCGCTGCGCCAGCCGCCAGGTGATATCATCGAATCGTAGCAGCCGCCGCTGCTCCTTGAGCTGCTCGTATTCCGTCGCAAACTGCGTCAAGAGCTGCCACGTCGCCTCGGTCTGCATGGCGAGCTGGCCGACCAGCAGGCTGCGAGCATGATCGATCAGCCGCTGGTAAGCGGATGCAACCTCCGCGGGAATCGGCTTCTTGTAGTACGTCAGGTCGCCACACAGCACCTTGTTGGCCAGGCCCTTGCTCAAGAACGTCTTCCAGTCGGTCGCTTCGGCGGCGGACAAATCGCGCGCGTGACCATCTGCCCACTGCTTGCCACCGGGGATGGGCGACTGCCGCAGCGCATCGAGCGCCGCCGCCAATTCGTCGGTGGAGAGTCCTATGTGCCGCGGCAGATGATTCCAGGCCGGCTCCTGCGTCTCGCGGCACAAATCATACATGTCCTGGGCCACGGCGAGGACGAGGCTGACGACGCTCCGCCGCACTTCCCCTTTCGTCAGCAAGTGAAACAAGGCCAAAAGATCCTGCGACTTGCCGCGGGCCAGGACGCCGGCCACGGCCTCCTGCCGTAGCGCCTGATCGTCGAGCGATTCGGCAATCCGCCAGCCCAGAGGCAATCCCAGCTCCAATGCAAAGCTGCCGGCAATCTGCACGAAGAAGCTGTCGAGCGTGCCGATCCGCAGGCAGTGCATCTGCCGCACGGTGTCCACGAGCAGGTCGAGGCAGCGCTGGCGGGACAGGCTGGAGTCCTTGAGCGCCGTCGCCAGTTGTTTTCGTTCCTCCTCGCTGGTTGCGGCCAGTGCCAGCCGCAGCAGAATCCGATCGAAGATTTCTCCTGCCGCCTTGCGCGTGAAGGTGGTGGCCAGAATCCGCTGCGGCGGCACTCCCTCGGCCAGCAGCTTGAGGAAGCGGTTGGTGAGCTGGTACGTCTTTCCCGTGCCAGCCGACGCGCGGATCACGACGTGATGGAACTTGCCGGTCATGGGGCCTCCTCCGGCAACGCATCCTGCCAGGTTCCCAGGCGATGGTCCTGGCAGATCGGCGCGAAGTCGTCGCTGAACGCTGGCGGCGGATCGGCTGGCGGCCAGAAGATTTCCCGGCGAATCCTGCGGATCACCTCGCGGGCCGTTTCATCGGCCGCTGCCAGGTCTGCGGCGGTCCA
This sequence comes from Pirellulaceae bacterium, assembly GCA_035649415.1. Classification (GTDB taxonomy): domain Bacteria; phylum Planctomycetota; class Planctomycetia; order Pirellulales; family Pirellulaceae; genus DATKDU01. Next base: position 21,400 of record DASRJP010000242.1, on the reverse strand, counting down.
CCCGGCCGTTTCCACGCTCGAGCGCGTCACGTCCTTGGGGAGCACGAAGTAGCCAAGTTGCACTGCCGAACGCGGGGTCGGCCCGCCGGTCAACGGGATGCTCCGCAGCAGGTGACGATAGAGCGGCAACTGCAAATCAACCCATGCGCCGCCGCGGCGATGAACCTTCTCTGGAGACTCGCCCGCGTCGGCCGTTTTGTAGTCCAGCACTAGCAGAGTGTCCGATGGCGCGTGCCAGTCGATGCGGTCAATGCGACCGTACAGCTCCATGTCGCGTCCATCGACGTCGAAGGCAATCGTGAGCTGTTTTTCCGTGTCTTCACTGTGGATGATTTGCCAACCGTCGGCGGCGCGATACGCCTGGATCTCCGCGAAGGCGCGCAGCCGGCGGCGAATTTGTTCGACCTGCATCCGCACGGCCGGACGGCCGTGAAGCGAGCCATAGCGGGCCGCGGCAATGGCGGATAGCTTCTCGTCGAGGAAAGCGAAGATGGCGTCGGCCGCGCCGAGGCTGCGCACTTTCTGCTCGCGGCCGAATTGCTGGAGCACGTCGTGGATCAGCTCGCCAAATTTACCACCGTCTAGCTCTTCTGACGCGTCGCGGAGCGCCTCGAGTCTGAGCACGTGCTGAAGGTAATACCGGTAGGGACACGCCAGGTAGTTGCGAAACTGCGTGACCGAAATTCGCTCCAGTGGCGCGCGCAAAGGTGGCGGCCTCGGCGGCGACAATGCGGAAACCTTTGGCGCCGGCGGCAAACCGGCCAGAAGCGCGCGGCGCACTTCGCCCGACGGCGGCCGACCAAACAACTCCACCGCGCGGCGGGCCACGACCTCCGGATCCGCCGCAAACAGGAGCCGGCTGGGCGCCAGTGGATTGCCGTCGGCATCGCGGTGACCGACGATCAGCCGCAGCTCCTGGCGCGACGCGGCCAGCACGCTCAGCGCGTAAGCGTCGCGAGCGTAGCGGCGGTCGTTGTCGTCCAGCTCCAGATGCCGCCGCAGCTCGTTGGGGAGAAACGAATCGGCGGTCACGGACTTGGGAACGATCCCTTCGTTAAGACTCGTGACGACCAGCGCCGGCGCATCATCGAGCGCGAGCTCCAGCCATCCCAAAAGCTCGATCGCACTTGGGTCCGCCAGCGGCGGCAATGTTTCACGCGTCAGAGGCGCTAGCGCCAGGCCGGCAGCCTCGCTGAACGTTACAGCCGACTCCAGCTCGCCAGGAACTCTCCTGAGCTGGTCGATGGCGCCGGCAACCTCGCGCAGCGCCTGTTCCAGGTAGTGATCGGCCGGTTCGTTCCGCTGGATCGTCCGCCCGCCGTAGATTGCCGCTAGCGCGTGGCGGAGCGGATCGATCCACTGCGATAGCGGCGCGGTCCTGTCAGCCTGCGGCACCCCTAAGAGTCGATCGACTTGGGCGACAAGCTTCACAACCGCCCGCGCTGGCTGGTTGCGGTCGTCCTCGGCCTGTCTCGTCAGGTGCTCCGCGTCCACTTGCAGCGGCAGGTGCTGCTCGTGGTATTCATCCATCATGGTGAGCCAATCGCCCGCACCCGACCCACCGAGTTGCTCACTGAGCCACCGCTCCACGTCGGCGTGGCGGACGAGCCGTGCCAAATCGGCAAACTGCCGCCGCTCGGCATATTCCGCCAGCGACATTAGCAGCCGGTACGGCCCAGTCTCCACTAGCCGCCGCGCTTCCACCCAGCGGCCGGAAATGCCGCACTGGGCGAGCTGGCGAAGAACTTGTGGCGCGAGCGACGCATCAGGAATGCCGATGACGACTTCGTCGGAGCGGTACTTGCCACCCAGCGACGTGAGCCAGCGCGCCACGGCATCGGCCTGGTCGGCTGGGCCATCGGCACGTTGAATCTGCTCCCCCTTTAGCGGGATTTCAGCCTTGAGCCAGGCAGCCGGAATCAGGCAGCCGTGTTCGTCGAAGCGGTCGGCAAGCTGCTTGGGCGCGTGGACCAGGGCGGTGACTCGATCGGCAACAAGGTCGAGCATCTGGCGCAGTGCGGCGTTCAGATCGACGACGCCGATCAGGATGATGTCCTTATCAGTATTGATTTCACGCTGCCGGATGGAGATGAGCCTGGCAGTCTGAATATCCCATAGCTCCAGTTCATCGAGCCGGCGCAGATATGCCCTTTGAACCTCGCGGAGCGCGGTCCACCGCGGCTGCTCGGCAAACTCCGCGAGTTGCGGCCCGCGCGCGAGCACGTCGCCAAAGTCGAGGCCGTCTGCCGCCAGCTCCAGGTGAACTCGCATCAGCAGCTCCCCCAGCTCCAGCCACCGCAGCGTTTCGTTTGTGGGGGGCGGATATGGCAACAGCGGCGCGCGCTCGTGCGACGGCATGGCAAAGAGTGCGCCCGCCCAGGCAAGCTTTTGCGTCAGCTCGTCGGCAAATGGCCGCTTGGGCGTGTAGAGCAATTCGGGCACGCGCCCTTCGGTCACGACCTGGGGTGGGACTAATCGCAACCTGGCGTCATCGGCTTTCGCCACCAGGATCTCGACGAGCCGGCGACCGGCCCGCGCACCAGGGACTACGACGATGGCGGCAGACAAGTCGAGGACCTCATCCTTCCCATATCGCGCGATCAGATAGTCTGCCGCCGCGGGGAGCGCGGGCTGTGACCAATCCAGAAAGATTCGCCTGATGGGCATGCTGTAACCGAACTCGTGAGAGTTCGGTACCTGGAGTCCGAAGACTTACGACTTCGGCTACGTCTATCTTCGTGGGGGGTGTGACACCTTTGGTCACTTCGAGCAGCACTTCCGGGGGGGTGATGCAGATTTTCCCAGGAATTGTTTCCCGTTCAACCCGCCGTCACGCGGGACCAGTCGAGTGGAGCGTTTTTATCCAGCCGCGGCAGAGAAGCCGCGATCGCTTCGGGGTACTTTTGAGCGGCACCGGTATTAAAGATGACCACGCGCTCCTGCGGACGTATCCACCCTCGCTTGACCAGCGCTGCGAGTGAGCCGACGCAGGTGGCCGACTCAGGGCAAAGGGGGATTCCCTCGGCGGCGACCGCCTGCCGCATCCAGCCGCGAATGCCGGATTCCTCCACCGCAATTGCTAATCCGCCGCTTTCGCGCACCGCATCGAGGATCATGAAGTCGCCGACCGCCACCGGGACGCGAATGCCGCTGGCGATGGTTGTGGCATTGGGAAAGGGTTCGGCAAAACGTTGTCCGGCGTCGAACGCGCGGACGATCGGCGCGCAGCCCGTGGATTGGACGGAGACCATCCTTGGCAAAAAGTAGGCCGACGCTCCGCGGCGGTCATGGCTCTCGACGGAGTCGCGGCCTACGAGCCAGCCAAGCTGCAATAGTTCGGCGAACGCCTTCCACATTCCGATGAGCCCCGTGCCGCCGCCGGTCGGATAGAGAATGACGTCGGGCAGGTTCCAATCGAACTGCTCGGCCACCTCCAGCCCCATCGTCTTCTTTCCCTCGATACGGTACGGCTCTTTGAGAGTCGAGAGATCGAACCAGCCCATCCGCTCTTTTCCCTCGCGGACGATCCGGCCGCAGTCGTTGATCAGCCCATTGACGAGAAACGTCTTCGCGCCGGCCAGGGCGCACTCGTACTGGTTGATTGCCGGCGTATCCTCCGGCATGAAGACGAAGCACTCCATGCCGGCCCGCGCGGCGTAGGCAGCTGCCGCGCCCCCTGCATTACCGGCGGTCGGCAGCGCGACGCGCGTGACGCCGAAATGCCGAGCCATCGTGATGGCCATTGCCAGGCCGCGGCTTTTGAAGCTGCCGGTGGGGAGCTGCGATTCGTCCTTGATCCAGAGATTTTCGTGGCCGAGCTGCTTTCCCAATCGCGGACAAGCGAGCAGCGGCGTCATTCGCTCGCCAAGCGAAACAACATCGCTCTCGTCGTAATACGGCAATAGCTCGCGGTATCGCCACATCGTTTCCGGCCGCGAGCGGAGTGTTTCCTTGGTCAGCACCTTGCCGGCGGCCTCCAGGTCGTACCGGACCCAGATCGGCCGGTCCTTGTGAAGCGTATGCTGAACGTCGGCGTCGAGACGAGTGCCGTCGATGGCCCCTTCCAAGTGCGAAACGAAGCGCGGCATTTTCCAGGGTACAGGATTCGAGATCGGAAGCCGGAGATCGGAGTTCAGAGAGTAAGATAATCTCTGACGATGCCGGCTGCTCAACCCTGACCTGCGAACTACTCGCCAGATAGATCTCCGGACCAATCCGACGATCGTTTGACGGACTTCATGGGAGCATGCGGCTCGTGCGGCGTTGGAGCTTCAGGCAGAGGCAGCGCTTCGGACTCGACGATCACCGTTTCGCCGGGCGCGCCCGCCGGTGCGAATGCTGATCCCACGCGGCCGTGGCACAGGTCGGTGCGCTGCAAGATGCCCCCTGTGTGGCCGTAGGCATCGTCGTAGGGACTACAGCACATCGCGCAGCCGGATGCCAACAGCGCGACGATCGCCAGCAAGCTCAAGCCAGTAATGCGGCCCATGACGCAATCCCTGCGACAGTGAAAACCTTGCGGACAGGCACACGGGGCGACAGCCGTCCACCGCTGATGCCAGCGGCGTCTGACAGCATCCACACGCGCGGCGCAGTCGTGCGCGCCGCTACGGTTTTCGACCAGAAGCGACTGCGGGCTTTAGCAAAAGTTTGCCGAAGGGGCCGAGTTTGAGGGCAGTCCGCTGCGAGCAATCCACAGAGGGCAGTGAATCATGCCCAACGCCAGCCAGACCAGGTGGCCCTATTGCCATGCCAGCAGCTGGGACATGTGACGGGCGATCATCAATTCCTCGTTGGTGGGTATTACCCAGGCGGAGACTTTGCTGCCTGGGCTGGTGATGTGCGGGCCACCGGCGGCATTGGCCTGCGAATCGAGGACGACGCCCAACCAGGCCGACGCTTCGCAGATGCGGCGGCGAATCTCCGCTGAGTTCTCGCCGATCCCGGCGGTGAAGACGAGCGCATCGACGCCGCCCAGCACGGCCGCCAGCGCGCCGATTTCCTTGGCGGCGCGATACACGAAATAGTCCACGGCCAGCCGGGCCTCTGGTTCAGATCGGCCGAGCAGGTCTCGCATGTCGCTAGAAATCCCGGAGATGCCGAGCAGGCCGGACTTTTTGTAGAGAATGGTTTCGACTTGCGCCGCGGTAAGCTGCAAACCTTGAAAGAGGTACAGCACGACGCCCGGATCGAGCGCGCCGGGCCGCGTCCCCATACACAGCCCGTCTAGCGCCGTGAAACCGAGCGTGCTATCGACGCTCTTTCCCGCCCGCATGGCGCACAGGCTTGCGCCGCTGCCCAGATGCGCGACGATCACGCGGCCGCCGGCAATCTCGCCAGCGACTTGCGGCAAGACCGAGGCGATGTATTCGTACGACAAACCATGAAATCCGTAGCGCTGTAGACCGGCCTGGCGAAGGTCCCGCGGCAACGGAACCAGCTCGGCCACGGCGGGCTGGCCGCGGTGAAAACTGGTGTCGAAGCAGGCGACCTGCGGCACGTCGGGCAAGCGGGCGAAGACGGCTTCGATGGCCGCAAGATTATAAGGCTGATGCAGAGGCGCCAGAGGAATCAACTCTCGCAGTTCGGCCAGCACCGCAGCGGTCACGATCGTCGGCCCGGCAAAGCGCGGCCCGCCGTGGACGACGCGGTGACCGACTCCTTGTATGTTGGCGGCGCCGTACGCCGATTTCATCCACGCGGCGAAAACCTCGACGGCCTGACGGCCATCGCGAACCGCGACGTCTTGACTGATGAGACTGACGCCGCTGGGGTCTTTGACGTTCAACCGAGGCGACGTGCCAATCCCTTCGATTTGCCCTCGGGCATCCAGGCGCAAGCTTTCGCCGGACGCGCGCCGGTACACGCAGAATTTCAGGCTCGAGGAACCGGCGTTGAGCACCAGGGCCAGTTCGTCCACGGCTGACTCCTACGGCCTGGTCAGCCGCGCGTGAGCCACGAGCGCCGCCACGGCACAACTGGCGATCCGGGAGCGTACGCTATCAGCCCGGCTTGTCAGGATCACTGGCACGCGAGCGCCGAGGACGATCCCCGCGCTGTCGGCGCTCGCGAGAAAGCTCAACTGCTTGGCCAGAATGTTGCCGGCTTCGAGATCGGGCGCCAGCACGATGTCGGGGTCGCCGGCCACGCTCGAGCGAATCCCTTTGATCTGGGCCGCCTCCGCGCTGATGGCATTGTCGAACGCCAAGGGGCCATCGACGATGCCGCCCGTGATCTGTCCGCGCTCGGCCATCTTGCACAGCGCCGCCGCGTCAATCGTGGCAGGCATTTTGGACGTAACCGTTTCGACCGCGGCCAGAATCGCGACTTTTGGCTTGGACAGGCCAAGTGAAATGGCCAGATCAATTGCGTTCTGGCAGATATCGACTTTGTCTTCCAAGGTGGGCGCGATGTTGATCGCTCCGTCGGTCACGATCAGGACCTTGTGATAGGTTGGAACATCCATAATGAACGCGTGGCTGATGCGGCGGCCGGTGCGCAAGCCCCCTTCGCGGGCGATGACTGCCGCCATCAGCTCATCGGTGTGCAGGCTGCCTTTCATGAGGATTTCGGCCCGGCCTTCGCGGACGAGTTCGACGGCTCTGGCGGCAGCCGCCTGGCTGTGCGGCGCGTCGATGATCTCTAGCTTTTCCAGGTCGATCCCGGCTGCTTTCGCGGCTGCGGCGATTTGTGTGCCGGGGCCGACCAGCAGGGGCGCGATCAAGCCGAGCTGGTGTGCCTCGGCCGCGGCGGCGAGCGCTGAAGCGTCGCAGGGATAAGCGACGGCGGTGGTGATCGGCGGCAGACTATTGCACCGCACCAGTAGCTGCTCGTATTTCCCCGTGCCAGTTTCGGGATTCATGGCTGGTGATCGGCGGCGGCCAGTTTGTCTACGAGTTGCGAAAGGGTGCTGCGAACCGACGCGGACGTGTAGGGATCGTCCTCGTGTGGCGGCGACCCCTCCTTCTGGAAGTACGGGCGCTCGCCATAAGCGCGCCCCCACTCGATGTCCGACTCGCGCACCAATTCCTCCAGGAGGTAGTCGGAGTCGAGCACCCGCTGGATGCACGCCGCGAGTACGACGAGCGGCTGGTCCGGGTTGGCAAGCAGAAGCTCGCTTTGCTTCACATGGCGGAGCAAGACAACCGAGAGAGCGCCCCCCGCAGTGTTCAGATTGCGATCCAGGTAGCTCTCGATCGCGGCTGCGGCTTGCTGCTGGCGCGTGGCGGGCGACACGCCTTTCATCATTCCCGGGCCGGCCAATCGCCCAATGGCTTCGGCGAGCGAAAACTTGCGTCCCTCGCGGATCTCCCGCTCCAACTCGGCATCAGCCTGCAAGCGACGCTTCGGTTGCTCGTCACTCATCGGCCTTGCGCCTCGCGGTAGAAAGCAATTATGACGTGGGCCGCAGAACTGTGTCCGCGAGCGCATTGTAGCACGGCGGGACGAGCGTCGTCTTTCGCGCTGCCAGCTAATGCCTTTTGGGCGCGGACCAGCACGCCCAGCGCCGCCAATCGCTTCGGGCAGAGGTTCTGTTTAGAGCAGTGCAGTCGCGGTCCGATGCTGCTCGACCGCACGGGCCAGGTATGGATGCCGGTCCAAGAGTGCCATGATGTACTGCCAGTCGAGCGACTCGGGACCAAGTGCGTCGAGGATCAACTCCACGTGCTCCCAGTCCTCCTCGTCGTGAATCGCCAGGCACAGGTCGTCGCGGTCCAGTTTGGCCGGCGCTGGCAGGAATCGCAGCGTGAACTTTTCCCCATGGCCGTGCAGGTAGCGCGTCGGATGCTGGCGATCCTCCGCATGCCGGGCCTCGCGGTCAGCACGCAGGATGGCTTTCGTGCGGCACCATTCCGAAAACACGCCCATCTTCGATTCCACCGCAGGCCGGCCGTCGCCGAATCGATAGCCCACATAATCACACTCGTCGTCATTGATGCCGACCGTGATCAACCGATCCAATAGCACCGGATCGACAAACGGCGTACTGACGCTCAGCCGCACGACCGCATCCGGCTGGAACTCGCGGGCCACATCCGCGAGGCGTCCCAGCGGGTCCTCGGCCCGGCTGACATACGTGCGCACGTCGGCTGGCGCGAGTTCCGCCAAAGTGCGTGTCAGAAGATCGTCGCCTGCCACGACGACGATCTGCGATAGTCGTTGGGCGTCGCCCACGCGGCGTACGACCCACTCGAGCAACGTCTTGCCACCGAAGCGCCGGCGAGCAATGCCCGCCAGCGGGGACTTCAGGGACAACGATTCAACCGCCGGTTGAACCTCCACCACACCCAGCGTGGTAACCATCCATGCCGCCTCCCACTCACGAGGGCCATCCGTCGCAAATCACGCAGCCCATCAGCAGCCAAAGCAAGGTGATTCCGCCAATTTATCACGGCGGCGGCAAGGGTCAAGCAGCATGGCGGGGACAAAGAAAGGATCAGTGACCAGGCCCCAATTGGTCACACTGCCCCTGCTAGCAACTAGCGAATTGAAAACTCGACGGTCGATTCGCCCAACTTCCGCCCCTGGTAGGGCTCCTTGGCCTTAAGATCCTCGACCGTCAACTCCAAGCGGTAGCGGCCGGCCGCCAGTCCGTCGGGCAGATAAATGCGATACGCCAGGAAATAATCCCGGCGTTGATTCCGGCAGACCTCTTTGTCCAGGGGCAATTGCCTCTCGTCCACGAGCGTACCGCCGCTGTCGAAAATCTGGTAGCTCGCCTGCAATTCGGTCTCGTAGCTTTCAGGGCCCGTTTGCTCCGTCGTGAAATTGTCCACCTCGGCATACAGAATCACCTGCTGCTTGGAGCAGAACTGCGCCGCAGGAAATTCTTTGTACCAGCCGTATCCATCCACGCTCTCGCAGAAATGCAGGTTCCGCACGTCGAGCCTGACTGCGGCCGAGAGCTGTACCGCGGCATCGCGCAGCGACTTTAGCACTTCCGCATTGCGAAGGTTCGTCTGCCGCTGCTCCTCTGGGGATAGCCACACGCTCAGGCTGGACATGACGAGCCGGAACGCTTCTTGCTCCGCCTGCGGGAGCGACTCGATCTGGCGCGCGGCCTCGTCCGGTTTCTCCGCCAGCAGATAGAGAAGCCGCAGTTGCTGCTGCATTCTGGGAAGCTGTGCGCCGGGGTCTTCCTTTTCGCTGCGCACCTTGACTTCGGCTTGAAGCGCGGCGATCAGCTCATCTCGCCTGCGGCGGACATCCGCCAGGCGCTGCTCGGCAGTCGGCTCCGCTTGGGCAGGTCCACCCGGTTTGGCAGTCGGGATAGATTTGACCGTCGTCTCGGGCGGCGTCGATGTAGCTTCCTCAGCGGCATTGGCGGGCGCTGGTTTGTCTGCCGGCGCGGGAGCGGGAGCGGTATTGGCAGGGACGATTTCCGCCTTGTCGGCCGCCGCTGGAGGTTGTGCCGCTGCCTGGGGCTGCGTTGCTGCGGGCTGGCTTGTCGGTGAAAGGGGGTTTTGAGTCGCTGACGCGCTGGTTCCATCCTGCACGGTCGCGCGAGCTGACGACGGCGCTGCGGACACCGGCGGCGTTTGAGCCGTTTCAGCCACGCTGACCATCGCGACGGCGGATGCCGCTGGCCCCTTGGCCTGACTGGCCGGTTCTACCAGCGGGGGCCGCTGAGCGGAATTGGTTGTCGAGGACGGATAAGGAGTCGTTTCGACAAAGGGCAGCTCTCCTTCCTCGCCGGGAAGCTGACCCTCCAAGAGGTCGAGCGCCGCGCAGCCGCTTAGCGCCGCAATGCCTATCGGCAACGCCCAGACGGTCAATCGCCAAGACACAGGGCAATTCATGGATTTCAGCAGGAACCCAGGTAGATATCCGTGACTGTGGCTGAGAGTCGGTGGCTGTGGCAGAGACGTTGACGCCGCGGCTTGACGTTGGCAACCGCAGCCGCACGTCCGGCCCATCGAAGGGCGCGGATGTTAAGAGATGGACGCACCCGGGGCAAGGCGAACCGCTTTGCTAGCGAGCTGCCACCGCAGGCGGCGCCTTGCGCACCATTTTCAGAACTAGCATTTCCAGGGCGATTCGCCCGCGCGCGTCGTGGGAATGAGAACCCTTCAGAGCCAGGTCCGTTTCCAGTAGCCACTGGTAGAGCTTGCCGGCGCGAACCCGCCCGAGCTGCATCAGCCGCTCCTCCGCCTTCTTGAGCGTCCCCAGCGGCCAGTCGCGGACGCCCGCCTGCTGGAGAGCCTCCTTCAGCGGCATTCGCTGGCCGCGGCGCTCTGCTTGCTGGAATATCCGCGTGGCCGCTGCATACCGCCGCAGACTCCACGAAATCGAACCCAACAGTGCCAGCGGATGTTCCCCCGACTGTAGCAGGCGGTCGAGCTGCACCAGCGCCTCGCCGGCATCCCCCGCGGCGGCCGCATCGACCAGGTCCCACGTCGTTTGGGCTCGCCAGCCGCCAATCGCTTCCTGGACAAGTTCCGCCGTGACCTTCTGGCCGGCCGGGACGAATAGCGCCAGCTTTGCCAGGTCCATATCCAAGATGCCGAACACCGGTCCGGCCAGCTCTAGCAGGAGTTCCGCCGCATCGCGCGTCACCGCGATCGCGTGCCGCGACTTGCCCCAGGCGACGATCCAGTTTGCGATCGCGCTTTCATCGACGACCTTGTTTTTTCCCGCCTGCCGCTGCGGCGGCTTGCACTCGATTTGCAATCCCGCTTGATCGACTGCCTTGAACAGCCGCGTGTTGGCCGGCCATTCGTCCACATCGATCAGCAGAATGCCGCTGGAGCGCGGTCTGGCGACGTAATCCTCCAGCCGCGACCGCTCGGCAGAAACAAAATCGTCGGCCCGCTCGAGAACCACCAGCCGCGTCCCGCCGCCGAACAGCGAATGAGTCGACAGCTCGTCGATCACGTCTCGCCACTGCGGCATTCGCTCCTGGCAGTCGTACGCAATCACCGGGCTGTCGTCGCCGGGGAGCACTTGCTGCTTGAGCGCGTCCAGCGCTTGCCGTCTCAGAAATGGATCGTCCCCAAACGCGACGCAGACCGCGGCCGGCTTGTATTCTTCCGGCCCGGCCAGGTAGTCCAGGGCGTGGAGCGTATGCGACATGAGCGTATTAGAAAGTGGATCGCAAGTTGCAAACAGAGGGCAAATGACCAATGACCAAGCCCCAATGACCAATGGATTCAAGTGTCGTTGGTCATTGGGATTTGGTCATTGGTGATTTACCTCCGCCCGGTTCGTATTGGCGAATGAAACCCGCCGCGGTATTCTTCCTCTCCGCATACGCACTGGCCGCAGGGATGCTAGCGGCCGGGCGCAAAATCACGGAGGATTCAAGGATGAATACGCCGCTCAAGGTCGCTTCTCCGGTCCACATACGCTGGATGATCCGCCGCGACATGCCCGAGGTGCTCACGATCGAAGGCCGCAGCTTCGAGTTCCCCTGGTCGGAGGAGGATTTCGTCCGCTGCCTGCGCCAGCGGAACTGCATCGGCATGGTGGCCGAGCACCACGAGCGGGTAGTCGGCTTCATGATCTACGAGCTGCACCGCAACCGGCTGCACATCCTGAATTTTGCCGTCCATCCCGACTTCCGCCGCCGACACGCCGGCGAGCAGATGATTCGCAAGCTGGTCAGCAAGCTATCGCCGCAGCGCCGCAACAAGATCATGCTCGAAGTCCGCGAGACGAACCTGCCGGCCCAGCTCTTCTTCCGCGGCATGGGCTTCAAGGCAATCTCGCTCCTCAAGGATTTCTACGAGGACACGACGGAAGACGCTTACCTGATGCAATACCGCTACGTGCCGACCGCCGCCGAAGCAGGCGAGCTCAACCGCATCACGCGGATGGCAGGGTAACGTGGGACGGGTTTTCAACCTGTCTTGAAAGTCTACCGCGTCGATTGACGCCTCTTAAGATCGAGGCAACGCGGGTCGCCTACGCTGCGTTCCTTCCCGGCCAGAAGCTCGTCAAAAGCCGCTTCATCCGCCCGGCAATCGAGTCGTCGGCAATCACCATCGGCACTTCCAGCACCTTGGGATGGTAAAAGCCGTGCCCCCACAGGCCGTCCTCGCCCCAGCAGTCGCCGTGGTCGCCGCAGATGACGGCAAAGTAGTTCTCGAGCTGCGCCAGCAGCCCGGCCAGTTTCGCATCGACGTATTCCAGCGACGCCCGCTGGGCGGCGGCACAGCCAGCGACGTCTCCCCAATCGCCGCGGAGGGAGTGCCCCTTGCACGTGTAGGGCTGATGGGTCTCGCCGACGTTGATGAACAGGAAGTAAGGCCGCTTGTCATGGCGGGCCTGCTTGACCTGCTCCAGGGCCCACTCGATCTGCAGGTCGATGTTGCGGCCGTCGCCCACTTCGCGATTGGGAAAGAAGCGGAAGTGATCGAAGTCCGACCGCATCGGCTCGCTGGCTTCTTTGCTCGGGTCGAACCAGTTCATCGCGCCGCTGCCGATGGTCACGTAGCCTTTCTGCCGCAGGCCGTCCTTGAGGTTACGCCCTTGGACGACGATCATCCCCGGCTTGGGGCTTTCCGGATTGGCCAGCCGCCAAATCTGCTGCCGCACGATTTTGCGTCGGTGGTAGTGGGCGCAGGTGTCGAAGTATTCTTCGCCGTCGAAGGAGCAGGGCATGCGGCCGGAGAAGAACGCCTGGTGAGCCGCGAACGTGAACGTGCCGTGCGACCAGCAGCGGTGGAAATTGAAGCTCTTGAGGAACGGAGCGTCAGCCCGCTCGAACGTGTCCCAGCGCAGGCTGTCGATCGTGATCAGAACCTGGTTGCGGCCTTCCATGGCAACACCTCCGGCAATTTAGACAATCCCAGCGAGGGGCGGATGCTATCAAGGGTTAGTGCGAAAAGCAACGGCGAAACGCAACGGCGCCACCACTGCGAGCTAGCAGATCGCTAGCGGCGAATTCGTTTGGTTGAGAGATTCGCTTGCTTCACACGGGCACAATCATCGGCTCCATCGTTTTCAGGTCGAGGACGGCGATTGTGTGCGGCGTGGCCCGATAGAGAGCGCCAGGATTGAGGACGAGCGTCTGGCCGTCGCGGTGGAATTCGGCCTCGTGCGTATGGCCATAGCAGACCAGATCGTATTGCCCGCTGGTTTTCACCTGCCGGAATCGTTTGGCATCGTGGCTGTGGATGAGCGCGATCCGGCGGCCGCTTAGCGACAAGTCACCGAACCAGTCGTGGCACTGTCCGCCGGAGAGGGCGATCGCCTGCCGCATGGCGTCGAGATCGACGTCGCAGTTGCCAAAGACGTAATGCGTTGGCCAGGCGGACAGCAGTCGCGGAATCTCCGCCGAGCACAGATCGCCGCAGTGCAGCAGCGTTTCCACGTCCAGCATTTCTAGCATCCGCACCGCCTCCAGCGTGTGTGCCACATGGCCGTGCGTGTCGCTGAGAATGCCGATTCGCATGGAATGCCGAGCTGTTGTTCACAGGAAAATGTTGCATTTTGGCAACATGCCCGCGAAACGCAACTCCCGCCGCTTCGCCGGAACCTTCGTCCCGCCGCCGGCAAGTCATGTCCCCAGCGGCACTTGCAACTTCGCGCAGCGGCAGCTTCGCCAGTGGCATGCTGGTTGCCAGACAAGCTAATCACTTAAGCACGGGGGTCACGTTCACACAAACACTCGTCGTCTCTCCACCATCCGCAGCGTCCCCAGACCCACGTCCCCTCGGGTCTGGGGACCGCTGCGGATCGGTGTTTTTCACTGACCTCCGACTTCTGACCCCTGACTCCTGACTCCCGACTCCTGTCCCCTTCCGCATGAACTCTCGCCAGCTCATTGAAACCGGCGCTCACGTGGCTTTGTACGCCGGCCGCTGGCTCCAGTCGAGGCAGCCTGTCCCGCGAAAGGCACTGCACGAATACTGGTCCGCCTCGAAATGCCGCCTGCAGCACTGGCTGACGGAGCTTCAAGATTTTTCGTTACGAAATATGGAAGCCCGACCGCGCGAAGCGGCTGCCTGGGCCGCGATTCTGCCGCTCCTGGAAGAAGTGCTCGCCAGTGAATTATTGGCCCGGACGTTTGCCGCAGCGGCAAAGGCTTATGATGAGCAGCGCCGCGAACCCGAAGCGGCGCCCGTGGCGGCTGGCACGCTCAGCGGCCAGCTCGACGCCCGCAATCGCGTATTGCACCTGATTTCCTATGGCCAGCAGTTCGCGATGGTCGAGGCGGCGCGGCTGAACGACCTGCGGCAGAAGATCGAGCGCTGGTGCGACATGCTATTGTCCCACGTGGCGCTGCACACCGACGTGGGCGAGCTGGCATTCGAGGCGGCTCGCTGCCGCGACTTCACCGACGATCTTCGCGCATCGCCGTGTGGCGACGCACTCGCTCGCGAGCTGATCCTGGCGTCGCTGGGGCAATCGTTCCAGTTCGCGCTGGGCGAGCAGCCGGCCAGCGCCGAATTCAATGCCCAGATCGCTCATAGCGCCATGGCATGCCTGGGACAGGTCCCGTTTGCTCCTGCGATCAGCGGCGACTCTGCTTGGCTGGCCCGGATGCAGCGCAAGGCGGACGAGACGGCCTCCTGGATCGAGGAGCTTTTGTCCTAGTCCTTGGCCACTGACTCCTGCCCCCTGACTCCTGACTGCTGGCTCCATCTTCTCGCCAGCGCCTCCTCCCGCTCCTTTTGCCGCCGGCGGATATTTTCCAGATCGTCCTTGGGCGTGGCGTCGATGAGTCGCTTCGTGTATTCCTCGCGCGGGTGCTTGTAGATGTCGTCCGATGGGCCGAATTCGATGATCTTCCCGCCGCCGGCGACCGGCGCCATGACTGCCATCATGTCGGCCATGAATTTGACGACCGAAAGATCGTGGCTGATGAAGATGTAGGTCAGCCCGTGCTTGGCCTGGAGTCGCTTGAGCAGGTTGAGCACCTGGGCCTGCACCGACACGTCGAGTGCCGACACTGATTCGTCGCAGACGATGAACTCCGGATCAACCGCCAGGCAGCGGGCGATGCAGATTCGCTGCCGCTGCCCGCCGGAGAATTCGTGCGGATAGCGGCGGAGATGTTCGGCTTTCAACCCCACTTCTTCCAGCAGGGCGACTGCCCGGTCGCGCCGGTCGGCCGCATTCTTGCCGATCTTCTGGATGTACATCGGCTCCGTGATGGCCGACTCGATCGTCATCCGCGGGTTCATGCTGCCGTACGGGTCCTGAAAAATGATTTGCATCTTGCGGCGCATCTTCCGCATGTCGCGGCCGGAGAGCTGCGCGAGGTCCGTCCCGTCGTAGAGAACTTGCCCGGCATCGGGCTCTAGCAACCGCAGAATCGCCCGGCCGGCGGTCGTCTTGCCGCAGCCCGATTCGCCGACCAGGCCCAGCGTCTGACCGCGGTAAATATCGAAGCTGATCCCATCGACGGCTTTCACGTGGCCGACCGTGCGAAGAAAAATGCCGCGACGGATCGGAAAATGTACTTTGAGGTCCTTCACGGACAAGAGCGGCCGCGTCCCCTCGTTGACCGTCGTGGTGTCTGCCGGATAACGGCCGTCTTCCCACGGATGTCCCATCGCCTTGAGCTGCGTCTTGGGATGCAGCATCCGTCCGCGTCCTTGCGTCGTGAGCTGCGCGAGCCGCTCGGGAGTCATTTGCTTCTCAACGATCTTGAGCGTCGGCCCCTCGCCGCTGACTTCCATGAAATCGGCGACCGTCGGCAGCGTCTTGTACTTTGTCTCCAAGCGCGGCTTGCAGGCTAAGAGTCCCTTTGTGTACGGGTGCTTCGGCCGCTCGAAGATGTCCAGCACCTTTCCCTGCTCGACGATCTTTCCCTGGAACATCACCGCCACTTCATCGGCGATCTCGGCAATCACTCCCAGATCGTGCGTGATGAACAGGACGCTCATGCCGCGGTTGTCGCGCAGCTCGCGGAGGATGTCGAGGATTTGAGCCTGGATTGTCACGTCGAGCGCCGTGCTCGGCTCGTCGGCAATCAGCAGCTTGGGGTTGCACGACAGGGCCATGGCGATCATCACCCGCTGCTTTTGTCCGCCGGAAAGCTGGTGCGGATACGAATCGACCCGCTGCTCTGGCTCCGGCATTCCCACTTCGCGGAACAGCTCGATCGTCCGCTTCCGCGCCTCGGCTTTGCTCACTTTTTGATGGAGCATGATCGCCTCCATCACCTGCCAGCCGGCCGTGAAAACCGGGTTGAGCGAGGTCATCGGCTCCTGAAAGATCATGCTGATCTCTTTGCCGCGAATCCTCCTCATCTCCGGCTCTGGAAGTCGCACGAGGTCTTTGCCGAGAAACGAAATCCTCCCGTGATCGATCCGCCCCGTCCCCGCCAGAAGCCGCATGATCGAAAAGCTGGTCACGCTCTTGCCGCTCCCCGACTCGCCGACAATCCCGAGCGTCTTGCCCTCCTGTATCTCCAGCGAAATATCATCGACGGCATTGACCACGCCGTCTTCGGTGTAGAAGCGGGTGACGAGATTGTCGATGTCGATGAGCGTGTTTGCCGCGGGCATTACAAATCAACAAACAGGGGCTGACGTAGGAAGCTATGCGCGGAGTCTCGGGTCCATGGCGTCGCGCAGTCCGGCGCCCACAAGATTGAAGATGGTTACGCAGTAAAAGATGGCGAGTGAGGGGATGAGGATCAGCCACCAATTGCCGAAATTATCGTGGCCCAGCTTCAAGAGAACGCCCCAGGTCGGCGTGGGAGGCCGCACGCCAAATCCCAACAGGCTGAGCCCAGCCTCGATGACGATGGCGCTGGCGATGCCGAATGGGGCGGCGACTAGCGCCGGCGAAAGGGCGTTATTCAAGATGTGGCGGAAGATGATGCGCATGTGCGAGGCCCCCATCGCCCGCGCCGCCTGGACATAGTCGAGCGATCGCTGCTTGAGCACCTCGCCGCGGATGAGACGGGCGATCGTTGGCCAGTTAGTAATGCCGATGACGAACATGATGATCAGGATGCTCGGCCCAAGCAGCGCGACCAGGATGAGGATCAAGAAAAACGCGGGGAAGAGCAGCACCACCTCGATGATGCGCGAGATCAGGATGTCGATCGCGCCGCCAAAGTACCCTGCGATGGCGCCGAGGACGATGCCGATCGTCATGTAGAGCCCGACGGCCACGAAGCCGACCGATAGCGAGACGCGGGTGGCATAGATCATCCGCACGAGCACGTCGCGGCCGGTGTTGTCAGTCCCGAACCAATGCGTGTGGGCATCGTTCGATTTCTGCCACAGCGCCTGATCCTTCCGGAATCCTGGAGCTTTGAAAAAGGCCTGGTTGTCTTGTTCGATCGGTCCGAAGGGAATCGGCGGATACACTCCGCGCCTCTGCCCGGATGACTGATGCTCTTCGATGGGAAACGAACGGGCAAAATACCTGTTCGTAGGAGATAGTCCCGGAATGAGGAACAGCAGCGAGGTGGCCAGCACCAGAACCAAAAACTCCCCCCCTATCACTAGCGCGCGGTAGGGCGCGGAAACACCGCGACGCTTGAGCACGGCACCGGTAATCAGCGCCAAGGCGGTCCATGGCACAAAGGCGATCATCGCCATGTTGTAAACGTAGTCGACCGCGTTGCCAGGGTTAAAGACTGCGCGAAACCAGGGATAGATGGCCTGCTCGCCGTCGCGAAAGAGGAAGGGCTGATTCGACGCGATAAGGGGCGCGAAGATCGCCATCAAGAACGTCGGTGCCAGGAGCCAGAGCGAGATCATGGCGGCCCGATTCTTGCGGAACTGGCGCCACACGATATCGAGAAAGGCTTCGCTGCGTGCTGCGGGGCCGTTCATGCCGATCCTCCCCGTCCTTCAAAGCTGATCCGGGGATCGACGAGCACGTAGAGCAAGTCGGTCATCAGGATGCTGAGCATCACAATAATGGCTTCGACGTAAATCAGCGCCATCAGCGTCGGAAAGTCTTTAAGGAGGATCGAACTGAAACCGAGCCTTCCCATTCCGGGGATGTTAAACAAGTATTCGATCAGCACACTTCCGCCCAAGAGGCCGGGCAGGAAGCTGGCAAACAGCGTAATGAAGGGGATGAGCGCGTTCCTCAGCGCGTGCTTGAGTATGACCCGCACCGACGAGACCCCCTTGGCCCGCGCCGTGCGAATGTAGTCCTGGTCGAGCACGTCGAGCATCGCGTTGCGGCCATACATGGCCAGTCCCGCCAGGTTGAACAGCGATAAGCAGATAACTGGCAACGTGGCATGCCACAAGTAATCGAAGGTGTAGCGAATGAATCCCAACGGTTCTTCCAGCCAGCGTTCCGCACCCGGCGAGTGCAGCCGCTCCATGGGAAACCACTTCATGTAGTCGCCGTATGCAAAGAACAGCAAGAACAGCATCGCCGCCACAAACGGCGGGACCGAATAAAGAAAAAACAGCGTTAGCGAAGTCGAACGATCGATCCAACCATTGCGATTCGCCGCCGCCACAACGCCCGCCGGGACCGCAATAATATAAATCACGAGCTGTGCCATCAGCATTAGCGGCACGGATATGACCGCACCATCCCAGAGCTTCTGGGAGACCGGTTCGCGCGTTCGCAGCGTCGAGCGGCCGAATTGAAACGTGACCAGCCGCCAGACCATATGGCCGTACTGCGTATCGACCAGGAAGTAGCCCGCCTTGGCGAGCGTACCGAATTCGTACTGGTCCCGCGTGGCTTCATAATAGGCGACCCAGTTGTCGGCAACGGACTGCACAACGTCGGACGGAGCGCCGGCTCCGACCGACAGTTGAATGCGGGCGGAGACGTAGAGCCGGGCGAATTCGGCCGCCACCGCCTTTTTCTCGCGCGGCGCATCGCCGAGCAATACCTCGACAAAGAACGGCACGTCGTCGGCCGAGAACTCGTTGCTTTGGATCGCCTGGAACATCTCCGTCCGCGACATGGCGACCAATTCCTGGAGGCGCTTTTCCAGTGCCGCCCGCCGGTCCGGGTCCAGCGGCGTGAATTTGCCCTTCTCCTGAGCCCACAAGAGCTGCCATGTCGCGCGGACCCGCGTTACGTCCCCCAGTTCCGGCTCTCGCGCGAGCGTATAGACGAATGGGGAGGGTATCATCGAAGCCAGGCACCGCGTCGCGCCCGCTTTTAGTTCCTTGGGGGCATCGCTTTGGCGCAGCAAATCGACGGCGGGAGGTACGCCGTGAATGCCGACGTCCTCGCACCACGGCACGAGCAATCCGTGGATGGCCTCCGCCAGCGTGCGCCGCCGTTCGTCCACGCGCTGTTGCCATTCCTGACGCGTCAGACCTGAGGCCGCAAGCTGCTCGTCCGAAAGGTCCGGCGGCTGAAAGCGAACCTTGAAGTTGCCCGGCTTGAGAGATCGGATGAACTTTACCCGGGGAGCGTTGCCGGGAGCCTGGGGATCTCGGGCCAGCTCCGCCAGCTCGGCGGCCAGCTCATCCGTCGGCATGGCCATATACCGGGCAGCCAGCCGCACTTCGTCCGAGTATTCCCCGAAGTAGCGGTAGTTTAGTAACAGCGGCCGGTCGAGCTTCAGATCCCGCTTCTGAATCAGGTACGCTTCGCGGTTCTGTCCGGAAGCGGCCTGAGCGCCCCCCGAGCCGAGTTTGGCCTGCACCGGATCGCCCGGCGCAAGCTGCATGATGACGAAGGAGACCACGGTGACGCCGAACAACGTCGGAATCATCACCAGGAGACGGCGGGCAATGTATGTCCACACGGGGGCGGCGGGCAGTTCCGTCTTAAGGCGGTGAGGATGGCGGCAGTCAGCGGGCGTGCGGTCGCGGGCGGGTCGAGTACCATTCGCGGGCGTCCACGCCGGGCCGAATCTTGTAGAACGAAATGTTTTCCAGTCGCGCGTCGTGCCCCGCCGTGGCCTTGTCCATGAATAGAAACGTATAGGGCTGGTCGTCGTAGATGAACTTGTGAATCTTGTGGTACAGCTCGACCTGCTTCTCCTTGTCGAGCGTGACGCGCAGTTCTTCGATCACTTTGTCCAATTCGGGATTCTGGTAACCGATCGAGTTGGAGCTTTCCTGCAAGTCGGCCTGGCTGCCGTGGAAAATCTGAAAGGGGTCTTGCTTCCAGCTCAGCGCCCATCCGAGGATCGTCGCGTCGAACTCTTTTTTCCGCAGGTTCTGAAGCATCAGGGCCCATTGCGTCGGTGTGATGCGGACATTAATCCCGATGCGGCGGCAATTCTCAGCGATCATTTCGGCGATGCGTTGATACTGTGGGCTTTCGGCATAAATCATCAGGTCGAACGAGGCATCGACTTTGCGTCCGGCGATCATCTTGTCACGGATGCCGTTGCCGTCGCTGTCTTTCCAGCCGGCTTCATCGAGCAATGTGTTTGCCTTTTCGAGATCGAAAGGAACCGGCGTCAGACTGTCGTCGTTCGCGGTGCTGCCGGGCAGGAACGGCCCGCTGAGCCGCGTTGCCAGGCCGTGATAGACCTTGTCCACGATGTCATCGACAGGGACAGCGTGGCTGATTGCCCAGCGGACCCGCTTGTCGGCAAACAGGTCGCGCCGCACGTTGAAGCCCATGTACCGATAGCCGGGATAGTCGTAATCGACGAGCTTCACCTTTCCGGCCTGGGCGTTGGCGTGCGACTTGCTCTGGATGTAGTGATCCTTCTCCGGAATAGCGCCAAAATCGAGGTCGTTCTGAAGAATTTGTTGCAGGGCGGTCTGTGGATTGGAGACGTAGCGGTACTCGAGCCGGTCGAAGTAGAACGGCTGTCCCCAATAGTCCTCGTTCCGCGTGAGGCTGGCTCCGTCCTCCTTCCGCCACGATTCAAAGATCATCGGCCCGGTGCCGCACATCTGCGTGTTGGCCCAGTGATCGTTAAACGCAGTGGCGAACTCCCGGCTGTTGCGGAAGTCGAGCGAAATCGGCTCGCCGTTGGCGTCCACGCTATACACGTGTCGCGGAATGATTTGACTTCCGGCAAGCGTGAACTCATCAGCCAGGAAGTACGGCTCCGTCCACTGCACCTTGACGGTGTACTTGTCTATCACCGTGACCTTGATCCGATACTTGTCGGTGTCATCCTTGGCATTGGGGTTGGTGTAGTAGCTGCGGAGCGATGCCGCCTCAATATTCTCGTTCAAGATGCAGTCGAACGTGAACTTCACGTCGGCCGACGTGAACTCCGTCCGCGGCAGCAACTTGCCATTGGGCAGCTTCATCGGTTGCCAATAGACGCCCTTGCGGAGATTGATTTTGAACGTCAACGTCTTTTCATCGAACTCCCACGACTCGGCCAGCATCGGCTCCCACTCGTCGGGATTGGAGAACTTGCGGTCCGCCAGGTACTCATAGACGAAGCGATGAAAAGCCATGCTGACGGTATCGTTCGACGTGATCACGTTGAGCGTGTCCGGATCGTCGCCGTAGTAATTCAGCAGCAGGTCGTTCTTGGCAGGCGCCTTGCCGCCGCGAGTGAGTTGAGCCTTTCGCGCAGATTTGG
>DASRJP010000241.1:0-2375 GCA_035649415.1 Pirellulaceae bacterium | reverse complement strand
GAAGATACTTGAAGGGGATAAACTGCCTCCCGAGCAGATCGATGCGGTCCTCAAGGAACTGTCGGACTACTTTGCCAAGGAAAAGCTGACCGCCAGGCACCTCCGCATTGCTTCCAGCACGGTGGCCCTCATCAACCGGATCGAAAACGGCCCGGAGCGGGAGAAGCACTTCGTCTCGTTTGGCAACGCTTTCGCCAAGTCGAGCGACAAGGAGCTGGCGCGGTACGGCAAGAAGCTGGCCAAAAAGCCGGCGGCCGCGGAGTCGGATCTCGTCGGCAAGGAGATGGAGCTGGCCGGCACTACCGCAGCCGGCGGCCCGTTCGACTGGAAGAAGTACCGCGGCAAAGTCGTGCTGGTCGATTTCTGGGCCACCTGGTGCGGCCCCTGCCTGCGTGAAATGCCGCACGTGAGGGAGCTATATGACCGGCTACACGACAAAGGCTTTGAGATCGTCGGCGTGAGCCTGGACAAGGATGCCGAGGCGCTGTCCACGTTTCTCGAGGAGAATCAGCTTCCCTGGGAAACCCTGGCAGGCGACGAGACGCAGGAGCTGGCCGAGAAGTATTCCATCCGCGGCATTCCGACGATGATGGTCGTGGACAAGGAAGGAAAAATTCTGGGCGTGGCCCATCAGGTGCAGCAGCTCATGCCGATCATTGAGAAGGCGCTTGGAAACTGAATGTAAGAGAGCCGGTCCAGGAATCTTGGTCGCCAGTTGTGTCGATGTTTGTGACGCATGTTTTCGGCAACCGAGCACGAGCAAACGGCTCAGGAGCTGGAACGATTAGCGGCGACGTGCTTTTCGGGCGCCGTGGCGATTGTTGACGGCTCGCAAACAGAGTTTCTTCGTACTTTTGGATTCCTGGCATCGGACTGCCAAACGCCGACTCAGAATGCGACTTTGTTCGACATCGGGTCGGTAACCAAGACCTTCACGGCGGCGGCGATCGTCCGGCTGGAATCAACCGGACTTCTCCGCGTTGACCAGACGCTCGATCAGTTTTTTGGGTCCTTGCCGCCGCCACTTTGCCAGATCAGGCTCCATCACTTGCTCACCCATTCGTCGGGGCTGGCCGATTTTCTCGGGCCGTCCGCCGAACCGCGAGAGTATTCCGTCGACGAGGACTACCAGCCCCTTTCGCGGGAGGAGCTGCTCGACCGAATCTTTCGTTCTCGACTATTGTTTCCCCCCGGGGAGCGTTGGTCCTATTCCAACGCGGGCTACAGCCTCCTGGCCGCCATCGTCGAGCTAACGGCCGGTGACGGATTCGAGGCTTATCTTCGTCAGGCATTACTCCGGCCCTTGGCAATGCACGACACCGGGTACACCTTTGGGACGTCGGAACATTCGCGCGTCGCATCAGGCCGAATCGGGGACTCCGACTGGGGCCGACCGGTGGACAAGGCGGAGAGCCCCTCGTGGAATCTTCTCGGCAACGGCGGGCTGCTGACGTCCATTGCGGATCTCGTTCGCTGGCAAGCAGCGTTTTGTCAACTCGCGGATGACATGCTCTGTGGAGCGGCAAATCGCCGCATCGTCGTCGAGCCAGATCTGGATATCTGGTGTGGCCGCGGCGTGTTTCTTTGCGACACCGGTTCGAATCTGGGACCGGTGGCTTACCACAACGGAACCAATTTGGCGTTTTCCGCGACGGTGCGCTGGTTTCCCGCGCTGAACCGGTTCCTGGCCGTCGTCGGCAACCAATTGGACCACTCGGCGCTGGAGGTGGCCCGAACACTTTCGGATTGCTGGAAAGCTTCGCAGCCGACTTGAGGCGCGTTCAGGACAATCGAGTCGCTGTTCCTGCTTTCGACCGACGTTACGTCGCCGCAGAAGTCGGTGCGCGGGCGAAGACCTGGTCGTAAGCGGCCAGCGCGCGACCACCGATCCGCTCGGCCATTTGGCGATACGCCTGCCGACGGTAGTCCCAGCCAAAACGCGAGCGGGGCGCCTGCTCGAGCCAGTCGAGCAGGTGCACGCAGCACAGGTCGTCGAATTCGCGCCGCGTCAGGGACATCGACTCGCCGCTGTCGCGGTTGCGCAGCAGGAATGGCTCGTCCGTCTGCCCGAGCAGTTCGTCCAGCGACGAGCGATCCATGACGCAGTTCCAGTACGCCAGGCGCTCCGCCCGGCTGCCGATCAACTCGGCCAATTCGCCCCGCCGAGACAGCGGCAGCTTGAACCCCTGGAATTTCTCCGTGCCGTAGATCGAATGGAACAGGCCGGCCACGCACAATTCCTCCTCGCAGCCGCTCGTCTGCATCAGCTTGTAAACGCTGATCAGGTGGGCCAGGTAGTTCTTTTGCGTGTGGGCGATCTGCTCGATTCCCAGGCCCGTCAGAAAATCGGTCAACTGCTTGAAACTCGCGGGCAT
>DASRJP010000240.1:0-4328 GCA_035649415.1 Pirellulaceae bacterium | reverse complement strand
GCTATTTTCCCAAGCCCCTGTGGAGCGAGCAGGACCCGGAGGACTGGTGGAAGGCAACCGTCGCCACCGTGCGGCAAGTGGTGAAGAAAGCGAAGCTCAAGGCGGCCGATGTGAAGGCGATCGGCCTGTCGGGGCAGATGCACGGCTCGGTCTTCCTCGACAAGCGCGGCAAGGTGATCCGCAAGGCGCTGCTCTGGAACGATCAGCGAACGGCGGCGGAGTGCACCGAGATCGAAGAGCGGGCCGGTGGTCGCGAGGCACTGATCAGGATGGTCGCCAACCCGGCACTCACTGGTTTTACCGCGCCGAAAATCCTCTGGCTCCGCAATCACGAGCCAAAACACTTTGAGAAGACGGTCAAAGTGCTGCTTCCCAAGGACGACGTCCGCCGGCGGATGACGGGCGAGTTCGCCACCGACGTCAGCGACGCCAGCGGCATGCTGCTACTCGATGTCGCGAAGCGCAACTGGTCGAAGGAGCTGCTGTCGAAGCTTCAGCTCGACGAGTCACTCTTCGGCAAGTGCTACGAGTCGGAAGAAGTCACGGGAAAGCTGACCAAAGAAGCCGCGGCGGCGATGGGTCTCTCGACCGACTGCGTCGTGGTCGGCGGCGCCGGCGACTGCGCAGCCAACGGCGTCGGCACGGGCGTCGTCACCGGTGGCACGCTGTCCACCTCGATCGGCACCAGCGGCATCATGTTCGTCCATAGCGACGAGGTGCAGATCGATCCGGCCGGCCGGCTACACACCTTCTGCCACGCCGTCCACGGCAAGTGGCACATGATGGGGGTCAGCCTGACCGGCGGTGGCGCCCTCCAGTGGTTTACCGAAAAAATCTGCGATGGGCTGGGCAAGGGAAAGGACCAGCGCTATAAGCAGCTCACTGCCGAAGCGGAGGAAGTTGCTGCCGGCAGCGAGGGACTGTTCTTCCTGCCGTATCTGGCCGGAGAGCGCACGCCGCACGCCGATCCGCACGCCCGCGGCTGCTACATCGGCTTGACCCTCAAGCACGGCCGCGGCCACCTGACCCGCGCGGTGATGGAAGGGGTCGCCTACGCCATGCGCGACAGCCTGGCGATCATCCGCGAGCTGAACGTCCCGGTGAAGCAGATTCGCGCCAGCGGCGGCGGCAGCAGGAACCCTCTGTGGCGGCAGATCCAGGCCGACGCTTTTTGCCAGGACGTCGTGACGATCAATGCCGAGCAGGGGCCGGCGTACGGTGTGGCGCTCCTGGCGGCGGTTGGCGCTGGGGCGTTCAAGAACGTCGAGGAGGCGTGTGCCGCCACGATCCGCGTGGTCAGCAAGACTCCACTCAACAGGAAGTCGGCCAAGGTCTATGACGCCGGCTTTCCGATCTACCAGCAGCTTTACCGGTCGCTTAAAGACGATTTTCGCGCGATTAGTGGACTGTAAGGAGTTGTTATGAAATCTTCTGCCATTCGCGTTGCGCTTCTGGCCGCCGCGACGCTTTCCCTCGGCGGTTACTTTGTCTTTGCGCAAAGGGAAACTCCGCTACGCCTCGGATCGATCAATCCGAGAACCGTCGCCCAATTCGGCGCCGTCGGGGACGGTCAGGCGGATGATACGGCCGCTATCCAGCGGGCGATCGACGCTGGCCAAGGGAACGTCATTTTTCCGCCCGGAACGTACAAGATCTCCAAGACGGTCGAAATCAACCTGGCCAAGGTCGGATACACGTCCCTGGTGGGCAGCGGAGCAGCCCGCGTCGTCATGGCCGGCAGCGGCCCGGCATTTCGTTTGGTCGGCACTCACGAAGGAACGGCCGATCCAGAATCGGTCAAGCCGGAGCTGTGGGAGAAGGAGCGAATGCCGGTGGTTGAAGGACTGGCCATTGTCGGCGGTCACGACGAGGCCGACGGCATCGAGGCCTCCGGCACGATGCAGATCACGATCCGCGGCGTCCACATCCGCAAGGTGCGGCACGGCATCCACATGGTGAAGCGCAACCGCAACGTGCTGATCGACGCCTGCCACATCTACGAAAACCGCGGCATCGGCATCTATTACGACCACGTCAACCTGCATCAGACCAACATCAGCACCAGCCACATCAGCTACTGCGACGGCGGCGGCATAGTCGTCCGCGGCGGCGACGTGCGGAATATCCACATCAGCGGCTGTGACATCGAAGGGAACCACGCCAAGGATGGTCCGCCAACCGCCAACGTCCTCTTCGATTGTGCCGACGGCAGCGTCGCCGAAGCGGCGATCGTCGGCTGCACGATCCAGCACTCGAAAGACGCCCCGCAGTCGGCCAATATTCGCATCCTGGGAAAAGGAGTCGTGCGGCGAAATAACCAGGACGTCATCTTCAATTGCGGCCACGTGACGATCGGCGACAACGTGCTCTCCGATGTGCAGACCAACATCCATCTCGATGGAGCACGCGGCGTGACCATCGTCGGCAATACGTTCTGGCAGGGGTACGAGCACAACCTCCTGGTGGAAAACTCGCTGCATGTCGTCGTCGGCGCCAATGCGATGGAGCGTAACCCGCTGTACGGTTACACCAGCGAGGCGCGCAATGGCGTCCGCTTTGTCAACTGCCGCGACTGCACGATCAGCGGACTGCACCTGCACCAGGTGCAAGGGAGTCTCGCCGCGATGATTCTGGAAAAGTGCCGGCGGATCCACGTCACCGGCTGCACGTTGCTGGACAACGACGGTGCAGGCATCCTGCTGCTTGAGGTCTTTGACAGCCGAATTGCGGGGAATCTGATTCGCGACGACCGGGCCGAGCCATCGACGCCCATCAAGGCTGACGCGGGCGGCGGCAATGTGATTGCGGACAACGTCGTGACCGGCCAGCCGGACATTGCCGACGGCGTCGGTAAACTGCGGGACAACGACGTGGTCGCGACCGCGCCGCAGAAGTGAGCGGGCTGGATGCACTGAATTTGCCGCTGGCCTGGCACCAATTCGTAAGCTATAAACTCGTTTCGTCGATTCGCTCGCCGACCTCGTAGTAGGCACACTCCGTGTGCCGTCCACTCTTTACGTCACACACAGTGTGCCTACTACGGAAACGCACCCTTGGATATCCTCTTTGCCAGCAGCGAGGTCACTCCGTTCGCCAAGACCGGCGGTCTGGCCGACGTTTGTGGCGCGCTGCCGGTCGATCTGGCGCAGCTCGGCCACAACGTCGCCGTCATGATGCCGGCCTACCGGCACATTCACGAGAGCGGCCTGCCCATTGAGCCGCTCCAAGTTAAATTCGACGTCCCGATCGGCAACAAGATCGTCAGCGGCCGGCTGCTGAAAAGTTCGCTTCCAGCGTCGAGCGTGCCGATCTTCTTCGTCGAGAACAACGATTACTTCGACCGCGCCGAGCTGTACCGCGTCAAAGGCGAGGATTACAAGGACAACTGCGAGCGGTTCGTCTTTTTTTGCCGGGGCGTACTGGAGTCGATCCGCCTCCTCAAGCTGAAAGTGGACGTCGTCCACTGCCACGACTGGCAGACCGGTCTCATCCCCGCGCTGCTGAGCATCGAATACCTGCACGCTCACGGCTACGAATCGATTGCTTCGCTGCTCACGATCCACAATCTGGCCTACCAGGGACTATTCTGGCACTGGGACATGGGACTGACCGGGCTCGATTGGAAGTATTTCAACATGCACCAGATGGAGTTCTACGGCAAACTCAATCTGCTCAAGACGGGTATCGTCTTTGCCGACGGCATTACCACCGTCAGCCAGAGGTATGCCGAGGAGATCCAGTCGCCCGATCTGGGCTGCGGGCTGGAAGGCACCTTGCAGGAGCGCCGCGAGCTGCTGGAGGGAATCATCAACGGCATTGACGACGCAGCCTGGAATCCGCTCACCGATCCGCATCTTGCGGTCCGCTACGACGTCGCCAGTTGGCCAGAGGGGAAAGCCGCCAACAAGGCGGCACTCCAGCTCGAGTTGGGCCTGCCGCTGTCGCCGCAGACGCCGCTGATCGGGCTCATCGGCCGGCTGGCGGACCAGAAGGGGTGGGACCTGGTGGCTGAGGTGATGCGGAAGTGGGTCCGCGAGGTCGATGTCCAGTGGGTGGTCCTGGGAACGGGCGAGCCAAAATACCATCAACTGCTCGAGGACCTCGTTCGCGACGCGCCGCAGAAGGTCGCCGCGCGACTGACGTTCAGCGAGCCACTGGCGCATCGTATCGAGGCGGCCGCCGACATGTTCCTCATGCCCAGCCACTACGAGCCCTGCGGACTCAACCAGCTCTACAGCCTCCGCTACGGCGCAGTTCCGGTGGTTCGCGCCACCGGCGGCCTGGCCGACACCGTCACCGATGCCACCGACGAAAGCCTGGCCCGCGGC
>DASRJP010000239.1:0-16772 GCA_035649415.1 Pirellulaceae bacterium | reverse complement strand
GGTACTGGCAGCTACTTGCGCTTGTGACGCTGGTGCTGCTGGGTTTGTGGGCTCAGGGCTTTCCCAAGATCGGCGTGGACTTCATGCCGGCACTCGACGAGGGGATGACGCTCGACATGCCGATCACCGTGCCGCGGGCCAGCGTCACGCAGGCGGCCGACGACCTGAAGGCCCGCGATGCGCTGCTGCGGGGTTTTCCGGAGGTGGAGTCGGTCATCGGCAAGGCAGGGCGGGCCGACACGCCAACCGATCCAGCGCCGCTGGACATGGTGGAGACGTTCGTCAATTTCCGCCCCAAGGAGCTGTGGCCCAAGCGCGTGCTGAGGTTTCGGGATGCGGCGGAGCAGACAAACCTGGTGCTGGTGCGGCTGGAGCGCGAAGGGTATGTTCTGCCCCCCTCCAATCCCGAGGACCGGCAGAACCTTGTCAACGACGCCTCGCAAAAGGCGCTGGAGCGATTCGACGAGATCATGCGCGAGCTGGCGTCGCTGAGGTATCAGGAATTTGAATCCGATCTGGGACCAGTGCTCCTGCGCTTTACGGTCGAAGAAGTAATCAGCCAGTTTCGCGCTGCGGACATCGTGCGGCCCGAGATGGCGGCAGTCATCAGCCGCGAAATGGAATCGCTCCTGGGCGAATCGCTGGCAATTTATGCCCCCTGGCTGGCCCGCAGTCCGGCTGTGGAAGACGTGCAAAAGCTCTCGCTCGCCATCGCCGAGCGGCTGGTCGAGCAGGATGCCTTTGTCCCCGTGTTCCGGCTGACGGATGAGAACTATCAGGCGCTGCGCAAGGCCGATCTCCCGGAGGACGTCCTCACGCGGCTGAAGCCCATCAGCGGTGTTTCGTTCATTCGGCAAGTTGACTTCGAGAGGAAGTTGCGATCGCTTTTATCGGGGGCACAGTTCCAGAAGCATCGTAGCGCGCTCAAAGCGCAGGCCAGCTCCAAGATGGGAACTGCCGACGCTTTGACGCTGCGCGAGCCGCTGGTCCATCGTTGGCTCAGCACATCGGCCGAACTGCTGGGAGCCGATGCACCGACGTTTGCCTCGCGTGTCTACGACAAGCTGATTGCCCATCGTGAGGAACTCTGGTTGGCTCACGTCAAGGAAATCAACTGGGAGCTCTTTGACCGCGGCACCGAGGCGTATACGTGGTTCGCGCTCGAAGAACTTGTCAAGGCTGCCAACACGTCGGACCTGGTTCACGGCGCTCCGAAAGCTGCCGAGGCCGAGCATTTTGCCCACGCGGCCCGTGCGGCGCAGCTCGAGAAGTCTTATGATCCGGCCGCGTTCCCGCCGCTGGCCAGGCTCCGCGAAGAATTGGAACCCCCCTTCCGCAAGTCAGTCTTCTTCTGGCCGCGGGTTGGAGGCCCCAAGGGGGACCTCGTGGACGACGAAATGGGGCGCGTACTCCAAGTCCCCGGTTGGAGCAACATCTTCATTCAGCCCATCATCAACCGCATCAACATGCTCTCTTCGGGCGTGCGGACCGACATCGGTGTGAAGGTTTTTGGGCCCGACTTGGCCACCATCGAACGCGTCTGCAAGGACGTCGAGGCGGCACTCAAGCCCGTCAACGGCGCCCGCGACGTAGTTGTCGCTCCGATCATGGGAAAGGGGTATTTGGAGATCGACATCGACCGCCAGCAAGCGGCCCGCTATGGCATCTCGGTCGAGGACATTCAGAACGAAATCGAGCTGGCTGTCGGCGGTCGGGCGATCACCTACACCGTCGAAGACCGCCAGCGGATTCCAGTCCGCCTGCGCTATGCCCGCGCTAGCCGCGAGGACGAGGAGAGCATCCGCCGCCTGCTGATCAGTCCGGGCATGGGGGGCGGCAGCATGACGGGCGGCGGAATGAGCGGTAGGCCGGCGCCCGCGATGCCGGTCCCCACGTTGACACCGCAGGCCAACGGCACCCCGCACGTGGCGACGGCGCCACACGCTTCCCAGCGGCGAATGATTCCGCTGTCGGCCGTGGCGGACGTAAACATCGTCGAAGGGCCGGCGATGATCAAGAGCGAGAACGGCCGGCTGCTCAACTACGTGACGCTCAATGTCCGCGGGCGGGACGTGGTCGGTTTCGTGGACGAGGCGCAGCGAGTCGTCGCTCAAAGGGTAAAACTCCCCGAAGGAGTCCACCTGGAGTGGAGCGGGGAATTCGAGCATCAGGTGCGGGCCGCCAACACGCTGCTGCTCGTCTTCCCGGCGGTGATCGCGCTGATCTTTGTGATCCTCTACCTGACGTATCACGATCTGGCGGATGCGTCGCTGATGATGCTGGCCGTGCCGGAGGCGCTGGCCGGCGGGGCGTTCTTCATGTACTTCTTCCCCAAGATCATGGGGGGCTGGGACGCGCCGCCAATGGACTTCAGCGTCGCCGTGTGGGTCGGCTTCATTGCCTGCTTTGGCATGGCGACCGAAACGGGCATCATCATGCTCGTCTACCTGCGCGAAGCGATCGACAAGCGCGGCGGCCTGGAGAACATCCGCTCGCTGGAAGAGCTTCGCGAAGCGGTCATCGAGGGGGCGGTCCATCGCCTGCGTCCCAAGCTCCTCACCGAAGGAGTCGCGATCGTCGCCATCTTCCCGATGGTCTTTGCCACGGGCGTCGGCGGCGAGATTCTCGCGCCGATGGCGCTACCGGTGCTCGGCGGGCTGCTCATTTCCGATGAGGTCGTCGATCTGTTTCTGCCCGTGCGATTCTATTGGGTGCGCCGCCAGCGCTGGCTCAAGCTGCATGGCCGCCAGGCTTGATGCCGCCGACTCGCGCTGAAGCTTCATTTCCCGCCGGCCGGGTTCAGCGCCCAAATCGCTCCGCCGCCGCCGAAACTGCTCCAACTCCCAAAGTCGGCGACATAAATGCGTCCGCTGGGATGAACGACTACATCAAGCGGCTGGGTAAAGGTCATGCTCTGGCCATCTGCGGTCAACAGCGGCCGGTTGTCGGTGACGGTGGTGCCGCTGTCGCTAAAGGCGAAGGTATGGACGGTGTGCGTCCCTTCGTAGAAGCAGATCAGGAGGCGGCCGTGTAGCGGACCCGGCAGCGTGTATTCCGTGCAGCCGTTGGCGCTGGTGCCATTGATCGATTTCAAGTTGAAGATCAAGTTGTCCGGATGGAAGTTCGGCTCAGGCTGGACTCCCACGGGGTATTCCGGCACTTCCCACGGATCGACGCTGGACATGGGATTCCCGCCCAGCAGCACATACTCATTCCTCGACGGATTGGGGTGTCCGTAGTAACCCCCTTCGACGATCCGTACGAGATCTTCGTCCGGGAAGACCGAATGGAGCGCGGGAACACCGGGCTTGCTCGGCGTGTCGGAGCGGCCGGTGCCGTCGTTCTGATTCACGCCGCCATAGAGATTGCCATTCGAATGCCAGCAGACGCGATACATCTGCCGAAAGCCGGTGGCATAGAGCTTGAGCGGTGCGTTTGGCGCGTGCGGATTATAGGAGACGGGCGCGGTCGTCTGCGCGTTCAACGGGAGGCGGCCGCCACTTTCGTCAGGACTGTGGACGTCGACCACGAGCACCGCGGCGCTCAAAGGTGTTTCGGGCCGTACCGGATCGTCCCCCAGGCGATTCATGCTGCCAGTCGAGATGTACAGCCGCTTGTCGGCGCCGAATGTGCAGCCATTGAGCGGGTGCCAGCCGGAGGGGAGGCCAATGATGTACGGGGTTTCTTTTGCGATGCTGGCTAATGTGCCGCTCTGGTCTGGATTGCGCTCGCGGCCGGCGGCGGGAATCTGAAGCTTGGAGAGAACGCCGCTGAAGGTGCCTTCGTTTTGTAGCTCGGCCTTGCGATCGTCGTAGGTAATCCAGGCGATCAGCTTTTCCGCGGTGGCGTCCGGGTCGAAGGCCAGTCCCAGGATTTTTCTCTCGCCTTCAAGCGCCAGCAGCCGATCTTTGCCGATTGCCAGGCCGGTTTGCGGATCGATCCGCAGGCGATAGACCATGCCGTTATAGGTTGAGACGTAAACATTTTTGTCGGGGCCGATGGCGATGGCGGTCGGTCCATGCTCGTCGTCGATTTTGGTCTTCGTGTAGCGGAAGCCTGGAATCTCAACGGCCCGCGGCCGGTCCGTGCCGGTGGTAAACGTCGAACGGAACGCCGCCACTGGCATTCCCTCTTTGCCCACGAGCTTGCTCGTCACCTCCAGCGTGTAGCGGCTCAGCGGCAGCAGCTTGCCAGTTGGCTGAAGGTTGACCACGTCCCCCTCGATGTCCGAGCCCAGCTTGGCGGCGACGCTCTTGCCGTCAGGATCCAGTAGCCGGACGGCATCAGCGGTGAGAGTTGGCAGCTTGAGTCCATTGGAAAAATGAATCTGCACGAGCGTTTGCGGGCTTACGTCGGCCGCCTGGTCGCGCGGGCTGACCATGACCACGCGCGTCGAATCGGCGGCAGATGCGACAGCGGTTCCTGCGGCGCAAAGCATCCCGGCCGCAATAACATTCGAGGTCAAGAACCGAATTCTATCAGCATTCCCAGCGACGGATCGGGAAGCTCTGCGAAACACATCGATAGCCATCACTCGTCTCCCGATTCTCATGTCCTCACTTCGGAGTTGGAAATGAGAATACGAGGCGAGCCGGCGTGACGCAATCAACTCCTGAAGAATCCGCGGACTTGGGAGTTCGATGCGCCTGCGCGATCATGCCGCGTGGCGGCGCGTCGTGGCTGGTTCGGAGGAGTGCCGCCGGCTGCTCTTGGCGGGCGCGCCGTCGGGGTGGCCGATCGTGTCGTGCAGGGCCCACAGCTTGGCGCTTTTGAGGAAGGCGTAGTGGGCCATGATCGAGCAGACAACCAGCCCCGCCATGCCGTCCAGGAAGCCCAGCCGCAGGACGTAGAGGTACAAGAAGCGGATCGGAAACCTCAGCAGCGCCACCACCAGACCGTGCCGCTTTCCTTTGTCGTGCATGTCCTCCGCCGCCCAGGTGCTATAGCGATTCTGCTTGGCGACGAAGTCTGCCAGGTCCCAGGCTGTATAGTGCAACAGCTTGCCGGTCAGATCGCCGATCGTGCCGCCGACAATCTCGACGTCGGCATGAACGCGCCGCTCCTGATAGCGGCCCAGATCTCGGCGGAAGAGGCGCGTCAGCTCGGGTGTATTCCAGTCGCAGTAGCGGATCGGATGCCCCAGAAAAAAGTTGTCGCGCCGCAGGCGATAGGCGTCGTGTTTGGGCGGGCTGGACAGCACCAAGCGAATCTCGGCTGCCAGCTCCGGCGACACCCGTTCGTCCGCGTCCACAACCAGCACCCACTCATGCGTCGCCTGCGGGATGGCCCAATTCTTGAAGTTTGCCGAATTGACGTACTCCCGCTCGATGATCCGGCAGCCGCCAAGCGAGCGCACGATGTCCAGCGTCCCGTCGGTCGATCCCGAGTCGGCAATCAGGATTTCGTCGGCAATCCCCCGCACTGACTCAATGCAAGCTCGAATATTGAGCCGCTCGTTCTTGCAGGGGATGAGGACGGTGAGCATCGGGATTGCAGAGTTCGAGATCGATTTAAGCAGCCCGGCGCAGCGGGAGAACGTCGGTCAGGCGAGACCACCAACTCGATGGCTTGCAGCCGGCCAGCAGCGAATCCAACAGCGGCGGCAACCGCTCTTGGATCTGGGTCACGGTCCATTGCCGCACCTGAATGCGGCGCACGATTTCGTCGATCGCCTCGACAAATAAGTCGCAGCGCCCTTGGGCCAGTTGGCCAGTGACGGCGCGGAGCTGCCGGCCGTCGTCGGTCAGACAGTGCACCGCCTCCGGATGCCGGTAGACCGCCTTGCCGAAGCACAGCACCGGCAGACGGTTCGCCAGCGCCTCGACCGCGCCCGACGAGTTGATGCAGGCCACCGCCCGGCAGGTTTCCATGGCGGTGGTCAGCGACGGCGATTGATCCCAAACGAGCCCCTGGCGGCGGGCTAGCTCTGCCAGCCGCTCATCCAGGTCGTGACGCGGATGCTTTCGCAGTCTCAGGCGGAGTGCGGAGTGCTCCGCCAGATGCTTCACAAAGGCGTACATGCTGTCGAACCAGGGGGACATGTGCGTGATCTGCGTGTCATGATCGTGCTGGAGCACGACCAGCAGGTCGCCCGCGGCCGGCACGGCCAGGGGAGTGCGGCAGTGACAAGTCAGCCGCTCGGTTGCCCAGCTCGCGGCCGCATTGATGCCGTGCGGATCGACTTGGAACCGTCCTTGCTGCGGGTACCAGCCCAGCTCGACATAAATTCGCCGGGCGTCCCAGCCGTCGAGTTGCTGGTGGAATTGGGAATATCGGTCGTGTGTGCCGTTGAACAGAATCGCCAGATCGCAGGGCCACATCCACCGGCCGTAGGGTACACGTCCCGAGCGCGGGCCGCGCCAGCGCATCACTTGATGGCCGGCAACTCGGCAGGTGGCAGCCATGTTATCCAGAAATGCGCCGGCCTCCGGCGTCTTGCGGGCTTCGACGACAATCCTGGCCATGACGATTCTTCCTGCGTGACGCGATTATGCCGCCCGCCGCCGCACTTCGGCCTGGGCAGTGCCGCTTCCGAGTGCAGCCCATAAC
The DNA here is from genome assembly GCA_035649415.1 of Pirellulaceae bacterium. Lineage (GTDB taxonomy): Bacteria > Planctomycetota > Planctomycetia > Pirellulales > Pirellulaceae > DATKDU01. The sequence goes on along the minus strand of DASRJP010000239.1, from coordinate 10,223 downwards.
CCTGAGGCGTCATTCAACCGCAGCCGCACTTGTCGCGGCAAGCCGAATTGGCCGCTTTTCGAGAGGACGAGATGCGCCTGCCGCAGATGGCGTCGAGCTGCGGCCGATTCCTCAATCGCCAGGAGCAGGTTTCCATCCGCCTGCCCGGTGAAGCGGCCGCTTCCCGGCACGACCACAACCTCCAGATCAACGGTCTGTCCCGCCCACGGCCGTGCGGCCAGGCCGAGCGATTTCAAAATCCTTGCCGCCAGCGGTGGATCGTGCGGCTGACCGACCAGCCGCACCAGCAAGTCTTGTGGCCGGCGCTTGACCACGCCGCTTAAGCACCGCGTCAGGCGAAACGTGCGGTACAAGTAGTCGAAATGATGCTGCTCGTGATGGCGATCGACCTTGGTCGGCGTGGGCGGATGCCACAAGTGGTAAGTCCGCGTGCGGTCGAGCACCGACACGATCCGCAGTCCGGCCGCTCGCATCCGCCACCCCAGGTCGTCGTCCTCTCCGCCCCAGGCGCGAAAATTCTCGTCCAGGCCGTTGACCCGCAAGAAATCGTCGCGGCAAATGCCCACGTTGCCGCCGCGGAGATTCGGTTTGCGCGGATGGCGGATCAAGTTGTAAAACGACGACTTAAGGTGCATCAGCGCCAGCTTGCGGAATTCGCCCGGTGGACTTAGCCGCGCGAACTCGCCGCGGAGGACCGATTCCACGGTGATCCGCTCGCTGGTGGGCTGATCGAGGCGAATGCAGTAACCGCTGGTCACGACACCCGGCTGGACGGCGCTATAGTGGTACTGGACGTGATCGGGCGGGACCAGGCAATCCCCATCGAGGAACAGCAGGCAGCCGGCGGTAGTTGCCTGAAATCCCTCATTGCGACAGCGGGCCAGTTGAAAGCCGTCGCGCGGGTGGGTGATGAACCGCACCGGAAATTCCACTTGGCGGGCGAACCGATGGACAACGTCGGACGTCTCGTCGCGCGAGCCGTCGTCCGAGATGACCACCTCCATTTGCGCCGCAATCGTCTGCTGTGACAGCGATGCCAGCACACGCTCGAGATGGCCAGGCATCTGATAGGTGCAGACGACGACGGCGATGTCGCGAGTTTTCATGAGTCAGTTGCCCGGAGGCGGCGCGCGGCGGCAGCAGGAGCCCAGCGCCGGAAAAATGGCAGCGGAGAAATACTTGCCCAGCCGGGGCGCGTCAATGTCAGTCGCCGTGCTCGGAAAATGGGCAAGCAGGGCAGGTCAGGGAGGGACAAAGTCCGGCGTGCCTTCAGTCAACAGGACATCAAACTACGGCAGGAAGGAAAACCCGCCGCGCTACCGGTACTTGCAATTGGCTGTCGAAGGGATAGTATGCGCGTCGGCCGTGCAATGCGGCCAAATCTCGGCCCGGTACATGACTGCCCCCATGTGCCGGGCCACTTTTTGCGCTTTGGCCTTGCACCGGCATTCTGCCGATGACCTTACTCTTCGTCGAGCACAACTGCCGCCGGGGCGCGCAGAGCAGTACGGCGACGACGACGGCGAATCGGGCCCTCGCCCTCTCGGAGGTAGTAGCCCCCCAGGAGCTTATAGAAGAACAAGATTACAAACGCACCGGCGATGGCGACACAGAAGCCAGCAGCACTGATCGGCGTAACCAGCGTCTTGCCTTGCGAGAAGTACGAGAGCACGCCGCAGCCGATGACCGTGCCGCCGATTCCCATCGCCAACGTGGCCACCGCGCCGCCAGGATCTTTGCCGGGCATGATGGCTTTGGCCACCAGGCCCGTCAGTGTGCCGAATCCGACCCATTCCAAAACGTGCCGGGCGAAGTTCGCCAGTTGCGTCATCAGTTCCGGGTCTTCGGCCGCCATGGGTCTCTCCTTGCATGCCTTGTGCCGCGTTGTCGTTATCGGCCACGGAATGACGGTAACTTCGGGCCGGTTGTACTGCGGAGGCAAGTTCTGCCGGCAGACAGCGACGATCGGGTCTGCGTTGACGCACGGCTAGTGCAGACCTAGAATTTCCGCGGGTTACGACGTAATTCCTTGTCAGACAACGTTTTGAGTTCAGATAATGCCATCCGCTACCAGGAACCCTCAGGACAACAAGGTCGCGGCGGAAACGCTGCTGCCTGTCGATGACTGGGTCCGGCGGCGGGGCATCCCGGCCTGGCTGCTGTCGCTACTGTTGCACCTGAGCGTGCTGACAGTTCTCGGCCTGGTTTTGAAGGACGTGCCCCACGGAGTTCCAGGTGGAGATGAACTGGCGCGCAGCGGAGAGATCGTACTGGCTCGCGCCGGCCCGATCACGACGCAGTATTTCACCGATGGCGATGGCTCGCCTGCCAGCGGCGCAGTCTCCATAGCCGCGGCGGACGCTGCCAGCGGCGGATCGCGCAGCGAGCCTTTTCCTGATGCGCCCGAGCTGCCCGGCGGCGGGCCGCAGTTGCCGCGCGGCAGCGGAATTGAAGCCGTGCTTCCTGGCGGCTTCGGTCCAGGCGGCAGCGATCCGCTGGGCACAGGTCTGCGGCCGGGAGGCGGAGGACGCGGCAGTGGCAGCGGCAGCGGCGGCAAAGCCCAGACGCAGATCTTTGGCGTGCGCGGTGAAGGGAGCCGTTTCGTCTATGTCTTCGATCGGTCCAGCAGCATGGCCGGGTTTGAAGGCCGCCCGCTGGCCGGCGCCAAGCGCGAGCTGATCGCCAGCCTGGAGCAGCTCGACAAGATCCACCAGTTTCAAATCATCTTTTACAACCAGCAGCCGCAGGTGATGCGCATCGGCGGCGTCCAGACCGGCATGGTGTTCGCCAACGATGAAGGCAAAAAAATGGCTGCCTCGTTCGTCAGCGGCATCGCAGCCGACGGAGGGACGCAGCATATGGAGGCGCTGGAGTTGGCGCTCGGGATGCGGCCTGACGTGATCTTCTTCCTCACCGATGCGGACGAGCCCAGGCTGCTTCCCGACGAGCTGACCAAGATCCGCCGGCTGAACCACGGGACAAGCATCAACGCGATCGAGTTTGGCGCCGGCGCGCCGGCCGGCACGACCAGCTTCCTCAAGCAACTGGCGCGGGAGAATGGCGGCAACTATGGTTACGTCGATGTGACACGATTGCCCCGGTGAGTCCCGCGGCGCCGGTCCTTTAAAGCTCAGTGGAACACCATGCACGCAAAGGTGAGTCGATCGGTGGCCTGCTGCCTTGCGGCCGGAATTGCGCTGACGCTGGCGATGGCGACGTGTGCAGCGAATGCCGAGGATACGGTGATTGTTGTCGGCAGCGACGGCAAAACTCCGGTTACCCGCCAAGGTCAGATTCTTGATTACACAGGGACCGAGCTGCGGCTGAAGACGGCAGCCGGTCGCGAAGAGCCGATCTCTGCTGCCCGCGTGCTGGACTTCAAAACGACTTGGACCGATAACCATCGCCGCGCCGACGAGCTGCGAAAGTCCGGCAAGTTGCCCGAGGCGATTGACGCCTATATGCGTGCCAAGGAGTCCGAACCGCGAGCCTGGGCACGCCGGCAGATCATGGCCGAGCTGACGACCTGTTATGCAGAGAGCGGCCGGTTCGACCTGGCGGGCGACGAGTTTTTGGCCATCGTCATCAGTGATCCCTCCACGAACCACCTGGCCCTGATGCCGCTGGCCTGGCGAGCATTTCCGCCGGACGCGGCCCTCGAGTCGCGGGCCGCGGCGTGGCTGGCCTTGCGAGCAAAATCCCCGGCGGCCGGCCTGCTGGGCGCGAGCTGGCTCCTCTCCACGAGCCGCCGCGCCGAGGCCATCACGGCTCTTGAGCAGCTAGCGGTATCGCGGGGCGCGGGGCATGATTCGCGGCTGGCAAGTCTCGCCGATGTGCAGCTCTGGCGGACCCGACTTGTTACGGCCAGGCCGGAAGACGTCACCCGCTGGAAGGCGTCTGCTACCCAAATGCCTGCGGAGATTCAGGCCTGCGCCTGGTTTGTCGTCGGGGAGGCGCTGGCACGCCAGGGACAGGCCGACGAAGCGGCACTGGCTTACTTAAGAGTGCCGTTGGTCCACAGCCAACAGCGGGTGATGTCCGCCGACGCGCTGGTGGCTGCCGGGAAGCAATTGGAATCGCTGGATCGCGTTGAGCAAGCGGCCGGTCTTTATCGCGAGGTGCTCGAGGCATATGCGGCCTGCCCGGCGGCCAGTGAAGCGACCAGCCGGCTGAAGACCCTTTCCGCGAAGCCGTAAACTGGCTTATCGCTTCTTGGCGGGCCTGGCGCTGGACTCTTCGCTCGTAGGAGTGGTCCCTTTGGAACTAATAACGGGTCCGAGGGCATTCAGCTCGGCCAGCAGGAAACGGAATTCCTCGCTCAACTCGCGCCGGGTAACCTGCGGCATGGCCTCGAAAGATTCGGACAGAGCGTCCAGCCTCGCCTGGCGGCTTCGTCCTTCCTGTCGCATTGCCTCGGCAAGATTGTGAACGAGCAGCCAAAAATCCGTGGTTGCGCCCATACGCTTGCCCCTGTCACGCCTTCTGTGGTGTTGCAGCCGAACGGCAGTCCCTTCCTGGGGCGCGGTATAGTCGCACGCTATTGAAAAAAAAGCAAGCGCTAGAAGCCGGATCACGAAAATTTAATTGGCCGACCTGCCCGCGGAGGGCCGCGGCTAAGGCTTCTGCGGCAAGTCCTTGAGAAAGTTAAAGAAGCCGCTATCCGTTTTGCGGGCTTCCTGGGCCGTGATGACCGGCGGCAGAGCCACCAAATCGTCGAGTACCGCCGACAGTTCGCGTTTCATTTCGACGCGGGCCGCCTTGGGCATCGCCACCAGGGCGCTGGCCACGGACTCAAGCCGCTCCTGGGACGTCTGGCCTTCCGCGGCCAGGCAGGAGGCCAATTGATGCAGAACCAGCCAGAAATCGCTGCGTGCCGCCATAACTCTGTTCCCCAAAGCAAGCGGACAGCCCCCCACCGGCCTCCAGCCTATTCCTCGACCGGCTGACAGACAAGCAGCGGGACCATGTCGTTGGCTTTCGCTTTGCTCAGTCACGCGATTTGCCGGCGGGATCATCAGGCCCGGCCAGGCAGGTCCTGTGTCGCGAGCGGCCGACCGCTAAGATACGTCAACATGTCGCGAGGCAAGGGCATGCTCGAGATTCTCTCCGGCCGCCGCGCCGGTTTGGCCGCGAGTTGCCTGCGCGGCGTGCTGTCAGCCGCCGAGCCGATCTATGGCTGGTATGTCCGCCGCCGCAACCGCGGCTACGACGACGGGCGTCTGCCGGTTACTCATGTGGACGCTCCCGTCATCAGCGTCGGCAATCTGACGGTCGGCGGCACCGGCAAGACCCCTCTTGTCTGCTGGCTGGCACAGTGGTTTAAGGGCCGCGGAATCGATGTGACGCTCATCAGCCGCGGCTATGGCCGCGCCGGGAACAAGCCCAACGACGAGGCGCTGGAACTGGCGGCTCGGCTTCCCGATGTGCCGCATGTTCAGAATCCCGATCGCGTGGCCGCGGCACGCCAGGCGCTGGCCAATTGCCCCCGGCAGATCCTGATACTTGACGATGCGTTTCAGCATCGACGGATCGCACGGGACCTGGATATCGTGCTGGTGGACGCGCTGGAGCCGTTTGGCTTTGGGCGCCTGCTTCCGCGGGGCCTGCTGCGCGAGCCGGTGGAAGGATTGTCGCGAGCGCATTTCGTCGGCCTGTCGCGGGCCGACACAGCCGCCGTGGAGCGGCGCGAGGAGATCCGCTCGGAAGTCGCCCGCCTGGCGCCGCAGGCAGCGTGGATCGAAATGACGCACAAGCCGGCGGCGCTGGTCAACCGCGCCGGCCAGAGTGCCGCACTGGAAACGCTGCGCGGGCAGAAGGTGCTGGCCTTCTGCGGCATTGGCAATCCGGCGGGGTTTGCCCACACACTGACGTCGGCTGGGATCGACGTGCAATCCTGGCGCGAGTTTCCCGATCACTGTCGCTTTGGCGACCGCGACCTGGCCGATCTGGACCGGTGGGCGGCCAGTGAGCTGCGAGTCGCCGGCCTCGTGTGCACCCACAAGGATCTCGTAAAAATTCCGCGCGACAAGCTCGGCCCGCATCCGTTGTGGGCCGTCACCGTGGATATCGAGTTCTCATCAGGACTGGCGGAGCTGGTGCAGGGACTTGAAAGGTTGGAGTTTTTTGGAGAGCGGACGCCTTAAATTCCGCAGCGATTCGCTCGCCAGTCAAGCCAACGAGGCGATGTGTCGCAAGCAACGCCGGGCAAGAAAAGAAAATGCCCCGAGTCCAACTGCGGCGGCGGCTTCCCAACCGGCGCTGCGGTGAACTCGGGGCCTTCATCAACCAGCGAAACTTCCTTGCCTAGAACACGCGCTGATGCTCCTCGAGCATGGCAGCGGTTCGCACCTCGCGTCCGTTGCGATCGGTGTCGATATCAAGCCGCTCGCCGGGCCGATGCTCGGCGACGATCTGCCGCACCTGGTCGGCCGACGTGATCGACTCGCCGTTAATGGCGAGAATCATGTCGCCCGGTCGCAGGCCCGCCTGCTCCGCGGGGCTGCCGGCGATCACCGAGCGGACGAAGACCTCATTTCCACGCTCGTCCATGGTGATCCCCAGTGCCGTTCGCGATCGGACGGTGGGCTGGGCATAGGCCGGTGCGCCGTAGTAGTAGGACGGCCCGGCATAGAGATCATCCCAGTAGCCGAAGCCGGGCCGGTACGGGCCCCAGTAGCCGCCGTAGCGGTCCCAGGGACCAAAGCCCCAGCCAAAGCCATCCCAATAGCCGTAGCGGGGACCAAAGCCCCAGGCCCAACTACTCCCGTTCCAGAAGCGGATGCCGTCGCGGAAGCCGCTGCCGACGCGCACCCGCGTAGGCGTGATGATTCTGGCATCACCACTCAGGCGATTGCCCGCGTCCACGCGGGTTCGCGTGCCGGCGTCGACGCGAGCGCCTGTATCGGCATCGATGCGTTCGCGCGTCGTCGCGCGTGTGTCGGCATCGACCCGAGCTCGCGCGCCAGTATCGGCGTCAACTCGTGCTCGCGCGCCAGTATCGGCGTCAATGCGCGCTCGCGTGCCGGCGTCCGTCCGGGCGCGATCGTCCGTGTCAACGCGTGCGCGGCCGTCGGTACCTAGCCGGGCGCCGCCATCGGCATCCAGTCGGGCGCTGCCGTCTACGCGCGCTCGGCCGTCCGTGTCGACGCGGGCTCGGCCGCCGGTATCAACCCGCGCTCCGCCTTCCACTCGTCCGCTCGTGGACGGAGCTACTCGCGTCGCGGGTGCGGCACTTCTAACACTGGGCGCGGCGCGCATCGTCGCACCGCCGCTGGCGCGAGGCGCAGCACTGCGCTGGCCGCCTCCGCCGCCTCTATCGCCGCCTTTACCTCCGCCGCGTCCTTGCGCCCAGACATCCGCCTGGCCCAAAATCAATCCTGTAGCGGCCAGGCAGGCAACAAGAATTGTTGTCCGCATGATTCGTCCTCCTCTAGTGTTTGCCGCGGGGCTCACTGTGCCTCGCGAACGTTAGAAAGAGATGCAACCATCTCCGCCGCGGGCGATCACGCCGCCCGCGACCGATGGAAATAGTGGAGCAATCGACGTGCCGGGAGATCACGAAAACCGCGACTATTTGGCGCAAAAAAACCGACTTTCTGTCGGGATTTGGGTCGCTTTTTAATCGGCGCGATCCCGCAGCACGAGCCACAGCACGCCGCCGCCAAACGCAACGCAGCCGATTCCGTCGGCCAGCGTCCAGAACCAGGGCATGCTGGCGGAAATGTCGATGATGGCGAAGACCGGCCCGGCAAGGAGGAAGGAAATGCCGGTGAAGAGGATCAGCGGCCGGTAGCGCACGACGTCCAGCGACATCAGGATCATGAGGACGCCGCTGGCCCCGTACACATACGAAGCCTGGCGAATCATGAAGTCCAGGAGCGGTCCCGGCGGCATTTCTCCCATCCCCAGCGCGGCGTGGCCGGCCTCCATCCAGCCGCGGGGCATGACGACAGAGGTATACGCCAGCACCGTAATGCCGCCGGCGAGCCTTAGCAGCCACACGAGCAACCAGCGTGCGTTCATCGCGCTCACGCCAGGATGGGCTCGATCACATTGCCGCGCGAGATAGCAAAGGGGCGGCCGAGCGGGTCGCGGTACTCGGTCTCGGGGCGATACCCGAGGCAATGGAAGATGGTGGCCACGAGGTCCTCGGGCTTGACGAGGCCATCTTTGGGATAGGCGGCCAGCTTGTCGGATGCGCCGTACACCATGCCACGTTTGATGCCGCCGCCGGCGAGCGTGATGGAGAAGACGGGGCCCCAGTGATCGCGTCCGCCGCGGGGGTTGAACTTGGGCGTGCGGCCGAATTCGGCCATACACACGACGAGAGTCTCGTCCAACAGTCCCCGCTGATGCAGGTCTTCGAGCAGGGCGGAATAGGCCTGGTCCCAGGGGGGAACCAGCACGCTCTTAAGGCGCTCCGTTTCGTTAACGTGCGAGTCCCAGACCGGCGCATCGGAAGGCTCGTCCGCGGCGCGGTACCAGTTCGCTTGCACCAGCCGCACTCCCGCTTCCACGAGGCGGCGGGCCAGCAACGTCGTTTGGCCGAACTGAGTCATGCCGTAGCGATCGCGCACGGCTTGCGGTTCGTCGTCCAGCTTGAATGCCGCCCGCGATCTGGGCGAACTCAGGACGCTGAAGGCTTTTTGCGATAGTGTCGAAAAATAGTCGAGCTTGCCGCCGTGCTCTGCGCTCTCCAGCCGCGCATTGAGGTCCTTCAGTAGCGACGCCCTGGCGCTCAATCGCTCCAGCGGCACATCGACGGGTAGCGTAAACTCCGGAATCTTGAAATCAGCGGCGGCCGGCTGACAGCGGAACAGCCAAGGGTCGCACGTGCGGCCGAGAAATCCCGCGTCCTGCCCTGGCCAGGTCGAGCCGTCCGTATTGAAAATGTGCATCGGCAGGCGGACGGCAGTCGGCAATTCGCCGTGAGTCGTCGTCAGCCGGTTCAGGATGGCCCCCATGTTCGGCCAATCGTTGGGCGGGCCGGGGTTGGCGTTCTCGGCATTCATCGGCGCGTGCGGTCGGCCGGTCATCATGTAGTAGCCGCTGGACGAGTGGGCGTTGTCGCCCGTGGAAACGGCTCGCAATACGCACAGCTTGTCGGTGTGCTCAGCCAGCTTCGGCATCAACTCGCCGACTTGAATTCCTGGGACCTTGCTGGCGATCGGTTTGATCTCGCCGCGGACTTCGGCGGGTGCATCTGGCTTGGGGTCCCAGGTCGAATGCTGTGGCGGACCGCCGAACAGAAAGAGCAGAATGCACGACTTGGCTTTGCCATCGCTGCTTTTGAACTGCTCAGCCGCAGCGGCCGGTTGAGTCTGGCCGAGCAGTTTGGCCAGGGTCAGTCCGCCGAGCGAGAGGCCGCCGACGCGCAGCACCTCACGGCGTGACAGGCCGTCGCAAAGGCGGGTGGGCGAAGTGCGGAAGGAGAGCATGGTTGTTCTTAGCCGGCGGCTAACAGCCGCCGGGTTTGACTCTTGGCAGGATGGTCTTTGGCGGGACTCGATGGCCGTGCCATCAGCGAGCCCTGATTATAAGCAAATCGGCGGGACCGTGGCAAAGTCTCTGGCGCAACAGTACGGAGCCAGCCGGAACCTCGGGCTGAGCAGCAGGGCCAGCCTCTTCGGATTCAACGCAAAGGCACAAAGTCGCAAAGTTCGCAAAGCGAAATAGATAAGCGCCTGGCGGTAGATAAAAAAGCATTACTTCTGCCTCTTTGCGAACTCTGTAGCTCTGCGTCTTTGCGTTGAAAAGAGTGAGCGATGTATTTGCCTGACCGCTTTGGTATCATCAGTGAGTTCCGTTCCCCTCCCAGGAGGTCCATCATGTCCCTCACCCGCCGCCAGTTCACTCATGCCACGCTCGGCTCGCTTCTGACCTATTCGCTGCTCGAAACGCTCTTCACGCGCGATCTCCTGGCGGCCGACATGAAGCAGCTTGCCGGGCCGTGGCTCAAAGGGCTCAACGAGCTGAGCCAGGAAGTAATGGGGGAGAAGAAGCTCAAGCAGACCGAGTGGCAGACGAAAGTGGACGAGCTGTGCGAGAAAGTCGATCTGCCGGACCTGCTCAAATTCATCGATTTCGAGAAGCTGACCGCGAGCGTCAAGTTCCGCGACAAGGGGGAGCTGAGCCTGCACGCTACGTTCCCCAAAGTCGAGGGACTGCCGACTGACCTCGTCTTTGGCCACCAGATCTTCGCGCTCACCAAGGGACGCTCGGTG
>DASRJP010000238.1:0-5330 GCA_035649415.1 Pirellulaceae bacterium | reverse complement strand
GATTCTCGGCCCCAGCGGCGAGCCAATTCGCAATGCAGTGGTCGAAATCTGGCAGTGCGATAACAACGGTGCATATCTGCACTCCGGCACAACGAACAAAGAAAAGCAGGACAAGCATTTCCAGGGCTTCGGCCGCTTTCTGACTGGCTCCAGCGGCGAATACTACTTCCGTACGATCAAGCCGGTCCCCTACCCTGGCCGCACGCCGCACATCCATTTCCAGATTCGCAAGGGAGACAAGGAACTGCTCACCACGCAGTGCTACATCAAAGGCCATGCTGGCAACGAGCGGGACTTCATCTACCAGAGCGTTCGCGACGAGAAGGCCCGGGCGGCGATTACGGTCGATTTCGCCCCGATCAGGGAGTCGAAGATCGGGGAAGTGGCGGCTAAGTTTGATATCGTGCTGGGGCGAACGCCGGAGGCGTAAAAAACCAATGACCAAGCACCAATGACCAAGCACTAATGACCAAGTAGCAATGACCAATGGTCTTGGCGCTGGCTGCCTTGGTCATTGAGACTTGGTCATTGGTCATTATGGAACGCTTACCGTCGCGTCTTGCAAATGCGCATTGCACTGGCCCAGGTCTGGCAAGAAACCAACACCTTCAATCCGATCCGCACCACGCGGGCCGACTTCGACCAGTTCGGCGTCACGTCCGGCAACGAGCTGCTGGAAAAGATGGCCGACACGAACGAGTTGGGGGGCTTCATTCAGTCGCTGCGGAAGTGGCCCCAGAAGCCGCAGCTAGTGGGCCTGGTGCGCTATCCCGCCTGGCCCAGCGGCCTGGCCACGGCTGACGTCTTTGAATGGATTCGCGATGGTCTGATCGCGTCGCTGAAATCGACCCGGCCCGTCGATGCGGTTCTGCTGGCCCTGCACGGCTCGATGGCGGCCGAAGATCATCCGGACGTCGAAGGGGAGCTGCTCTCCGCTGTCCGCGATGTCGTCGGGCCGAACGTACCGATCGTCAGCACACTTGATCTGCACGCCAACGTTACTCGGGCGATGGTCGCTGCGGCTGACGCGCTGGTCATCTATCACACGATTCCGCACGTGGACATTTTTGAAACGGGCGTCCGCGGAGCGGCGGTTCTGCGGCGGATTCTCATCGACAGAGTGCGGCCAACGACGGCCTGGGTCAAAATCCCCGCCGTTTTTCCCGCGGAGAAGGCTAATACCGAAATCGACGGCGGCATGAGTGCCGACTTCAAGCGGCAACTCAAGGAGTGGGAGTCGCGGCCCGGGGTGCTCTGCGCCGGGCTGACAACCGTCCAGCCGTGGCTCGATATCCCCGACCTAGGCTCGTCAGTCGTGGTTACGACTGACAACCGCCCTGAGCTAGCCGAAGAATTGGCCCGCAGCCTGGCGGCGCAAATCTGGCAGCGGCGTACAGAATACCTGCCGGAGCTGGTGAGTGCCGAAGAAGGGGTGCGGCGGGCGCATGAACTAAGTAGTAGGCACGCTCCGCGTGCCGTTGCCGATCCGGACGGCACACGGAGTGTGCCTACTACAGCAGATGCCGGCACACGGAGTGTGCCGGCTACGTTGACGGTTCTCTCCGACGCCGCCGACGCCACGACCAGCGGCGCGCCTGGCGACAGCGTGTGGGTCCTCAAGGAGCTGGTGAAATACGACTGGCCGCGGCCGGCGCTTGTGACGCTGGTCGATCCCGAGTTGGTGCGCGAGGCCGAGCAGGCCGGCGCTGGAGCGACGCTTGACGTTGAGCTGGGGGGCAAGCGAGATACGCAATTCGGCACGAAACTGCACACGGCTGCCCAGGTCGAGCGCCTGTTCGACGGCCGATTTCTCCTCTCCGGCCACATTGGCAAGAACCTGCCGATCGACATGGGGCGCTGCGCCGTGCTCGATCTGGGCCGCAATATTAAAGTCATTGTGACGACGCGGAGCGGTCCGCACTTCGCGCCGCAGCTATTTCAGGCGGCCGGCTTCGACCCGTTTGCCGCCAGCGTGCTCATCGCCAAGAGCCCGTGCGGATTTCGCGCCGCGTATGCGGTTCGTGCGGCACAGATCTGCAGCCTCCGCGCGCCGGGCTGCGCCCCGAGCGACTTCTGGAATTATCCCTACCACAATATCCAGCAGCCCCTCTGGCCGTGGCAGGAATTTGAGTGGTCGCCGTAGATCGTAGGCCGCGACTCCATCGCGCGCCGGGAATGAGATAAGGGTCGTCCGAGAGGCTGGCACGCGACGGAGTCGCGGCCTACGGCAGTTCCTCGACCGTCACCTCGAGGTCCGCATTTCGCCGCGCAGCCCCCAGCGGCGGCAAACCGGCAATGAACTCATCGAAAGCCACGCGGTATTCTTCCGGCTGCGGATCGTTGTGCTTTCCTCCCGGCACCGTGATCATTCGCTTCGGTCCTGGCGCAGCTTCAAATAGAGCTACCCCCTGCTCGTAGGGCACCACTTCGTCTGCATCGCCGTGCGAGAGGAGCAGCGGCCCATGATAGTCCTTGATTTTGCGAATCGAATCGAGCCGCACCGTCATCATCGATCCCATAGGCAGCCAGGGCACGTGCGAGCGGGCCGCTTCGGGCAGCGAAGTGAAGGTGCTGGCCAGCACCAGACCCCGCGCTCCGTCCTTGGCCGCCAGATCGACGGCCACGCCGCCGCCGAGCGACTGACCCAAAAGCACCACGTCGCTGGGTGCGATTCCCTCCTTCGCCGCCAGCCAGTCGCGGGCCGCGCGGGCGTCGAGCAAAATCCCCTTCTCGGACGGCTTGCCTTCGCTTTTGCCGTAACCGCGGTAGTCGAACACCAGCAAAGCCAGTCCATGACGCCGGTTGAGAATCCGCAGCGTGTCGGCAAACAGCGTGATGTTGCCGCCATTGCCGTGCAGGATTAGCGCATGAGCTCGCGGGTTTTCGTGCGGCACATACCAGCCGTGCAGCGTCACGCCGTCGGCGGCTGAAAAATGGACGTCCTGATACAAGACTGTCGTCGGCTTCCAATCGCCGGCGGGATATTTGGCGGGGGAAAAAATCAGCCGCCGCTCCAGCGGCGCCAGGGGCGAATAATCGCCCAGCATCGCGCAGCCGCCAACAAGCGGCAAAAGTGCCGTCATGAAAGCAGACAGCCGGCGAGTGCGAATCGCGGACATTGGGGTGCGAAGAGTACGGTCGCGTAGCCCGCTGCGTCAAGGCGCACATGCAGCTAGCAGGCGTAGCGTTCGCAAACCTTTGCTAACGCTTCATTTTTCGTCTTGGCACAAAACCGTCATCGCCGATACAGTGATCAGCGGTACCCCGCGAATTGTTGAGGGGACCGACCCGGACGTCCTCTCCCAAGCCGGCACGCGGGAAATTCCCGCCAGTGCCGTGCGCCCCGCCGCAAGGAAGCATGGGGTGATAGCCATGTGGAGAGGACTCGTTTTATCGTCGGCTCTGGGATTGCTCCTGTCGCAGGCGGCGCCCGCCCAGGATTCTGCCGACATATCGACCAGGCCGCTCAAGCTTCAGAAGTATTTGAGGCTGCACGTCTCGGGAGGCCGGATCGAGGTCCGCCAGCAGGAAATCGGCCAGAGCCGCACCGTCACCGCGGGGCAGCCTGAGTCCCCCTATCGTCAACAGCTCCAGCTTCAGGTGCGCCCGCCCTGCGTCGTGGTGCAATATGAAGCGGTCGATCCGCAGGGCCAGCTCACGCTGCGGCTCTGCGAACGACGCAAGCTGCTGATCGAACGGATCTCCCTCGATCCGGCCAGCATCCCCACGGTCCGCTACGAACAGCCGCAGATGGGGCCGGTGAAGCTGACCATCACCGGCGCGACCTCGCGCGAAGTGACCGCGCCGTCGCTATGGCATCTGCTCTTGGCCGAGAAGGACGCCGGCGCCCAGTACTTGGTCCCGATGCTCGAACTGGTCTCGCCCGACTGGCGCCTGGCCGACCAGGCGGACAAGATCGTGGACGAGCTTTTGACCGCCGCCGCCGAAGCCGACCTCGCCGCCGATGAAAAAACCTGGCAGCGGCTGGTAGACGAGCTGGCCAGCGATCGCTTCAGCCGGCGGCAAACAGCCGACGAAGCCTTGCGCAGCGGCGGGCAGGCGGCCGCCGCCTATCTGACACGGCTCAATCGACAGTCGCTTTCCGCCGAGCAGCGGCAGCGGATCGAAAAGATCTGCGCCACATTTGCCGACGGGACTACCGATGCGCCGCAGCGCGTGGCATCCTGGCTGCTCGGGGACCGGACCGTGTGGCTGTCCTTGCTTGCCAGCAGCGAACTGGAGCTGCGAACGGCGGCGGCCGACCATTTGAGCCGGCTGACCGGCCGGCCGATCGCCTTCGATCCGCGCGGCGACGAGAAGACGCGGCAGCTACAGATCGCGGAGCTGACGCGGCGACTGGGCGTCAAGAAATAGAGCAGGCCGCGACGTGAATGCCGCGGCCTGCGTTTGCTGCAATGGTTATCCCGCGCGGAGCAGGGGGTTGCCTTAAGTCCGCGCCTGCGGCTTGAGCCGCTTCTGAATATCGGTCTCCAGCACGCCGAACACCGCCTCGTGCCGCTGCACGGACAACGACAGGGCATGGAGCAGCCGCTTGGCCGTGTAGTAGTTGATGATCACGCGCTGGGTCACGATGATCGGGTTCTTCGGCACTCCCACCGGCTGCGGATTGAGACCGAAATCGATGATCAGCTCTTCGGGTGAGCCGGTAACGCGGCAAAAGTTGGCGTAGGCCGCGTTCACGTGGGTGTCATCCACGTCAACCTGGAAGGCCTGCTGCGGGGGCGCGGCGGCCGGCTTCTGCTCTTCCATTGGTGTTGCTTCGGGGGCGTTTTCGCTCTTGGCCATGGAACATTCTCCAAAGTTGAAAAAAGGAAAGGGTTCGGGGTTCAGGATTCAGGGTTCAGCATTTTCCTGCCGAAACCTGAACCCTTTGATCTCCGGGTTACAGGTCAAAGTGGAAAGTCTTCGCTAAATACCGGTACAGCCGCGACCGGACTGACTGCCAGCCCGTGTAAATCCGCGCCTGACCCTGCATGCCAACCTGGGCGGCATTGACGGCGTCGCCGAGCGGCGCCCGCGCCTGAAACGACGTGCTCAGCGGCTTCATCATGCCGCTGGGATCGCTTTTGGCTTCCATCCGCCCTCCGTGCGCGGATGACAGGGCTGGTGATATGAGCTTCATTTCGCTGGGGGAGATTTCGTCGATCTGCGTGTCGAACGCCCGGCCAGTCTGCGCTTCCAGCAGGACTCGGACGGCGTGCTTGGGCTTTACGAGGTCGATATAGGTCTGGTCGATGATCAGCACGGCCTCGAGGTCCTTGGGATCCCCCACCTGGCAAAGCAGGTCGGTCGGTTGAAACCAGGCGGTG
>DASRJP010000237.1:0-2319 GCA_035649415.1 Pirellulaceae bacterium | reverse complement strand
TTCGCCGACGGCAGCGTCCACCTCCTGGCCAATACGATCGACCCCGCCCTCTACCAGGCCCTGGCCACTCGCTCTGGCGGCGAGGTCGTAACCACGCCCTAGTGCATAGTCAAAGCTTGGATTCTGGCAGGTCGGCACCTCTGGGCCAAACCTGCGCGCTCCCCCCGAGTTCTTCACCGGGTCGGGCGGCTCTACAGCATGACTTTTCAGTCTTGGCCGCGATAGGCGGATGTGGATAACAGTGGTTGGTTGGAGGGGCCGGCCGCTCCCTGAAGGAAGCACTCGTGCTCAAGGAGGAGCGGCGATGAAGAAGGATGCATTGCGCGCTGGCGCTGGCAAGTTGCAGCGGTTTCAAGGGCGGTTTGGAAGCTGCTTTGGCCGAGTGGAGGCGCGCCAGCACGCGACCAAGTATGTGGAAGGCTTGCTCGCGGCGGAAGGGAGGAAGAACGTGGAACGCATGGTAGCGCAGGAATCGGCCGGCAGCGGGACGGTGGAGCAAGCCGACGTCTTGTCGCGGCAACACTTCCTGACCGCCTCGCCGTGGGAATCGGCGGACGTGCAGCGGGAGATTCAGGCCGTCTTTGCCGAGAGTCTGGTACCCACGACGAAGGATTGGTCGCTGGGGACGGTGTTGGTGATCGATGAATCCTCGTTCATCAAGCAAGGCGAGCACAGCGTGGGAGTCAAGCAGCAGTATTGCGGCCGGCTGGGAACGGTCGCGAATTGCCAGGTCGGCGTGTTTCTCGTCGGAGTGACACCCGGGGGCGATTGCCTGCTGGATCATCAGTTGTACTTGCCGGCGGAGTGGGCCCGCGATCGGGCCCGGCGCCGCAAGACCCGCGTTCCATCCGAAGTGCAGTTTCGCACCAAGCCACAGTTGGCCGTGGACCTGGTCGAGCGTCTGCTGCACAACCAGCTGGTAAAACCCGACTGGATCGTCGCGGACGAGGGGTATGGCGATTGCGGCCATCTGCTGGATGCGCTCGAAGCGCACGGTCTGCGGTATGTCGTGGAGAGCGCCATCACGAAAGCGTTTTGGACGGCCAATCCCCTCACCCAGATTCGGCTGCGACAGTCCGGCCGTGGTCGTCCTCCGTCGCGAGCGAAGCGCGATTCGGTGCGCTCGGCCAAAGAGATTGCCGCGGTGTTGCCGGCCAGCGCCTGGCGACCGCTCAAGCTGCGCGAAGGGGCCAAAGGACCGGTCGTGTATGAGTACGCACGGGTCCGCATCTGGGCCAAGCGGCATAAAGAAGCCGGGCCGCCCATCTGGTTGATGTTCCAGCGGGAAATCGACCGCCCCCAGATTGTCCGCTGCTGGGTCTCCAACGCCGAGGAAGCCGTGTCTTTGGAAACGCTGGCGGAAGTCGCCAGCCAGCGCGTCCGCGTCGAACAATTCTTCGAAGAGGCCAAGGGAGAAGTCGGCATGGCGGATTACGAAGCCCGCGCCTGGACCAGTTGGCATCACCACATGAGCCTGGTCGCCCTGGCCCATCTGTTTATTACCACGCTCCGCCTGGAGCTTCGTCCCGAGGAGCCGCAACTGACGCTTCGCCAATCCTTCGAACTGCTGCAAGCCGCCCTGGCCCGACCTCGTCTCTCCCTGGACGAGGCCATGCAACTCCTCGAATATCACATCCACCGCAATCAAGTCGCCACCCAGTCCCATCGCAAGTCCTGGCTACAAAAGCACCAGCGACTACGCGACGAACTCATGCTGTAGAGGGCGGCCTCGTGGCGAATAATTCCGGCCCCTGGCACGACCTCCAGCGCCGGCTGGCCGCACTGCTCGCTGGGCGTAAGCTCTAAGCTGACAACGACTTGCGGCGAATCCGCGGCTTGCGGCAAGCTGCCGTCCGAATCGTTTTCCTGGACGATTAATTCGCCAAACGGGCCCGATATCTGGGGATCTGGCGAACAATTGCCTTGGCAGGCCGGCAAAGTGCTTGCGGCGTCAGCACTTCGGTGCGAAAAGGCCGTGGCGAATAATTCCTGGTGCCGCGGCGGGTCGTGCCACTCGCCCAGGGCCTGCAGATTCGAGCGGCGCTGGTCGCTGCCATGGGCTCGGCCCTGGTTCTTCGTTCGCGGATCGCGGTCGATCGCCTGCAGGATGTCGCACAGCAGCTGGTCGGCGACGTCGTGTACGCTCGGCGGGCAGAGGGCGGCGTTGCCGCGGAGGGCGGCGCGCTCCAGGGCGGCCAGCAGCGCCAGCTTTCGCTGCTCGGCGGGCACCAAGACGCGGAAATGGACCAGCTCGGGATCGTGATCGAGGACTTCGAGGAACGCGGTTAGCGCCTCGCGGCGCTCCCGCTCGGGCAGCGG
>DASRJP010000236.1:0-3179 GCA_035649415.1 Pirellulaceae bacterium | reverse complement strand
CAGCACCAGGCCAGCCGCCGATGAAATAGCCTCCTCGATTGCCAGGTCGGCATCGAGCCCGGGCTGGTCCGTCGTCAGCAGCGAAACCGGCCCCTGAGCGGCCACTGGAGCATCGATCCGCAGCAGGCCGTGACTGGTGACGTCGATCGAGCCGCCGGCATTCACTGCGCCGCCGATCAGCACCACGCCGGAGTCGATCGCCAGGTCGCCCGCGATTCTCGTGGCCCCGACGACCACGCGGTCGCCGCTCTCGCCGCCGGTGTCGATCTGAAGATTGCCGACGCCGTGCGCCCCCGCGGCAGAAACCACGCTCACCTCGTCCGCGCCGCCCCCGGCCGTCGTATCGACAACCAGGCTGCCCACCGACCAGACGAAGAGCGGCACGATCGGCTGGCCGCCGCTGGTTCCGCCGATCCGCAGTGCCGCGTGAGTGCCGCCGCCGGCATCGGTTCCATCCGTGATGACCAGATCGTCCGGCCCTGGCGTGGCAAGCGTCACCTGTGCCAGGGCGGTGGCGTCGATCGCTTCCAGTCCGGACAGCTCGATGATCCCGTCGCCATTGCCGGCCAGCTCGATGGTCCCTTGATCGGCGGCGGCAGCTGCCGGGCGATAAACCGCCTCGACGGCACCTCCCGCCCCGAGCAGCACCAGGCGGTCCCCCGGCGCGGCGGCCGGATCGCCCCCTTCGATCTGTAGTCCATCCGGCGGCACTGGCTCGCCATTGACGAAATCGAGCGTGACGAGATCACTGCCGGCCCCCATATCAATTGACAGCGAATCAACGTCGCTCAGCGGCACAAACGGCGCCGCGTTGAGCGAGTATTCGAGTTGGCTGTCGTCTTCCCCCACCTGCCGCCGCAGGATGAGTGTGTCGTCGCCGGCAGTGCCGACGATGTCGCTGGCGGAGGCAGGCGCGGCGACCGCGACTTGATCCACGGCCAGCCCCAGCACGGCGTTCCAGTTCGCGGTGAATGGGACCTGTCCGGCTGGATCGTCGAAGTCGTAGCCGAAGTAGACGATCTGGCCCGCTCCATGACTGAACAGGCCGACGGTCCAGACGCTTCCGAATTCGTAAATCCGCCGCGCACCGGCGGGGAGAGTCGCCACGGGGGACGCATCGAAGCCCGTCACCTCGACGATGAAGTTGATCACGCCGATAGGACCGGTGACAAACGTCGTCCCCAGGGGATCGACGTCGTCCAGAAACGAAACGCCCGCCGTCGGATCGGGCCCCGCCGCGAGGGAAAAGCCAAACAGGCCGTTCATGAGCGACTCGGCACGGCCACTCGGCGATCCGATCACGATCATCCCGTGTCCCGAATTGACGTACTGCGCTAGCGCGTCCTTGGCCGCGGCGGTCAGGGCGGCATTCAGGCTGGCGAACTCCTGCTCGGGAATGACCACGGCGTCGGTCCCGGCTAGCGCGGCGGCAATGCCGGCGGCCGACAGGTCGGTGAAAGTGCTGGTGGATTGTCCGAGTGCGGTCAGCGCGGCGATCAGGTTCGTCGCCTCGGCGTGCGGCGCGGCGCTAGTCGTGTCGAAGATCGCGGCATTTGTGGCCACGGCCAGCGAGGCCAATAGCGCGCGATCTTCGAGCGGCTCCAGCAGGAGGCAACGGCGGCGGCGACACGAGATCGTGAAGCTGCGCGGGTATGAGGGTCTGCGAGCGCCGGAGGAGAGGGCGTGGCGGTCGCCTGGCGGCCGAGTCATGGTGCACCTTCAAAGCAGCAGCGTCAAAAGCCGAGCCGGACCGATCAGGCGGCGTGCCCCGCGACCTCACTGCCGCACCCGCCCATCCGCTGGGTGAAGGTGACCACCCGTTGACGGTGATAAAATACACAGTTGTCGCGGGGATGCAAGCAAAAAAAGTGGATTTGGCCTGTCCACCGGCGTCGCGACCACGGGGCTGGTCCCCGTGGGGCGCTCACTGGCGGGCTACAATCGCGACGGTCGGTCGGCTGGCATGGGATCCGATAGTGCCATGTGCGTTTCGCACATGCGGACCAGAGCTTGACTCGGCAATTACTGAAGACTCCGAGCAAGTCGGTGTTCTGAAAGGACGTGGCCCAGGGCAACAAGCCCATTTCACCCACCGGCCCAAAACTCGGCCGGCAGCGGCGCGATAATGGGGAGAAGCTCGTCAGGTTTTTGCCCGTGGAAAGGTGGCTGGGCGGGGCGAAGTGTTGTCAGAAGACGTGCTGCCGCGGGATCGTCGGCAATGGAGGCCCAGCGGCAGCTCGGCATGTGCGAAACGCACATGGCACGCGGCGTTTCGCACATGCGGACCCGCGTATAACCCGTCCGTCGCTGACGACTCCGAGCAAGCCGGTGTTTTGACTGGCTGTGGCCCCGGGCAACTAGCCCATGCGGAGCGGCCCGTCGCTGAGTTCTGACCTCTGGCAACCGACCTCTGACTTCTTCACAGCCCACACCAGAATTTTCGCGGGCGCAAAGACTTGCCGGCCCTGGACTTCCGTCGCCGGGTTTCTAATTATCTGTCCACTAGTGACCAGACGTGTCAATCCCCCTGGTCTAATAGGTAGGGAGATGCTGTACACCCGTGTCCTAAGGAGCCTGACCATGTATCGAAACCAAATGACTAATGACCAAATCCCAATGACCAATGATCCATGGCGAAACCAAATGACCAATGACCAAATGCCAATGACCAATGATCCGTGGCCCCACTGGTCATTGGAGCTTGGTCATTGGGAATTTAGTCGAGTTGCGAGCCGACTCCCTACCCGACTCATCTCGCGAGGTTACGGCGCAAGCGACTCACCGTAAAGCCTGATCGGGCAACGATTTCAAAGGAGTGAGTCGGCCCAAAGCGACTCACCCAAACCGACTCAAAAACCGACTCACTAAGCCGACTCATTCCAACGATTCACCAAACCGACTCCAGGAGTTTTCCCATGGCCAGACGACCATCCACCAGCGAACTGGTCCAGCAGGGGCGCGAGACTTTGTCGCCGCCCGGCGTCCGCGGTCCCAGCGGGGCCAAGCGGGACCGCCGCCTGGCCCGCCTGCGAACGTATGTCCCCTCGGAGCAAAATCGCAAGATCTTCCAGTACGTGGTCATCGATCACATGACCCACTACGAAGTGGCCAGCGTCCTGGGCATCAGCCGGCAGCGGGTGGCCAAGATCGTCGAGCGGATGCGCGACTGGATTGCCCTT
>DASRJP010000235.1:0-2705 GCA_035649415.1 Pirellulaceae bacterium | reverse complement strand
CCGCTTGAGGATGCTGGTCGTCCGCGAGTCCTCGCGGGCCAGCATCGTGAGCTGCGTTGCTCCGACTGGATGCTCCTTCCAGAGCCCCTCGATTTGGTCATTGGCTTCTTTCCAGTCGGGAACCGTCGTTCGCCAGTAGCTGAAGACTGCCCGGATCTGTTCCAGCGTGCGCTCGCCGGCAGGAATCGCCAGGATGTCGCGGACTTTCTTTGGCAAGGGATCGGCCGTGGCGCTGTCGGCATTCGCCACCGAAAGGCGGAACCGCCCCAGAGTGTTGTTCTGGTTGTCGTCGCTATTCCAGCCGCCGTGATTCTGCTTGAGGCTGAAAGTCAGCACGGCCCCTTTGGGAAACTCGATCGGCTTTTCCAGCACAAACACTGCTTTCCGCTCAACGTTCCGCCGCCCCGGCCCGGCGTCGATGCCCCAGGCCGTCTCGTCTTTGCCGTCGATGGCAAAAGCCACGGGGCCCGTCACCCGCTTCTTGTCGGTCTTGTCATTGAACATCTCCTCCAGCGGCCGCTCTTCGTTGCCAAAGTCGGCCGTCGCGCTTACCAGCTTCACCGCCGTCTTGTTCTGCGGGTTCTCGGCATCGACCGCCTCGACCGTCAACTCCGAAAGAGCAAGCAGGCCGATCGGCGAGCGCCCCGGGCCACTCAGCGGCAGATTCGGGTCGCACAGTATCTCGAGGCGAATCGCCGTGATCTTGGATAGCTCGCTTTTTCCCTTGAACTTGCTGGTCCACTTCGTTGGCGCGTAGCCCCACGCCGTCTGCGAGCCGTCGTCGTGGTACACGTAGCGCTGACTGTTCTCCCCTTCGTTCTGGACCTTCACGACCTGCCAGTCGGGCTGACCGACTTTGGCCGACTCCTCCCACGCGGCCATCTTCGCCTCCCAGTCGGGCGTGCGGTGCCGCAGCCCATCTTCCACCTCGCGGATGTGGCGGAAAATGTCGGCCCGCTTCATCTGCTCGTCGGGCGTATAGACCGAGATGTTCGCCTCGTGCGTGTCATTGAGGTAGGCGAACAGGCGGTAGTACTCCTCCTGCGAGATCGGATCGTACTTGTGGTTGTGGCACTGGCAGCACTGGATCGTGATGCCGAGGATGCCCTTGCCGATGGCATCCATCCGGTCGAACATGGCGTCCATCCGGAACTGCTCGGGATCGACTCCCCCTTCCTCGTTCATCATCGAATTGCGAAGAAAACCGGTCGCCACGAGATCGTCCTGCGTCGCATTGGGCACCAGGTCGCCAGCGAGCTGCGCGATGATAAACTTGTCGTACGGCAAGTCGCGATTGAGCGCATCGACCACCCAGTCGCGATAAAAATAGACCTGCCGCGACTTGTCTTTCTCATACCCGTCGCTGTCGGCATAGCGGGCCGCATCGAGCCAGTGCCGAGCCCACCGCTCACCGTAGTGCGGCGATGCCAGCAGCCGCTCGACCTGGTTCTCATACGCCCGGTCGCTCGCATCGGCCAGGAATGCTTCGACCTCGGCAATCGTCGGTGGCAATCCGATCAGATCAAGACTCAGCCGCCGCAGCAACGTGACCTTGTCCGCTTCCGGCGACGGTGCGAAGTGCTCCTTCTCCAGCCGCGCCAGAACAAATTTGTCGATTGGCGTTCGAGCGAGCGCCGGATTCGCGACGCTCGGCACCGGCGGCTTGACCGGCGTCTGAAACGCCCAGTGCTGGCGGTTCTTCGATAAATCAACCGACGCGCTCTCCGGCCAATTGGCCCCCTGGTCGATCCACGCCCGCAGCACTCCGATCTGCTCCTTGGTCAGCCGCTCCCCCTCCGGCGGCATTTTGATCCCTTCTTCGAGTCCCGCAACATACCGCACTAGCGGGCTGTCGGCCCCTTTGCCGGCGATGATCGCCTGGCCGATGTCGCCACCTTTCATCGCCGTTGGCTTGTGATCGAGACGGAATGCAGACTCTTGCTTCTTGGGGCCGTGGCACTCCAGGCAGCGGCTGGCAAAGATCGGCTGCACATCCTTGACGAAATCGATAGGTCGGTCGGCGGCGGGCGGGAGCTGATCGGCACCGGTCTTGTCGTCGGCTCGGGCCATTCCGCAGACAGCACAAGTGACGACGGCGAGCAGCCAGGAAAAGCGTGCAGGGTACATGACGTAGCCGGATTGGGAGGGAAGGGAGCAGCCGCAGGCAGGTGCAAAACGACGCTCTGGCAGGAATACAAGCGTGGGCAGTATTACCTTGACTTTAGCTATTGGCCGTGCTGGCGCAAAGCTGCTGCGAGTGCCGGCGGCGGCTGGATCTGTGCGCCGGCGGCCGGCCGCAAGTCGATGAAAGGACGGGAGTTAATGGCGAAAGGTTTCGCAGTTGCCCCATCCCCGTCAGCTTGCTACGATCCCGCCCGCCCTGCAGGAATGTCCAATGACCAAATCCCAATGACCAATGACGGCTCTGAATTGGTCATTGGTGCTTGGTCATTGGTCATTTGAAAATGCACCGCAACTCGCCATTGTCGCTCTCCCTTTGCGTCGCCGCGGCAATCGCCTGCGCGCTGGCTCTTCCCGGCTGCAAGCAGAATCCGTTTCAACCAGCCGGCGCGGCGACGACGGCCCCGGGACAGCCGGGCATCTTTGCCCAGCAGCAGCCGCCGCAGGTGAACACGCAATTGGCCGACCTCAACAAGCGGCTGGGGCAGCTCGACGTCAACAACAGCGACCTGCATCGCCAACTC
>DASRJP010000234.1:0-13000 GCA_035649415.1 Pirellulaceae bacterium | reverse complement strand
CGGCAATGAGTCTGGCAGGTGTCACTTGCGGCGAAGACCAGCTCGCCTGGCCGCAATTTCGCGGCCCCGGCGGCTCCGGCGTGGCCGACGATCAAGCGCCGCCCGTGGAAATCGGTCCCGAGAAAAACGTGAAATGGAAAGTGCCGGTCCCCAGCGGCATCTCCTCGCCGATCGTAGCCGGAAAGTTGCTCGTCATCACGGCTTTCGAAGACGAAAAGCTCTACACGATTGCCTATGACCGCGCGGACGGGAATGAGGTCTGGCGGGCCGCGGCGCCAACCAGCCAGATCGAACGGTTTCTCCCATCCGATGGCAGCCCCGCAGCATCCACTTGCGCCACGGACGGCGAGCGAATCGTCTCGTACTTTGGATCTTGCGGCCTGGTCTGTTACGACGTGGCCGGCAAGGAACAATGGAAATACGACATGCCCACGGCGGAAACTATATTTGGCAGCGGCACATCGCCGATCCTGGCCCACGGCACCGTGATCCTCGTGCGTGACGAGCCCAAGGGCTCCAAGATCGTCGCGCTCGATGCGGCCACCGGAGAACTCCAGTGGGAAAAGAAGCGGCAATCGCCCATGTCGTACTCGACGCCGCTCGTTTGGGACACTCCGGCCGGCAAACAAGTCGTGATCGCCGGCCACGCGCGGATGATCGGCTACGACCTGGGCAGCGGCGCTGAGAAGTGGTCCGTCGCCGGCATTCCGTCCGGCTGCTGCTCCTCACCGGTCACCGCCGGCGGCACGCTCTACTTCGCCGGCACGTCCCCCGGCGGTCCGGAAGACAAGGAAAACCAAATGCCCTCGTTCGACGACTTCCTCAAGGAGTCGAAAGCGGACACCAACGGCGATGGCATCCTGTCGAAGGAGGAGGCGGACAAGACGATGCTCAAGGACTTTTTCGATGTCCAGGACGCGAACAAGGATGGCAAGTTGACGCGCGATGAGTGGGATATGATCCGGAAGTTCATGTCAGAAGGGAGAAACGTCGCGTTCGCCCTGAGGCCCGGCGGCTCTGGTGACGTGACCGAGACGCACCTGCTGTGGAAACAGACCAAGGGGCTGCCGTACGTGCCGTCGGCCATCGTCTATCGCGATCAGTACGTGATGCTCAAGGACGGCGGCATTGTCACCGCCCTGGATGTGAAAACGGGCGAGGAAATCTACCAGAAGCGGGCGATAGCTGCAGGCAAATACTACGCCTCGCCGGTGGCCGCCGGCGGCCACATCTATTTCGTGTCGCTGGACGATGGCACGATCACGGTCCTCAAAGCCGGAGCGAAGTCGGCGGAAGTCGTCGCCAAGAACCCGCCGCTGGGGGAGCGGACGGCGTCCACGCCGGCGATTGCCGACGACACGCTTTACGTAAGGACTGCCGGGCACTTGTATGCCTTCGGCAAGTAGCGATCGTTTTCGCGGGAATATTTCCGTTGCCGATCGGGTCTAATAGAAGCCCGGAAATAGTTTGCGCTGATTCTTCGTTTCGCTAGCCTGATCCCGGAACACGCCGATGAGCACTAGCCCCTACCGCTGGTTTCGTTTCAGCCTGCGGACGATGTTCATCCTGGTGACAGCCCTGTGCTGCTGGCTGGCCTGGGAGTCGAGCGTTGTCCGCGGGCGACAGGCTTTGCTGCGCGAACTGCGGACCAGGCCGGCAATTCAGATCACTACGGCCGACGAGCGGACGGTGCAGTATCCTCTGGGCGCGGCTGCTCCGCCGCCGGCGAGAATTCCACTGGTGCGCAAGTGGCTGGGGGACCAGGCGATTCAGGAAATCTCCTATGGACGGGGCTTTCACAACCTGTCGCGCGAGGAGATCGATCGCATCTCGAGGACTTTTCCGGAAGCCCAAGTGCGGGAGTTTGAAGTTCCGCTGGAGCCCTGCCATCCCGGCTGCTTTCCTCGCGGCACTCTGGTCGATACGCCGCAGGGTCCGCGGGCCGTCGAGACGATTCAGGTTGGCGATGCGCTGACGGCCATTCTTCCAAGTGGCGAGACAGTCACGGCCAACGTGCAGTCGGTTTTTGTGACAAGGAACCAACTGTGGCAGATCGAGACGGATGATGGGACGCTGCTGACGACGGAAAAGCAGCCTCTTTGTCGGCTCGGCGACGGCAGCGCCAGCGGCGAGTCCGCAAGCAACCTGGTCGCCTTGGGCATCGCGACGCCGGCCGGCTTGCTTGAGCCGGGAGACACGATTTTGCGCAGCACCAGCGGAAGGATTCATCCAGTGAAAGTCCTGGCGGTGATTCCCACCGAGCGGAAGGAGCAGGTGTTCAACCTGGTGCTCGGCGATTCCAAATTCTTCGTGGCGGGGGGCTATCTGGCCCGCAGCAAGCCGCCGGCGGAGTGATTCGAAAGAAGCTGCGGCTGCAAGCTTCGTCCGCGGGCAATTTGTGGCGGCCGCGAGGCGATTTGCCGATAACCAGAAGTGCTTTGGACCGCGCCGACGCTTTTCTGCTATCACCCGAGCGCGGGCTCAAGCTGTCATCCACTCATCGCCGGAGCCTGAGATGACCGTCGCGAATTCGCCTGCCGCTAGCACGCGCTCGCCGTCGGCGCCCCCCAACTGGGCGCGGATCATACCTTTTGCCGCGGCCGGTTCAGCGCCACCTCAGCCGAGCCAGGCGATCCGCAGGGCAGCGCACGAAACGCCTCACTTTCACCCGGCGGCCAATGACTTCGCAATCGAGAACGCCCGCTTCCTCTGCGAGTTGTCGCTGGCCGCCTACGAAACGAGCGAATCCAAAATCCGCCGCGAACTGGCCGACCGCGGAATGACCGATTGCCGGCTGATCGATTGTGCCGACAGCGATACTCAGGCGCTGGTGGGACGCAGCGGCCTGGGAATCATCGTCGCCTTCCGCGGCACCGAGGCGTCGCAGGTGAAGGACTTGATGACCGACATCAACCTGTCGCTCGTGCCGGGTCCGATGGGGCAGGTCCATCGCGGCTTCCTGGCGTCGCTGGAAAGCATCTGGGACAAGCTGATGGACGCGGTCGCCAGCCGGCAGGACGGAAAGCGCCTGCTGTGGCTGACCGGGCACAGCTTGGGAGGTGCACTGGCCAAGCTGACCGTGGCCCGGCTGATCCGCATGCGCAGGCCGGTGCAAGGGCTGATTACTTACGGGGCTCCGCGCTGCGGCGATGCCCGCTTCGCTAGCGAGTTCGACCGTCAGGCGCGCCACTATTCGTTTCGCATCGTCAACGAACAGGATGTCGTTCCCAAGGTCGCTCCCGAGTTTTTGGGATACCAGCACGCCGGGCGGCATTGCCTGCTCGATGACGATGGCCGCTTGCTGATCGATTCAAAACCGCGCGGCGACCTGATCACGTCGATCAGCGACGCTTTCACCATGTTCTTCGACGGCGAGGACGACCACTCGCTGGCGACCGGCTATCTGCCGAAGCTGGCGGCTCTCTCGCCCCAGGAACGCAGCAGCGGCCGCGCCGCGGCATAAAATCGTGGGGCCGGCGTCTAGCCTGCCAGGTGCTGCATCACCTCAGCCGTTATGATGGTCTGCTGCCATGCCGACCGTCGTCACCACCTATTTGGAAATGCACTCGCCGGACGAGCTACGTCCCAAGCGAGTTGCGGATGAGCGATTCTGGACTGGCGAGGCCACCATCAAGCAGTGGCAGCTCAACCGCTTCCTGTACTTCACCGTCGGCGAGGCCTGGGCCTGGAACGACAAACGCCCCTGGAGCGACGAGCAGTGGCGGGCCTATGCCGAGGCCGATCGGCTGCGGACGTTCGTGGGCTGGTGGGAGGGCTCGCCGGCGGGCTACTACGAACTGGATCGCCACGACGACGGCAGTATTGAGATCGCTTACTTCGGCCTGTTGCCCGCGTTCGTCGGCCGCGGCCTGGGCGGGGCGCTGCTCACCGGCGCAGTTGAGGACGCGTGGAAGATGCAGCCGCCGCGCGTCTGGGTCCATACCTGCACGCTCGACCATCCCGCCGCGCTGGCCAACTATCAGGCGCGGGGGATGAAGATTTACAAGACGGAGTCGCACGAGGAGGTCTGATAGGAACGCCCGCTACAAGCAGCGCAGGAATGCCACCAGGTCTTCCTTCTCTTCCGGTTTGAGCTTCAGGCCCTGCACGAGGTTGAAGAATTCGACCGTATCTTCCAGCGTCAGCAGCCGTCCGTCGTGCAGGTAGGGGGGCGAATCCTTGATGCCGCGGAGCGGGAAGGTCTTGATCGGACCGTCGCCGGCGGCAGTATGGCCAAGAATCGTCCGCGTCTCGTAGAACCGCTCGGTTTTGAGGTTGTGCATCAGGTTATCGGTGTAGTACGGGGCCGGGTGACAGACCGCGCACTGCGCCTTTTCGAAGAACAGCTCCTGGCCGCGCAGCTCCTGCTCGCTCGCCTGCTGCGGGTCGAGCTTCCCCAGCACGTTGAGCTTGGGGGCCGGCGGGAAATCAAGCAGCTCCTGGAACTCGGCCATGAAGTGCACCTGACTGCCGCGGTCGAGAATGTTGACCCCTTTCTTGGTCGCGGTGATGGGATCGCCGTCGAAATAGGCGGCCCGCTGCTCGAACTCGGTGAAGTCCTCGACGCTCTTGAGGGACCGCTGCGAGCCGAACAGCCGCTGGATGTTCACGCCGCGGAGGCTGGGGGTCTCGATGCGGTGACGAAATTCCTGCGGGCGGATGTCGCCGACCAGGTGCGTCGCGCCGTTGGTGTGTCCGTTCACGTGGCAATCAAAGCAGGCCACGCCGATGTGCGGCTTGACCGAGCGGCGGTCGTCGGTCGCGTTGAATTGCTGCTGTGGAAAGGGGGTCACGAGCAGCCGCAGCCCTTCGAGCTGCTTGGGATTCAAAATGTCCTTGAACAGCTCGTGAAAGTTGGCGATCGTCACCAGCTTGCCCTGCGAAACGTCCCCCAGATCGGTCCGCGTAATCAGGTAGATTGGCGGCGGGAACTCCGGCATGAAGTGCTTGGGGAGATCGAAGTCGAGGTCGAAGCGAGTCAGGTCCCGCCCCTCCTGGCGCTTGACCTCGTCGATGTGCGGTTGCGGAAAGAGCATGCCTCCTTCGGGATGATTCGGGTGCGGCAGCGGCAGAAACCCTTGCGGCCAGAGATTCTTCTGGCGGACTTCCTCCGCTTTCAGCGCGGCGAGTTTTTCCCACGCTTGGCCGGCCGGCAGTTTGGCTCGCGGACCGGCCTGCACTGGCTTGCCTTTGGACATGGTCACCCCTTCGGCCGGCCGGTCGGCCAGGTCGTAGCGCTGCTTGAGCAGGTCCAAGTGCCGCATTTGGATGTCGGCCTTGGCGGCGGACATGCGGGCGTGGACGTCCTGAAAGGATTCTTTCGCTGGCGCGGCTGCCGGCGCGGCCACGGGCGCGCGGGCTTTGGCGGCTTTTTCCTGCGCGTGCGCCGTCAGAGTTAGCAGTGGATCCGAAAGGATGGTGGAGGTCGCCAGAGAGATGGCGACAATTCCGCAGGCCAATGGCGTGAGTTTCATGGGGTAGCTCCTTCGCGCATGAGAAGTGTCCGACTCTTTCCAACAATTGCAAGTCTAGGCTTACCGCGACGGCAGGTAAAATTCGCGCGGCGAATGCGGGCCATACGCGGCGCTTATGGGAAGCCAACCGCGGCATTTTGACGGCGGTTGCGATCTCGGCCAGGTCCGGCCGGAACCGCAAATCTGTTTTGCACTACCACAGGGTATACCCCCCATCGATCACCAGCGAGGCGCCGGTCATATAGCGGCTGGCATCACTGGCCAGATAGACCGCCAAAGGACCGAGGTCTTCCGGTTGGCCGAAGTCCCCCAGCGGTATCTGCGACTTGAACGTCTCGATCACTTCCGGGTGCAGCTTGCTCCAGCGCTGGTTCGGCTCAGTCATGAATCCACCGGGCAAGATTGCGTTGGCGGTGATCTTGTGCGGCGCCCAGTCGGCGGCGATTGCCCGCGTGAATTGCACGACGGCCGCCTTGCACGTTTCGTAATGCCGACCTTCGATGCGCCGGCCGGCGACCAGGGCGTTGATGGAGGCGATGTTGATAATCCGCCCGCCAGCGCCGCGGCGGATCATCGCGCCGCCGATCAGTTTCGTGCACACAAACACGCTCGTCAGGTTCAGATCGACCAGCTCCCGCCAGGTCTCCAGCGGCATCTCGTGCGTGGGAATGTTCTGCCGCCGGCCGCCGACGTTGTTGATCAGGATATCGATGGGCCCGTGTTTTTCGAGCGCCTCGTTGCAGGCGGCCTCGCACTGATCCATCTTGCTGACATCCGCTTGAATCACGAACGCTTGGCGATTCAGAGACTTGATTTCTGCCGCCGTTTTTTCCAAACTCGGCCGATCGCGGCCGACGAGCACACAATCTGCCCCCGCATCGGCGCAGGCCAGAGCCATTTCCCTACCCAGGCCGCGAGATCCGCCAGTGATGAAGAGACGTTTGCCGGTGAGGCGAAAGCGGTCGAGAATGGTCATGGGGAGTGGTGGATGGCCAAATGCGAATGGGGATGTGGGCTTGACGCGTGGCAATCATGCTACAGCATAGAGGCCAATTCGTTAAACCATTCACCACTCGCCATTCGCTGCTCCCCATGTCCGACTGGCCCCTCGAAGGCTCCAAAGCCCCCGCGTTCAATCTCTCCGCCGATGACGGCAGCCAGGTCAAGCTCGGCGACCTCAAAGGCTCGCCGGTCGTGCTTTACTTTTATCCGGCTGACGACACGCCCGGCTGCACGCGCGAGGCGTGCGCGTTTCGCGACCGGGCCGCGGAGCTAAAAAAGCTCGGCGCGAAAGTCTTTGGCGTCAGCCCCGACGATGTCGCCAGTCACCAGAAATTCAAGAAGAAGTTTTCGCTAAACTTCCCGCTGCTGGCCGACGAGGACCACGCCGTTGCCGAAAAGTATGGCGCCTGGCGGGAAAAGAACATGTACGGAAACAAGAAGATGGGAATCGCCCGCAGCACTTTTCTGATCGATGCCGACGGGAAGATCGCCAAGGTTTGGAAAGCGGTGAAAGTGGACGGGCACGACGAGCAGGTGCTGGCCGCACTCAAGGAGCTGGTGGGGAAGGCGTGACCTGACCGCTTCGGTCGGAGTTCACTTGGCCGTGTCAGGTTATCACCAGTGCGCGTACCACTTGCGCATAAGCAGGTAGGCGCAGAGCACAATCAGCGTCAACGCGGAGATTGCGGAGATGCGTGCCCGCCATTTGGCGATCACGATCATACCGGTCATCAAGATCACGGTCGGCCCGACATCGCCCCAAGGAATCAACGGGTACACGTACGCCGTGCTCGAGAACGGCCACCAGGGCTGAATCGCCCAGTCGCTCAGACCGCTACCCCCCGATACGACCATGTCGCACGGTAGATGCACAAGCTGCGCGACAAGCGCGACGCATGTGAAGGCCACAGCCAGCATGGCGCCGCTGAATCTGGATTCCCCTGCCGGCCGTGGAGGGATCGTCTTGTGGAAACGGGCCGAGACCCAATCCCCGATCGTCCCGATCCAATCGAATGCCCACTGCGTCCCACCGAGAAGCAAGGCTGCCAAAACGATGGACGCGACGTTGTGGCCCCACACCCGGTGGCCGGCTTCGAAACGCCCCATGTCAAAGAGCATCGGGAGTCCGTCCCAATCGGGAACGTTCGAAGCCACTCCCGCCAGTGCCACTACTTTCCAGCCAAAACTTCGATGTAGACCGCACGCCAGGGCCAGATGAATTCCGACGAGCGTGTGTTCAGGGGTCGTCATGGCGCTGTGGTAACGCGTGGGCAATCGCCGTCTGGCAGCTTAACGAGCGGCATTCAGCGGCTCAACGCGCACGACAGTCGCCGATTCAATTTTGTCCCGTCAAGAAACAAAAAATGCCGGCCGCATTAAACGGCCGGCAGTAGCTGATCGTTCCTGCTCCCCGAGTTGGAACTAGCGCCGCTGGGGCGCCTGCCGCTAGGCGGACTTGGCGTCCACCGAAACGGCAGTGAACTTGGTCCCTTCCTTTTTGCAGGTGGTTTTGACCTTGAAGCCGGGCTTCAGGTCTTCGAGCTTGGCGGCCTTGCCATCGAGGGTGTACTTCGTCGTCGCCGCCAGCCCGATTTGCTGCTGGGCGTCGGCCGACTTGATCGTCATCTGATCCTTTTCCACCTTCACGATCGACCCCTCGTGTGTGACGGTATCCTCGGCCGCCCAAAGGAGGCCAGTCCCTGTCAGAAGCACGGCTGCTGCCACAAACAGTGAGAGCACTAATCTCGTCATGACCTTCTCCTTTTTCCGCATCAAAGTGAGATCCAACCGTTGCAAAAAAAACCTGTCAGGCCATGACGCACTTCGTGAAACGACCAGCCCTGCGGGGAGCAGGAGGAAAGTTTCCTTCACTGGCCATCGCCTGACAGGGTACGAACTCCAAAGTTCACTGCCCCGCGAGCCCGGCAACTCATTCACGTTTCGTGCCGATCAACATGACCATCGAACGAGCGCAAGCGCAGGGGCGCACGCTCTCCGCTGGGCCGGCGTCAAGCCGACACTTAAGGATCGAAAAGACATTTGGCAACTCATCCACCGCCAGCCGATCCTGGCCGTGCGGTACGCATTGGATGAATGCGATGAGGAATTCGGAGGAGCGGCTGCCCCCCGGCAGCTGCACTTCCCATCGAGTTCATGGCCGCGGTTGGATGCAGCGTTACGAACTCATCCCACCTTTTTAAATCGTCTCGTCAGAACGTCAACACCCCGCCAGCAACGATCACGACTTGCGCTGGCGCTACGAGTTGAGTTGTGTCGGCGGAACACATTGCGAGGCAATCGTTTGCTGCTGCTGCGCATCCCGCGATCCTTACATATCCACAATGACGAATGGCTGATATCGACCTTCTAAAAACACGATTCTTGGCGAAACTCAAGATGCTGCGACAGCCCGCGACAATCAGACGCAGCAAGGAGGTCAATTCGTCGCTGATCAAAACTGACGTTGAGCGCCGTTTGAGCGGCGCAAATAACTGTCTGATCAGGATGCGTGCATTGCCATCTGTGGCGGGCTCGACTGGCTGACCGAGTTTACAGAGACCACGTCGTCGGGCTCCGTAGACTGGCCAAGGGGATTTGCCGCTGCCTGGCCGCGGCAGAGTGAGCGGCTAGCGCCGCGCTTGGGCACCGGCGCCCGCTTGCCACTGCCGCAGCCAGGCAGTGGAGCGACACGAAAATCGTGTACGCCGCGCTGGCCGCCAGCGGCAGTTACGCGCGCAAAAAAAGACCCGGCCTCACGAGGAGGCCGGGTCCCAGGTAGCTCGTAGATCTTGGTGATCGTTACGAGATGGTGGCTGCCGTAAGGCAACCCGCCGGCTGCCTTAGCAGGCGCCACCTCGGCTGGTACAGACATTACTCACTAGACCACCTCCTTTCTCACTAGAAACACCCCGGTTCAGCCAGATGCCGAAAGAACGGCTTACTGCGGGCCCTAGTCCTGTCGCACACGCGTATGCGCGACCCGATCATGCTATGATTCTCGAAACCAACCTCCAAGGCAAGAGGTAAAAACCCGAATCCCCCGTAGCAGGCACACTCCGTGTGCCGTCCTAAAAAGTAGCAGGCACACTCCGTGTGCCGTCGTCTGATGTATCCAGAACGGCACACGGAGTGAGCCCGCTACTTTTTCGCGAACCCGATCCAAGCCAACTGTGTCTGACGCCGCCATTGCCGTCGAAAAGCTGAGCAAGACCTATGTCGAGGGGCTGATCTTCCGCAAACGGCGGCAAGCGCTCAAGGACCTGACGCTCGAGGTCCGCCGCGGCGAGATTTTCGGGCTGCTGGGGGCCAACGGCGCCGGCAAGACGACTTTCATCAAGATCCTGCTGGGGATCATCCGCAAGTCGGGCGGCAGGGCGACGCTGCTCGATTTTCCCGCCGGCGATCGCCGCGGACGCAAGCTCGTCGGCTACCTGCCGGAAAATCTGCGCGTGCCGCGGCATTTAACCGGCCTGACGGCGCTGGAATACTACGGCCAGCTCAGCGGCGTGCCGATGCGCGAGATCCGCGCCAAGCGTATGCCGCTCCTGGAGATGGTCGGGATTGCCCCGCGGGCGAAAGACAGCGTGCGGACATATTCCAAAGGAATGCTCCAGCGGCTGGGCCTGGCGCAGGCGATGCTGCACGATCCGCAGCTCCTGGTCATGGATGAGCCGACCGACGGATTGGACCCTCTGGCCCGCAGCCAGGTCCGCGGCTATCTCGTCGAGCTCAAGCGGCAGGGAAAGACGATCTTCCTCAACAGCCACATCCTGCAGGAAGTGCAGCTCGTCTGCGACCGGGTGGCGATCCTCGACAAAGGGGAGCTGCGGCGTGTCGGCAGCGTGGCCGAGTTGACGACCGATCCTGCGCTGGCCGGGCGAGTGGGGGTCAACGGCGATCAGCTCGAGCTGCATTTGGAATTGACCGGCGATGCCAACCTGGCCCGAGCAGCGCTGAACTTCTTTCGCGTCGTGCAGTTCCACTCGGTCGAACCTGCGCGACACCTCCTCGTACTTTACGTGCAGTCGCAAGAGGACGTGGATCGGCTGGTCGATCAAGTCCGCCGCGCAAACTTAAGCATCGTCAACCTCTCCCGCCGCCGGGCGACGCTGGAAGACGCGTTTTTGGAGATTGTGCAAGCGGCCGCAGCGCCGGACTAAACCATGCGTCCTTACCTGGCCATCATCAAAGACTCTTTCCGCGAGGCGATCCACAGCAGCGTGCTGTGGATTCTGCTGGTGCTGATCAGCCTGTTGCTCGTCGCGATCGCGCCGTTCACCTATCACGAGGAGCTCAACTCCGATTTCCGCGAAGGGGATGTGGAGGAGTGGCCCAAGCTCGTGCAGGCGCTGCGCGATTCCCAAGGAAGCCGCATGAAAATGGGGGCCCGGCGCTTCTGGGACGTGATGGATGCCGAGCAGCGTCAGGCCGTAGCCGAGTTCAAGCCGATGAAAGAGCGTCCGACGATCGGCGACATCCAGGAATTTCAAAGCGGCGTCCGCCGTGTGTTCCGCGCCCTGCAGCAGACGCTCGAAAAGAAGGACCTGTACCACCAGGAGTATTGGACTCGCAACCAGCTACCCCCCGAAGGCCGGCAGTTGGTCGAACGGATCGACCGGCTGAGCGAGCGTGAAGTCGCTCGCCTCAACCGACTGCTGCTGGAGGCGTCCTTTCCGGGACTGGTACGCGCCAGTCCGCCGACGTCGCTGCAATTCTCGTGGGCCGGCATGAATATCCCGCCGTCGCTGCCCGTTCACAAGACTCAGTTTGCCGAGAGGTTGCTCGGCGGGCTTCCCTACGTGATGGACAAGTTTGTGCTGTCCATTGGCCTATTGGTGGCGATGCTGGTCACAGCGCCGCTGATTCCCCAGACGTTCGATCCGGGATCGCTGCACTTGCTGCTGAGCAAGCCGATATCGCGGGTGATGCTCTACCTTACCAAGTTTGCCGGCGGCTGCGCGTTCGTCCTGCTGGCCGCGACCTACCTGTTCGTCGGCCTGTGGGCGATCTTCGGAACCCGACTGGGCATCTGGGAGCATCGGTTGCTGTGGTGCATTCCGATCTACACCTTTGTGTTCGCGATTTACAACTCGGTGGCCACGCTCGCCGGGGCGTATTACCGCAATACGGTCGTCTCCATCGCGCTGGCCAGTCTGTTTTGGGGAATCTGCTGGGGCGTGGGCATTGCCAAAAACGTCGTGTCGGGCATCGTTGACAATGGCCGCTTCACGCGGATCGTCCCGGCGGGCGATGCGCTCGTCGTTCAGGACGGTTCGTCCTTCCCCAGTTACTGGCACAGCGAAGAGAAACGCTGGGAACAGGTCGACCTGACCGACGAACAAGCCCAACTACGGTTTGTGGCCGCCATGGTGCAGGCGCCACCCGGCGTCGGACCCGTCTACGATCCGGTCGGCGACCAGTTGCTGTCGATCGGCATGTCGCTCAAGAGCTACCAGATCATGGTAATGAGCGGACAGCGCGAGAAGAAATGGAAGCAGGAGGACGGCGTGCCGTCGCCCGCAGGCGCGTTCGCCATGCTCAACGAACCCGATGGGCACGTGCTGATTGTCTCCCCCGGCGGCATTTCGCGGGTCTCCGGCGATGTCACACCTTCGGGCGTGCCGCTACGCGTGATGGGATTTGCCATTCCACTGGCGGGCTACGGTCCGTTCAAGGAAGCCGGACCCGAAGCCCCCAACTGGAGCGGTTCGTGTGCCGCGGCAATCGACGGCAAAAGCGGCAGCGTGGTGGTTTATAGCCGCGGCAACGTCGAGGTTTTGCAGCCCGCGGCGGACAAACGATTCGTCAGTGCTGTGCAGCGCAAGCTCGCGGTATCGGAGCGGGATTCAGCGCTGGTAGCCCTGGGCGGGGGCACCGTCGCGGTCGGGCTCCGCGACGGCACCATCCTATGTCTGGACGCTGCTACGCTCGAGACACGCTTCTCGGCTCAGCCGGAAGCCAAAACCGCTCCGCGAGCGCTCATCGCAGCGCCCGGCGGCGAATACGTCGCTCTGCTTACCCAGCAGAGCAACTTGTGGCTGCTGAAACGCGGCCAGCAGCGTTGGCAGTGGGCGCCGGTCCGCGGGCAGGGAGACATCTCGGCCATCACTTTCGACAAGGAGGGCAAGCTGCTCGTCGCCGATCGGACGACACGAGTCTTGGAGTACGACCTGGCCAGCGGCAAACAGCTGCGCGCCTGGTCTCCGCCGATGGATTTGCTCGATCGCGTCTATCGCTTCGGGATCTTCCCCATCTACTACCTCTGCCCCAAGCCTGGTGAGTTTTATAAAACGGTCCAGTACCTGCTCACCGACCAGACCACCCGCAGCCGCGGCAATCGGGACTTGACCGACACTCAGGAGCAGCTCAATCCCTGGCGTCCGGTAGCAAGCAGCCTGGCGTTCATGCTGGTGATGCTCGGACTGGGATGCGTGTATATGCACTTTCAGGAGTTTTAGCGGCCGGCGCATCGTCGGGGTCGGGAGTCGATTTCGGCCGAATAATCTTCTATCGACTGAGCTGCC
>DASRJP010000233.1:0-11623 GCA_035649415.1 Pirellulaceae bacterium | reverse complement strand
CAGTGCAAGTGGCTCCATAGCGAACTCGATGCCTTCGAGCGGGTCGAGCTGCTGCGCGACCTCCGCGAAGGGCATTTCGAGGCCCTCGTCGGCGTCAATCTCCTCCGCGAAGGGCTCGACCTGCCGGAAGTGTCGCTGGTGGCGATTCTCGACGCCGACAAGGAAGGCTTCCTGCGCAGCGAAACGTCACTGATACAGACGATCGGCCGCTCGGCGCGAAACGTCAACGCCAAGGTGATCTTGTATGCCGACAAGGTCACCGACGCGATGCGGAACGCCATCGACGAGACCCGCCGCCGCCGTGAGCTCCAGGAGAAGTACAACGCCGACCACGGCATTACCCCCGAAACGGTGAAGAAGAACATCCGGGCCGGCATCGAGGCCGCCATTTCCGCTCACAGGCAGGCGAATGCCGCCGTCGGCCGGAAGGACGACGCGGAGTTCATTACTGAAGAGTATTTGTCAGAGCTGGAGGCGGAGATGTTTGCCGCGGCCGACTCGATGGAGTTCGAACGTGCGGCGGCAATACGCGACCGGATCCTGCAGCTCAAGCGATCGGTGGGCGAGAAGCTCAGCGAAGTGGAAATCCGTTCCTATCAGCCGCAAGGGGCGCGAGGCCGCCGGAGCAAGGGACGAGCCAAAGTGCCGCGGCCAAAGAAGCGGATGTAACCTGCCCGCTGGCAAAAAAAGAGGACGCTCCCAGGAGCGTCCTCTTGAGCCGTTGATCTTGCGAGGGAATTGCTCGCGAAATCCAACTGAGTTTCGTTACTCGGGCTTGGTTTCGTCGGACTTGGTTTCTTCCGTCTTGGTTTCGGTCTTGGTTTCGGTCTTGGTTTCGTCGGGCTTGGTTTCCTCGGGCTTGGTTTCTTCCGTCTTGGTCTCTTCCGTCTTGGTTTCGGTCTTGGTTTCGGTTTTGGATTCGGTGTCGACCTTCGGCTCGTTGCTGCAGCCAATCATCGTCACGCCGATACCGCATGCCACCATCAATGCAAACAACTTCTTCATGGTTCTCTTCCTGCTTGTTTGAGCTGGAAACAAAAAAGGGGTATTCACCGCAGGACAGCCCTGCAATGTCGATCCGCTAGGGGATTTGATCCTTCGGGACGGAGGCTTATTCGCGCCCCGGGGGAGATTTTTCCAGTGCTTTTGAAAAAATCGGCCAAATTGGGTATGCGCCGGCCTCTGCCAGGTCTGAAGTTCCAGTGTAATTCGCGTCTCGCTCCTGAAAATAAGCTCCGGCAAGGATTTCCGCTGGCCTACCCCTGAAATTCCCGCGAATTTGGGGAATAATAGGCCTATTCGCGGGTTCTTCATGGAAGGGATAGGGTTTGATGTCGCAGGTTTCCCCCGAGCCAAAACAGGCGGCCCAGATGCCCGAGGCGGCAGCGGACGGTTCTGCGGCCGGCGTGTCGCTGGAATCGCTGGTTATGGCCCATCATGCGGCTGTCTTCCGGTATGCCTTCCGGCTCACCGGGGCGGTCGCCGATGCCGAGGACCTTGTCCAGCAGACGTTTCTGATCGCGCAGCAAAAACTGCATCAACTGCGCGAGACGGAGCGGGCAAGTGGGTGGCTGTTTGCCATTGCGCGGACCAGCTACCTGAAATCGGTGGCCAAGTGGTTTCCGGCGACGTGCGATGCCGACCCGGCAGATGCGCCCGCGCCTTGTCGTGAAATCCTGGAAGTCGATTCCCAGGAGCTTCAGCAGGTGCTGGCGGAACTGCCGCCCGAGCTGCGCTTGACGCTGGTGATGTTTTACTTCGAGGACCTATCGTACAAGGAGATTGCCCAGGAACTGGAAATTCCGATCGGCACCGTGATGAGCCGTTTGTCGCGGGCGAAACACAAGTTGCGCGAGCGACTCGGAGTCGATGTCCCCGCTGCGCCAGCACCCCGCAAACAAGCCGTCGCCCCGGGCCATTTTGACGCCTCCCGATCCACGCATACCGCTCCATGAAACTGACCTCCCAAGAAATCAATCGCCTCCGCCAGCTAATGGATGCTTGCCGTGCCGGCAGCGACGACCTGTCGCTGCCGGAAATGGCGGACCTGGCTACCGCTCTGCGCGAGGATGCTGTCCTGCGCAGCGAGTGGGAGAGGGGCCAGCGGACCGATCGCATCCTCGGGGGAGCGATGCACGACGTGTCCGCTCCTGCTGGCCTGGCGGAGCGAATCTTGGCGGCGGCCGCCGCACGCACCACAGAGCGGCTGGCGGGGGCTTCCCAGCAAGCGATCGCGGCGGAAGCCGACGCGGATGCCAAGGTGGCGTCTGCCCCGTCCTCGCAGCCTGGACGCACACTGAACCAGCGGCACTTTTGGCAAGTGGCGGGGACCATCGCAGCCGTGCTCGTTGCTGCCGTGGGCCTGTGGCAGTTCGTGTTCAAATCGCCCCAAAAAGTAACCAAGGCGCAGCTCGAGAGCAGCGCGCTGGCGTGGTTCGATGCGGCAATCGCGCAGTCGGGCTCCGCGCGACCCGCCACCG
Organism: Pirellulaceae bacterium; assembly: GCA_035649415.1. Classification (GTDB taxonomy): domain Bacteria; phylum Planctomycetota; class Planctomycetia; order Pirellulales; family Pirellulaceae; genus DATKDU01. Next base: position 9,143 of record DASRJP010000233.1, on the reverse strand, counting down.
ACGCTTCTGCCGTTCCCTTTCCGCGACAGGCGGTCAAGTTGCCGCTGCGCTCCTGGTGGCCGGTGAAGAAGGTCGATGAACGCTCACTCGTCGTTTTCGACCTGACCGATCCCAGGTACAGCGGCCGCGTTTTCTTATTCGCGGCCCGGACCAGCAAGCAGTACGAGGTGGCGAGCGTTCCCTTCACTCGTCTCAATGCGTCGCGCGGCCTGGAGATCGGCGCCTGGCAGCAGGGAGACGTGATCTACGTACTGGTGCTGGACTCCCAGGACCATCGCCTGCGGCTGGACAACGTGCTCCCCAAGCCGAGACTGGCTTACGTTCCTCCGGGGCGGTAATGACTGTCCGCCCGTGCTCCGCCCGGCGTCGATTCGTCGGAACGTACATGCGCTTCCACCGGCACAGCTTGACGGCGCGACCGAAATCTCCGGCCGGCGATTAAGGTTCGCTAGCAGTCAGGACGAAAGCGGAGACTGTCGCAGTCAAATTGCGAGCTTGATCCCCTCCTGCGCCGGTGGCACGCACCGCGCCCATTTGAAGGAACCCATACATGAAACGGTGGCAAATTGCGCTTTCGCTGGTCGTCGTGGGATTGGCCTCCCACGCCTGCGGCCAGGATCGAAACGCCCGCAAGGAGGCGGATGCCAGAAAAATCCCAGTACCCGCTCAGGTCACGCCGGAAATGTGGATCTACAGCCAAGAGATGCGACGCTACGAAGATCCGCAGCAGATGGTGCGCCGCAAAGCCGAAGTCAAAGCGTCACAGCGGACCAGCCGGCTGGCGGCAATGAAATGGTTTGGCTTTTCCAATGCCAGACCGCAGGCCAATCCCGTCCCGTTCATGAGCGTCTATTCGCCGACGTGGGTCGGAAACGGCTACGATCGGTACGACTGGGTCAGCACGAATTGGCCGGCCAGCAGCGTTCTCATCCTGCCGGACGACAGTCGCCGGTGAGTTCGTAATCGTCAAAACCAATCGCCGAAGCGACGTGGCGATTCGAAGGGCGGCATGGGCGATGAGCTCACGCCGCCCTGTTTTGCGCGCTGTCGCCGCTTTCGGCCGCGGCATCCGCTTCCATGGCCAGCACTTCCCGGGATAACTGGCGGTAGTCCTCGGCGCCATGGGACTGGGGCGCGTACTGGAGGATCGACTGCCCGAAGCTAGGCGCCTCGGCGAGGCGAATGTTGCGACGGACGCGAGTTTGAAACGTCCGCGTCCGCTCCCAGATGCACCCGGGCGTGCGCTCGCGCTGGAAGTACTGGCCGATGTCGCTGGAAACTTCAGCAGCCAGCCGCGTGCCGGAATCAAACATGCACAGCAGCACGCCCGAAAGGCGCAGTTGACGGTTGAGCCGCTTGCTGACCACTTCGATGGTTTTCAGGAGTTTCGACAAACCGTGCAGCGCCAAAAAGTGCGGCTGAAGCGGCAGGAACACCTCGCGCACCATCGTCAATGCGCTGATCGTGAGTATGCCCAGCGACGGCGGACAATCTACAAGGATGTAATCGAATTTTTCGGGATCCTGGGCCAGCTTGTCGCGAAGGATGACTTCCTTTCCCACCTGGCCCGCCAGCTCGACTTCTGCCGCGGCAAGATCCAGATGGGCGGGCACGAGCCACAGTTGCGCGCCGATTTGCCGCCGGACTTCCGCGAGCTGCAAATCTCCCGTCAGTACGTCATAAACGCTGCGCTCGCCATCGCGAAGCGACACCCCCAAGTGCAACGACGCATGCGCCTGCGGATCGAGATCGATCAGGCAGACTCGCTGGCCCGCTTCCGCCAAAGCGGCGCTCAGATTGACGGCAGTGGTCGTTTTTCCGACCCCGCCTTTCTGATTCATGATGGCGATCCAGCGCATTGGCATTTTCCATGCGGTAACGGAAGAGAGCCGGCGGGATTATAGAAAGGGCCTGGCAACGCCCAAAGTCCAATGCTGCGGGCGAATCGGGCCGCACGTTTCACGGCTGGGCCTGCTAGCGGGGGGGCCAGCCGCGTCAGGCCCGCTCCCGCTTGAGCCGCTCCACTTCAGCCCGCAACCGGCGGTTTTCTTCGGCCAGTTCCATAATGGTCCGATCCACCTGCGGAGGATCGATTCGCCGCTGATTGCCGCTGACGATCGTGTCTTCTGTAAAGTAGACCCCCGACATCAGACTGGTCTTGCAAGCGGCCCGGTGCTGATTGCCCTGGGCATCGAGGTAGGTCACCTCGTAAATGCGGTCCCGCTTTTCGCCGAACCAGCCAGGCCCAAACGGCCACCAGTGGCAGGAGAGGACTTTTCCGCCGCGGGACTGGATGTAGTCGGCAATGCGGCTGTGGTCGAACAAGCCAGCCGCCAGGCGGATTGCGATCGCCAGGATGACGACCACCGCGACAATCGGCAAAAAGCCTTCCACGCAAGCCTCCGCGGCCCAGGTCTAACCAGTTACTACTCCGGCAAATAGAGGAGCCGGCCGCAGATCTTGCAGAACACGGGTTTGTCGCGCCGCAGGAGATCCTGCACTTGCGGCGTGAGGGTCTGAAAGCAGCCGCCGCACGATTCCCCCTCGACGGGTGCAAGGCAGTCAGCGCCGCGCGATTTGGCCAGCCGCAGGTAGTCCGCTTTGTAGTCCGCCGGGATGCTTCCCTCCGCTTGCCCTAGTTCGTCGCTGACGCGGGCCAGCTCCGACTCGAGCCCCTGCTGCTGCTGGTCAACCCGCTGCTTGACGCGGGACAATTCTTCCTTCTGCCTGGCGAGCTGCTGTTCCGCCGTCTTGACCCCAGCCGCCAGTTGATCGATCCGCTCCAGCGCTTCGAGAATCTCGTCGGCCAGCACGCTGTTGGCTTGCTTGTCGGCGGCGATCTGGTCGCGGAGCAGCTGGTATTCCTTGTTGCTGCTGGCCGCCATCAGCTTGGCGTTCAGATCGTTGAGCTTGGCCTCGCGCTGTTTGAGCTGAAGCTGCTTTTCGTCGGAGGCGATGCGGGCCTGTTTGTGCGTTGTCTTGGCCGTGGCGATCTCCTCGTCGGCTTTTTTTACGTTGGCCTCCATCGCCTGCACTTGTTTGGGCCCTCGCGCCAGTCGGTCGCGAAGGTCCGACAACTGGCGGTGAATGCGGTGCAAGGTGCGAAGCGATTCGGTCAGTGTGGCCATGTTTCAGTCCCGATATGAAAAAAGCCGCCCGTCGTCCGACGCGCGGCTGTGAATATCCGTTGAACGGGATTCATTCCGTTCACAAATACGTTTCGCCACTATGGCGGCGTTGAATTCGGTTCTACGCTGCCGGTCGCAAGAATCCTTCCAGATGCTTGCTCCGCACCGGGTGCTGAAGCTTGCGGACCGCCTTGGCCTCGATCTGTCGCACGCGTTCGCGGGTGACCTTGAAGATGCGACCGACTTCCTCCAGGGTGTAGTTGTAGCCGTCGCACAAGCCGTATCGCAGGCGGATAATCTCCCGCTCGCGCCACGTGAGCGTCTTGAGAAGGGCTTCAATCTTTTGCCGCAAAATGCCATTGTTGGCGCAGTGCACCGGGTTGTCGCTGGTGCTGTCCTCCAAAAACTCACCAAAGCTCGAATCCTCGCCGTCGCCCACCGGCTTGTCGAGGCTCACGGGATGCCGGCCGATGTCCAGCACCCGTTTGACCTCTTCCAGCGGCAGATCGATCAGCGAGGCCACTTCCTCTGTTGTCGGCTCCCGGCCCAGTTCTTGCAAGAGGCGTTTCTGGATATTGCGAAGCTTCGTCAGTACGTCGATCATGTGCACGGGGATGCGGATTGTCCGCGCCTGGTCGGCAATCGCCCGCGTGATCGCCTGGCGGATCCACCAGGTGGCGTAGGTGCTGAACTTGAAGCCGCGGCGATACTCATATTTGTCCACCGCCCGCATCAGGCCCGTGTTCCCTTCCTGAATCAGGTCGAGGAAGGTCAGCCCGCGATTGCGGTATTTCTTGGCGATCGAGACCACCAGCCGCAGGTTGCCGCTGGACAATTCGCGCTTGGCGATTTCGTATTCCTCGAACTGACGGCGGCAGATCTGGCAGCGTTGGCGGAGGCTCTTGGGGCTCTCCAGCGTCTGGAGCATCAGGTCGGAAAGCTCACGGCGCAGATCGGTTCGCTCGCGCCGCCGGCTGGCGTCGCCGCGGATCACCGCCAGCCGCGCCTGAATCTGGTCCATGCGGCGGGAAATGTCTTCCAATTGCCGCATCAGCGGCTGCACGCGCCTGGTGCGCAGCGAAAGCTCCTCGACAAGCTGCAGGCACTTGCGGCGGCGGCGGAGGAAACTCCTGCGGGCAGCGGCCTTCGCGTCGCGCGGCGTCGATTTGTTGATCAACAGCGCGAAGTCTCGCTCGTTCTGCTCGACCAGCGCCTCGATCGTCCGCAGGTTGTGCGGCATTCTTGCCAGGATCTGGTCCTTGGTGAGTCGCTCGGTGAGCGAAACTTTGATCGTGCGATCGAACGGCAGCTCCCCCTTGTGAACCTGCGCCAGCGTGGCAGCGGTGGCCCGCATGGCGAAGTTGCACGACAGAAGAGTGCGGCGGAACCGCTTGCGTGTGACCTCGATCTTCTTGGCCAGCGAAATCTCCTCCCGCCGCGAGAGGAGCGGAATCTCCGACATTTGCGAAAGGTACAGGCGGATCGGATCGCTGTTGAGCTTCCGCGGCAACTCTTCCGGCTTGAGGACTAGCGTCGGCAGCTCGGGCTCCTTGGGCTCGGCCGGTTTTTGCTCGGTGAATTTGCCGGGGGGCGCTTGATCGACCAGCTCGATGCCCCGCTCCTCCAGGGCCAATAGCAGGTTATCAAGCTTCTCCGGATTGACGTCTTCGTCGGGCAGATAGTCGTTCACATCGTCGTAGGTGAGATAGCCTTGCGACTTGCCTTTGACGACGAGTGACTGAAGGTCGTTGACAGAATGGTTCACGGGTCGTTCCTCCTTGAACAACGGGTGGGTGACCTGGGTGGGGCAGGCGTCCCGCCTGCCGACGGCACACGGAGTGTACCTGCTACTTACGGGTGGATTCCTTGCTGGCGGCGTTTGGCGGCAATCATGCTCGCCAGTACGCTGAGCTCCTCCTGTTCGTCGAAGCGCTTTTCGGCCAGCGCCAACTCCGCTTCTTTCAGTTGGCGCTGCTCGTGGAACTCCTGGAACCTGGCGATGACCAAGCGCATGCGTGTGGCCGGATCGGCCAGGGCCTTTTCCGCTTTGCGGGAGGCGAGGTCATCGAGATGGACCAGCAAGCTCTTGAGACTCACGTTTTCGATTTCCGCCAGCACGGCGCCGAAATCGAGCGCCCGCCCCGCTTCCTCGCGCTGGCGGTACGCTCGGACGATCAAGCGGGCCGGCTGGCTGGTCAAGTCGTCGTCGGCGATTTCCGACAAGGCCGTCGGCGCCAATTCGGGGTGTTGCACGAGCAGCTCGATCAGCTCGCACTCCCGCGGCGACAAGTCGCTCGGCCGATAGTTGCTTGTCTCCTCGTTTTCTTCGCGGTTCTCGCGAAACGAGCCTTTGATGGTCCGGCGAAGCTGCGAAAAACGCGAGCGAATGACCGATTCCTCCAGACCGAATTCGCGAGCCAGCCGCGCCAAGAGCTGATGCACTTTCAAGGCGCCTGTATCGAGCGTTCCTGCGGGAGTGCCGCGGGCCAGCGTGGTAAGAATTTCTTCCAAGGCCTGACTGGCTTTGTGCGTGTCGCGGGCCAGGTCGATGCCGGCGGTCGCCAGTCGGATCTTGTGCGCCAGCGCATCGACCGATTGTTTCATCACGCCTTGGAACGCTTCGCCGCCGCGCTCCTGGAGAAATTCGGCCGGATCGAGCTCTTCGGGGAGCGTAACGATCCGCAGATCTACGTTTGCCGCGACGAACAGCTCCAGCACCTCGCTCGTCCGCCGCTGACCTGCCTCATCGCCGTCTAGCAGCAGATACACGGTCTCGGCAAAACGGCGGATGAGCTTGATGTGCCGTTCATTGAGTGCCGTGCCGAGGCAGGCGACGACGTCGGTCACGCCGTATTGATGGCAGAGGATGACGTCGGTGTACCCTTCGACGACGGTGATCGACTTCGATTTTCCAATCGTGTCGCGGGCCAATTCGAGGGCGTACAGGTTATCGCTTTTGGAAAAGAGCCGCGTTTCTGAGCCGTTGATGTATTTGCCCGGCTGTGAATCGGACAGTCCTGGCACGACTCGCCCACCAAAGGAAATGACCCGTCCCTGCAAGTCGCGGATCGGAAACAAGATCCGGCCGCGGAACCGGTCGTAGACGCGCCCGGTTTCGTTTCGCGTGAGCAGGCCGCAGGCTTCCAGAACCGCCGGCGTGTACGGAGTCGTTTTTGCCCGGTCCATCAGCCAAGACCAGGCATCCGGCACAAAGCCCAGCGTGAATTTTTCGACGCTCTCGGCACTGATCGCCCGCTCGGCCAGATACTTGCGGGCCAGGGCCGCCGCGTCCGATTTCAGCAAACATTCCTGATACTGCCTGGCCGCCCACTGGCAGCAGGCATACAGCGTGGTCTTGTCGTCTGCACTCCCCGGCTCGATCCGCCGCGTCGATTGCACCAGCTCGATGCCAGCCCGTTCGGCCAGCATCTGGAGCGCCTCTTTGAAGTCGCAACGCTCTTTCTGCATCACGAAGCTGAACGCGTCGCCGCCGATGTTGCAGACCCAGCATTTCCAGGTCTGGCGATCGGGATTGACGTTCAGGCTGGGGCGCGTGTCGTCGTGCCAGGGACAGCGGCCGACGTAGTTCCGCCCTTGGCGGCGCAGCTCCAGATAGCTGCCGACGAGATCGACGATGTCGATCGCCTGGCGGACCTGTTCCTTGGCATCGCCGAAAGACACGGTCTGGCAAACTCCCTTGTGTGGATGGCCCGCGGGAAAAGGCGCGACCACCAAGGAGCATTGTAGCTGCCCAAAGGTTCGCTGAGAGCAGGTAGCGCGCGAACTGGGTCGTTCCACGCGCTACCTGCCGACCGCGAAGGATTGCGAACCTTCCGGCGGCATCCCTGCCATCGACTCTGGGCGAGTCAATAGTGTGCCCTCCATAGCACGGGGCGGGATTGTACGGATTTCGCCCCTGCGGTCAACGCGAGTTTTCGGCGACCGGTGGAATAGGCCTTTTTCGAGCCAATTCGCCATTTCCCGAGCCGCCGGTTTCGCGCACAATCCGCCCCCTTGTCTCATTGGCAGTGTCGGCTTTCGCTCCGCGAAAGCACGTGCTTTCGCGGAGCGAAAGCCGACGACGATCCGTTCACGGAGGAACCGAAAAGATGGCTCGTTCTCGCCCTGCTTGCCGCATCGCTCGCGCCCGCTTGCCCATGCTCGAACAGCTCGAATGCCGGCGCGTGCTGGCTGCCGCCATCACGGCCAACCTGGTGGGCAACGAACTTCAGATCGACGGCACGGAAAGCAGCGACCAGATCCACGTCGGCTTGATCGGCAAGCGGATTCATATAGCCGGCTACAGCCAGACCTTCATGGCCAGCGATGTCCACTCGATCTATGTCACCGGCCTGGGCGGAAACGACGTGATCAATCTCAGCCCCCGCGGCCGCGGAGTGCAGGCCATCAACGTGGAGCTGACCGTGGACGGCGGCGCAGGAAACGACATTATCCAGGCCGGCAGCCGCAGCGCGACGATTCGCGGCGGCGCCGGTGACGACAAGATCCTTGGCAGCCGCGCCGACGATTTTCTGTACGGCGATGACGGCAACGACTACATCGTTGCCCTGCGCGGCGATGACTTTATCGATGCGGGCGCCGGGGATGACCGAATTAATGGCCACTTGGGAAGCGACCAGATCGCCGGCGGCGATGGAAACGACAACCTCTTTGGCAACGACGGCGCTGACTGGATCGACGCCGGCGCGGGGAATGATTTCGTCCGCGGTGGCAAAGGAAACGACACGATCTACGGCGGCGACGGCCAGGACCATCTCGACGGCGCCCAGAATGACGACCTCGTTTACGGAGGCAACGACAACGACTTGATCACCGGCCACACGGGGAATGATCAACTCCACGGCGAGGCGGGCAATGACGTGCTCCGCGGCGAAAACGGCAACGATGAGCTCGACGGCGGCGATGGCGACGACATGCTCGCGGGCGGGGCGGGCGATGACGGTCTGCACGGACAGATTGGCAACGATCAGCTCCGCGGCGGCCAGGGGAACGACTTCCTGTCCGGTCTGGACGGCAACGACTGGCTCTTCGGCGAAGCTGGCGACGACCAGATCTTCGGCGGCTTGGGCAACGATATTATCAACGGCGACGCCGGCAACGACACGGTCAGTGCCGAGGACGGCGACGATCATGTCTACGGCAATGCCGGCAATGACAATCTCGATGGCGGGACGGGCAACGACTATCTGAACGGCGGCGCGGGGGACGACGAGCTGCACGGCCAGGCTGGCATCGATAGCCTCGACGGCGGCGAAGGGGCCGATGATCTTTTCGGCGGCGACGATGCCGACGTGCTCATCGGCGGCGGCGGGGACGACGAGATGCTTGGGGAATCAGGCAACGACAAGCTGTGGGGCGCGGACGGAAACGACAATCTCCAAGGGGGCGATGGAGACGATTGGATCTATGGCGGCCTGGGCAATGATGTGATCTCAGGAGGCATCGGCAACGACGTCGTTAACGGCGAAGATGGCGACGACAACATCCACGGCGACGCCGGTGACGACGATCTGTACGGCAACGCCGGGATTGACACGATCCAGGGAGATGCCGGGCTGGATTATGTCAACGGCGGCGACGGGGACGACGTGCTGGATGGGGGCGACGACAGCGATGAAGTATTGGGCGGGCCCGGAACGGACACGATTAGCGACACCGACGCTGACAGCGATACGATCAACCAGGACTAACCAGCGCTCATCCGATCGCTTGAACGACGGCGCTCCCCATCTGCTCCGTCGTCAGCTTGCCGCCCAAATCGGCTGTCTTGTTGCCGGCAGCCAGCACTGTTTCAACGGCCTGGCGGATTCGCGCGGCGGCTGTCGACAGGTCCAGGTGGTCGCACAGCATGGCCGCACTGAGGATGGCCGCGATGGGGTTGGCGATTCCCTTTCCCGCGATGTCTGGCGCGCTGCCGTGGACCGGCTCGAACATCGACGGGAATTTCTTTTCGGGATTCGTGTTCGTGCTGGGCGCCAGTCCCAGACCGCCGGC
>DASRJP010000232.1:0-2592 GCA_035649415.1 Pirellulaceae bacterium | reverse complement strand
GGTCGGGATAGTCAGCTTCATTTCAGGGGTCCTTCAGTTATCTCACGGCAGGACAAATTGGAAACCTGTCCTACTTCTTGCCTTCCTTTTCCAGTCGGAGCTGCTCCAGTCTCGTCAGCCGCTTGGCCATCGGCATTGGGGCCGCCGCAGGCATCGGCATCGGGGCTGGTGCGGCGGCGGTCATCGGCGCAGCGGGCTTGGGAGGGAGCGGAGCGTCGATGCGCAGTTCACCGGTCCCCAGCGTGTGGACGACCGGCTCGCCGCTGGCCATCGGCGTGGCAACGCACAAGAGCGACGGATACCGGCCCGGCCGCGCATCGGCCGCCACCTTCACCTTGAAAACCAGCTCCTTGGATTCCTTGTTGAACTCAATCGGAGTCGTCGCCGCACCGGCGGGGAGACCGACCAGCTCGCATTTCGCATTCCCTTCGAAGTCAACCTTCTTTTCCATCTTCACGACCACTTCGGTCTCTTTCCCCTGCTCCACCGCCGCCTTGTCGAAAGCGAACGTGAAGAACTGGTCCGAGATCGCCAGGTCCGCCAGTTGCGAAGCGCACTCGACAGCGCCGCCGTTCAAACCAGCGCGGCCGATGACCACGATCTTGTGCGTGCCAATCGCGGCGCCGCCGTTGGCCGTCACAGGGATCAGCGCCTCGGTTTGGTTTTCGGCGATGGCCACCGAACCCGACGAACCGACGCCCGGCGGGTTGTAGAGGAAGAACACGCTGATCGCGGCGGTGAAACCTTCTTTCCGCGTCGCCACGACTTTCAAGTTCATCGAACCGTTGCGGGCCAGCGGGGCCTTGGGCTGGACGATGTCAATCCGATAGGGGATTTCGTCGGTCAGAACCGTGGCCATCCGCTCCGCATCATGCCCCCAGACATCGATGTTGTTCTGCCCTCGCACGAGGCCAGTGCGCTGCGCCAGGTGGCCGACAACCGGCACATTCGGATCGGCGCACTTGCCCGCGATATCGACGAGCGCCCCGGCCGGCTGAGCATCCGCGGCAGCCGTAAAGAGCACCGGGATGTCCCCGCGGTCGGCTGCCATCTGAAACGTCTCGACCGCGATTCCCGTAGGCAGCCCGTTGAACGCCACGTCGATCGCGCCGCCGAAGTTGGCCCGGCTGGCATTGACCATCAGCGCCATTCGGTTCCCCTTGGGAATCTTCAGCGTCGTCGGCACATACTGCTGCCGCTCGGGAAGGACCATCGTCAGGGCCGGCGCGACGGGTGTAATTTCGATGCGGTAGACGTAGTTGGGTCCACCCGCGCGAAGCTGATCGACCACGTGGGCGTAGTATTCGCCATCTGCCGGAGCGCCGAATCGCACGTAGCTGTCCGGGCCTCCCGAGTCGTCATTGGCGACGATGCCGCCGCCCTGGGCATTAAGAATCGTCAGCACCGGATCCAGCGGCGAGCGCAGCGGCCTGCGGGCGTAAACGCGGATGTCGAACTGCTGGCCCGCCTTGGCGGAAAACTTGAAGAAATCGACGTCACCTGGCTTGTCGATGATCCCGTTGAGCGCCCCGGGGGCAGCGCCGCTGCTGGCCTGCGCCAGGGCGTCGTTTGGTTCCGCCTCGACGAAATTATCGAGGTTGATGACGCGCACGATGTTGGGCGAGGGGGAAACGCCACCGGCATCCTGGGCATAGACACCGGTCTCCTGCGACCCATCGGTGGGCAGCGTGACCTGCGCCTGGGCGTCTCCCGCAGGATCGCCGATCCAGCGGACGTTCAAAGCCTCGCCCGGTTTGCCGCCGGCGGGGAAGACCGCCGTCGGCCGGGGATAGTTGCCGATGTGCAGCCTGTAAATGCAGGCGCCATTTCCACCGAAGGAGCACTCCCGGACCTGAACGATGTATTTGCCGTCTTCCGGGGCCACGATGGCGCAGAGGCAATCCTGGTTGAGCAGTGCCGCATCGTCGCTGCGGGCCAGCTCGAACCGCTTGGCATCGAGGATCGCCAGGTACGGATCGAAGAACGTGCGACCGAGGCGGAGCCCTTCCAGCTCTGCGGTCAGACGCTGGCCTTTCTTGAGCTCGACGACGTAAAAATCCTGATCTTCATTCTCGACCACGCCGCTGACCGTAATACCCAGCGGCACTGCTTGCGGCTTTTCGAAATCGCTGTTGGGTTCGGTTTCAGGAGTCGTCGCGAATGGACCAACTGTAAAAGTCATCAAATTGCTGACGCCACTGGCGGTCCGCACCCGGCAGGCGTGAATCCCCATGCGGCAGTCGGCGGCGACGTTGAGCTTCGTCTTCACCGCATTGTCGTTGACCACCTCCAGCGAGCTGACGGTGATGCCCGGGGAGTAAAACAGAATCTCCTTGGCGTCCGCCAGCCGTGCCCCTTGGAATTGGACCTCGGTCTCCACCCCCCGCTGAATGCCGTAGGGGACGATGTTCCCCAGAGCGGGCTCGACGGCAATCGCGGCGGCGGGAAACTGACAGGCGGCGACAGCAAGAAAGGCCAGCGTCCTCAGTCGGTGCATCGCAGATTCCTCACAACCTGTGGTGAGCGGTCAATGCCGGCAGGCGGGAAACGCCGGCAATTCTGATTGTACTTACGGCCGGGGCGGCCGAAGTC
>DASRJP010000231.1:0-6523 GCA_035649415.1 Pirellulaceae bacterium | reverse complement strand
GCCGACGGCGAAATGTCTCACGTTAATGGCCGCTGGCGGCGTTCAACTTTGCCGAGTGGGGTGAGTTTGTCAATCGCGGTCAAATTCCCTATGATAGACTCCCGCGCTATGCGCAGCACCGGCAAATGCGCCTCTGCTGGTTCGCTTTCGCATCGGAACGGAGTCATTCGTTTTGCCGCGTCTCATTCGTTGGCTGCAAAAAAAGCGGGGGGATCGCCGCACCGGTTCAAACCTCGTCGGCAATGTCGGCGAGGCCGTGTTCTATGGCGCGCTGTTCCTGTTGGGAGTAACGGCACTGGCGGCATTGCTGACGGCGCACGTCGTGCAACCGGCTGCGGCCTGGTATGCAGTTGGGTTTGGCTTCTGGTGTGTCGTGCTGGTGCTGACGTCGTTCGTGATCCTCGGCGGCGCTGGCGTGCTGCGAACGGCATTTCGCATCGGCTTTTCCGCGGAACGCCGCAGCGCGATGGCTCAATCGGCAAATCGCATCGACCTGGTTCGGGAGGCAGTGCCGCAGCCGAAGGATTTTCCGACTCTTCCCTCGCACGATGGTCTGGTCAACAGTCCGGGAACGGAACTGGCGTACCGGCTCCCGGCATCGAATCCAACGGGCTGGCGCCTGCTGGCGACGACGATTTTTTCTCTGCTGTGGAATGCGGTGGGCTGCGTGCTGTTCGTCATCGCGACGCGTGGCTGGCTCGACGGGAACGTGAACTGGTTTCTGACCGCCTTTCTCATTCCCTATCTGGCGATCTGCGGCGGAAGCATCTACTTCGTGCTGCGGCAAATCTGGATCGATGCCGGCATGGGGCCGACTACGGTCGAGATCTGCAGTCACCCGCTGTGGCCCGCCCGGCAGTACCAGGTTCACCTGTCCCAGAGCGGCCACATCGCGGTCAAATCACTGTCGCTGTGGCTGACATGCGACGAAGAAGTGACGTACCATCAGGGGACCGACATTCGCCACGAAGTGCGGACGGTGTACCAGGAAAAGCTATACGAGCGCGCCGACTTTGGCATCGAACCGGGGATTCCCTTCCAGACTGAATGCACGCTTTCGATTCCGCCGACTGCGATGCACTCGTTTCAGTCGGAACACAATGCCGTCCACTGGTGGCTCGTGGTGCGCGGGTCGCTCGCTTACTGGCCGAAGTTCGAGCGGCGTTTTCCGATTATCGTCTATCCGGGCGAAGCGACGGCAGCGGCCGAAAAACGGCCGGTGAGCGCCCCCGCCTCCAGCCGAATTCACGCTCGAGGCCGGTCCGTGCTCTCTGAGGTATCGGCATGATCCTCATGGAGCCACTGATCAGCCTGTGCCTGGTAGGGCAGAAGCGCGAATTCTCCGCCGGTGACGAGCTGGTTGCCGAATATCAGTTTGACGCCGTTAGCGCGGACGAAATCCACTCGGCCGAGGCCTCGGTGCTGTGGTACACCGAGGGAAAAGGGGAAGAGGATTTGGGCGTGCACTTCTTCGAGCGCCGCGTTCCCACGGATGCCGACCAAGGTGACCTGCGCCTGCTGCGACGGTTCAGCACGCGGCTACCCACCAGCCCGCTGAGTTATTCGGGGGCCATCTTTTGCGTGCGGTGGTGCGTGCGGGTACGATTGTTTCTCCGGAAGGGACGGGAACTGATGCAGGAAGTGCCCTTTGTCCTGGGGGCGGTGCCGTCAGTGCAGAGTGCCGTATGCCGAGCCAATGAGGCACGCTGAGGCAGCCGCGGTCTGCTCTTTTTCATGCGTTCCAACCCCTTTGCCACGCGCTACACGCGACCTGGAGCGCTGGCGTTTTTGTTTCCGCCCGGACAGTCTCCCGAGACGATCGTGGCCGCGCTGCGGCAATCCGGGTGGTGGGGCCAGCTCGTCGGACCGCACGGCTCGGGAAAATCCACGCTCCTGGCCGCACTAATCCCGGAGCTGGAAAAACAAGGGCGTCAGGTAGTCCAAGTCGTCCTTGGAGAGGGACAGCGGATGTTGTCGGCCGCCAGCGGACAAAAGGCGGCCGGCCGACCATCGCCGATTCCCGACTGGCCCCTGGCCCCGGAGTCGTGGACCGATCGCTCGCAGGTGGTCATCGACGGTTACGAACAACTCTCCTGGTGGAACCGCCGGAAAGTAGAAGCTCTGGTGCGGCGGGCCGGCAGCGGCCTGCTCGTTACCACCCACCAAACACGAGGACTGCCAACTCTCTTTCAAACGGAACCTTCATTGCAACTGGCACAATCGATAGTCCGGCAGCTCCAGCCGCCGGAAGATTCCACGATTACCCCCGAAGATGTGGCTCAGGCCTGGGAGGAACAGGGAAATAACGTCCGCGAGGTACTTTTCCGGCTGTATGACTTGTATCAAAGCCGGCAAAAGTAACGCCTATCCACCGCGACGAGTGGCTCGACCTTAATTCATAAGCTATTGAAACAAAGACACTTACGCGCCGTTTCCGGGGCGCTCCTAGTGGGGGCGAAAACGGCTTTGGTATACTTCGCAGTGACCCCTATCCACAAACTGGGCCAGGTACGGCGGCCTTTTGCCACCGGGAGCGGAATGACCGAAGCGACGATCACGCTGGCCGACCCGCAGCGCATCCTGTCGTTGTTTGGGCCGCGCGACCAGCATTTGCGCACGATTCGCGAGACGCTCGGGGTCAGCATTCACCATCGTGACGGCGCCATTCGGGTCGCTGGCGAGGAGTCTGCCGTCGCCCGCGCCACCCAGGCGTTCGAGCAGCTCAACTCCCATCTGGAGGCTGAAGGGGAGATTGCCGGCGAGAACGTCGCCGAAGTCCTGGCCCGTGTCCAGGGCAAGCCGGCCGTGGCGGCCACGCCGGTGGACATCGCCAGTGCGGCCCGCCGGATCGTCCCTCGCACGGCCGGCCAGGCGCGCTACGTCCAGTCGATCCGCGAGCACGACATCACGTTCGCCGTCGGCCCCGCCGGCACTGGCAAGACCTATCTGGCCGTGGCCGTGGCCGTGGAAGCCCTCAAGCAGCAGAAGATTCGCAAGATCGTCCTGGTCCGGCCGGCGGTCGAAGCCGGCGAGAGCCTCGGCTTTCTACCAGGCGACATCAGCGCCAAGATCAATCCCTACCTCCGGCCGCTCCTCGATGCCCTGCAGGAGATGATCGATTACGACCTGATGAAGCGGCATATGGAGCAGGACGTGATCGAGGTGATCCCGCTGGCCTACATGCGCGGCCGGACGCTGAACGAGGCGTTCATCATCCTGGACGAAGCGCAAAACACCACCGTCTCGCAAATGAAGATGTTTCTGACCCGCATGGGGCTGGGCTCGAGGATCGTCATCTCGGGAGACGTGACGCAAATCGATTTGCCGCGCCCCAGCGCCAGCGGCCTGGTCGATGCAATATCCCGCCTGCGCGATATCCAGGGGGTGAGCATCATCCAATTGAACAAGAGCGACATCGTGCGCCATCGGCTGGTGCAGGAAATCGTCAAGGCCTACGAGGAAGAACAGCGCATGTCGCGCAAGTCACGGTAAAACCACTCCCCATGTCCATCGCCAGTCAACGCCGCTATCGTCAGGGCCGTGGGGGATTCCCCGGGGCGCGCGGCGCGCTGGCCGGCGCACTGGCGGCGCTGCGGCGGGGGGACGTGCTGGTGCGGCTGCTCTTGTGCGCCCTCGCAGCCGTCATGATCTGGGCGGTGACCGGCGCTTGGACACCGCCATTTTCGTATCGCCTGGGGTTCATTCCGCGGCGGGACATCATGACCCGCGTGGATTTCAGCGTCAAAGACGAAAACGCCACCAAAGAAAAGCGTGACGAAGCGCGGCGCAGCGTCGTCCCGATCTACAAGAACGATCCCCAGCCGCTAGTGCAGCTCCGCCAGGAATTGACCGACCGCGTTTCGCAGCTCGTGCTGGCCGAGTCCTTCGACAAGATCGACAAGCAGGCCTGGAGCGAATTCGCCAAGATGGACGCTCCGCCCGACGAGCAGTCCCGCCAGTTCAATGACCTCAAGAGCTTCTTCACGGGGGCCATGAACACCAACCGGTTTGCCGACGCGCTCCGCGACGCGCTGGCGCCGATGGAGCTCAGCGGCATGCTCCGCGAGGTGCAGTCGGTCAGCGCCGGGGTCAAACCAACGCAGATCCGCGTGCGGACAGAAAGCGGCCGGCTACAGCAGTTCGAGATCAGCGAGGTCCGCATCGCCAACATCGGCATCAAGCTCAAGAACCGGCTGGAAGAAGAGTTCCGCCTCAAGGGGGGGCAGAACGCGGGCAGCCCCGTTGTGGCCGACCTCGCCTTTCGCTGGTTGTACGACTATCGCAAGCTTCCCGAAACGCTTCGGTTCGACGGCGAAGCCACCGGTCAGGAAGCGGATCGGCTGGCAGCGGAAGTCCCCGACCAGACGCACAAATACACCAGCGGCGTCGATGAGCTGGTGGCCGCGGGCAAACCGCTGGATCAGGAAGACCTGAAGCTGCTCAAGCAAGAGTACGAGCAGTGGAACCAGCAGACGAGCCTGGGCCGGATGCTGAGCTACACGCTGGCCAAGTTCGGCATGTACGTGGCGCTGGCGGTCTTGTGCGGGTTTTACATCTTCCATCGCAGCCGGGTGCTGCTGACCGACCTGCGGAAATTCGCGACGCTGGTGGCCGCCGTGGTGATCACCGTCGCCCTGTGCAGCGCGGCGTCCGAAGCCACCTGGAGCGCGGAGATGGTGCCGCTGCTCTTGTTCGGCATGACGGCGGCAATTGCCTATGAGAAGGAGCTTGCCCTGCTGCTGGCCGCGTCGGTGGCGCTGATCGTCGCCTTTTCGCTGGAGCAGGGGCTGGGAGAGTTCGTGATCCTGGTGTCCTCGGTCGCGGCGGCAATTCTCCTGCTGCGGCGGATCCGCAGCCGGACGAAGCTGATCTACGTCGGCGCGGTCTCGGGTCTGGTCGTCCTGCTCACCACAATCGGCGTGGGGACGGTCGCGGGACATGCCTTCGGCGCGTCAAGCGTGGCGCTGAACCTCACCGAGTTCACCAAGAACCTCTTCAGCGACCCCCATCTGCCGACGCTCTTGGCCAGCGCCCTGTGGTTCGGCTTTTGCGCCCAACTGGCCGGCCTCTTAATGACCGGCCTCTTGCCCTTCATCGAGCGGATGTTCGACGTGCAGACCGACATCAGCCTGCTTGAGCTGGGAGACGTGCAGCACCCGCTGCTCCAGGAGCTGGTCCGCCGCGCCCCGGGAACCTACAACCACTCGATCAACGTGGCCTCGATTGCCGAGACGGCAGCAGAGGCGATCGGCGTCAACGGCCTCTTGGTGCGGGTCGGGGCCTACTTTCACGACATCGGCAAGATGCTCAAGCCGGCCTATTTCGTGGAGAACCAGGGGCCGGAAGGGAACCGGCACGAGTCGCTCCAGCCGGCGATGAGCACGCTGGTGATCATCGCCCACGTCAAGGACGGCGTCGATCTGGCGCGGCAGCACTCGCTGCCGCAGTCGATCATCGATTTCATCGAGCAGCATCACGGCACCACGCTGGTGGAATACTTCTACCGCCGGGAGGCCAAGCGTCTGGAGTCCGATCCCGATGCGGGCGAGCTGGACGAGAGCACGTTCCGCTATCCAGGACCAAAGCCGCAGACCAAGGACGCGGCCGTGCTGATGCTGGCCGACGTGGTGGAGAGCGCCAGCCGGGCGCTCTCCGACCCGACGCCGGCCCGCATCGAGAGCCTGGTGCACGACCTGGCGCTGAAGCGGCTTTTGGACGGGCAGTTCGACGAGTGCGGTCTGACGCTGTCGGAGTTGCGCTCGATCGAGGACAGCCTGGTCAAGTCGCTGACGGCCGTCTACCACGGTCGGGTGCGGTATCCGGAGCACCAGACGGTTTAAGGATCAATGGCGCGCTGGTTCAGTGCCCGGTTCTATGAAGAGGACGACCAGTACGTCGATCTACTGCTGCCGAAAATCACGCCGCTGCCGTCTGAGTTCTGGGCCGGGTCGTAAGCCAGTCACTCCGAAAACTACATTTGCTGCCGGCCCATCGTCTTGTCCGAACGCAGCTTGCGGCCCGTGGGTGATGGATGGCTTAGTCGAGCTTCCCACTGTCGGCAGCCGACAGTGGCACCCTTTTCCTGACGTCGCCACCCGGCGGCGCTTTCTCCGGAGGCTGTTAGCCTCCGGCTAGGTTTCTGCGATGAGCTTCCGAAACTCCTCTTCGCTGATCACCTTCACTCCCAGCTCCTTGGCTTTGTCGAGCTTGCTCCCCGCTTCTTCGCCGGCCACTACAAAATCGGTTTTCTTGCTGACGCTGGAGGCGGCGCGGCCCCCCTGCCGCTGGATCAGCTCCTCGATCTCGTTGCGCTTGTAGTGCTGAAGTGAGCCCGTGACGACGATCGTCTTGCCCGCGAGCGCCCCGCCGACGGCTGGGGCGGCCCGCTTGGGCGCCGACATGGTGATTCCCAGCGACCGGAGGTCCTCGATCGTCTCCCGTCCGTAGTCGCTGTGCAGAAAGTCGTAAACGCTCTGGGCAATGATCTCACCGATCTCGTTCACTTCGCTCAGCTCTTCCAGCG
>DASRJP010000230.1:0-6167 GCA_035649415.1 Pirellulaceae bacterium | reverse complement strand
GCCGAGATGCAGCGGATCGCCAGCCACCTGGTCGGCATGGGGGCCTACGGCCTGGACCTGGGCACGTTCAGCCCGTTCCTGTACGCCTTCCGCGAGCGGGAGAAGATTCTCGACTTGTTCGAAGAGGCGTGCGGCGCGCGGCTCACGTACAGCTATCTGACGCCCGGCGGCGCGACGGCCGATTTGCCGCGGGGCTGGCTGCAAAAGTGCGAGGCGTTCCTCCATCAGTTCGAACCGGTGATTCAGGAATACCACGCCCTGCTGACGACGAATGCCATTTTCGTCAAGCGGACCGCGAACATCGGCGTGATGAGCGCCGAGACGGCACTCACCTTTGGTTGCACCGGACCGGTCCTGCGCGGCAGCGGCGTCGATTACGACCTTCGCCGCGACGGCGAGGAGCGGTACACCGAGATGTACGACGGCTATGCGTTCGAAGTCATCTGCCAGCGCAGTGACCCTGGCAGCGGGCTGCGCGGTGGCCACTATCCCAAGGACCACGACTATCCGGCGGTTCCCAAGGAGGCGGTGCTCGGCGACTGCTGGCACCGGTTCTACGTCCGCATGCTGGAGGTGGTGCAGGCGGTCGATCTGGTGCGGCAGGCGATGGATCGCTATAGCGTCGCCAAAGGAAACTGGGGCGAGCCGATCAAGCTCACGCAAAAGCTCCCCAAGGGGGAAGCGTATCTCGAGACCGAGTCGCCGCGCGGCCAGATGGGCTTTTACATTGTCTCGACCGGCGAATCGATCCCCTGGCGCGTCCGCGCCCGCTCGAGTTCCTTCTGCAATCTCTCCGTCACCAATGAACTCTGTCGCGGCTGCCTGATTGCCGACGTGCCGGCGATCGTCGGGTCGCTGGACATCGTGATGGGGGAGATTGATCGCTGAATCGATGACCTAGATCGTGTTCAGCACTTCGTCCAAAATCCCCACCGCCGTGTCCGCCTGCTCTTTGGTGATCACCAGCGGCGGGCAGAAGCGGACGGTCGATTGGCCGCAGCCGAGCAGCAAGAGGCCGCGCTGGAAGCAGGCCTGGATCACCCGCTCCTTCTCGGCAGTTGCCGGTTCCTTCGTCGCGCGGTCTTTCACCAGCTCCGCGCCGATCATCAGCCCCAGGCCGCGCACGTCGCCAATGATCGCATGCTTGTTCATCTGCTCCACCAGCCGCGACTTGAGATGGGCCCCGATTTCGGCCGCATTGGCCATCAGCCCTTCCTCCAGCAGCTTGATCGTCTCCAGGGCCGCGATGCAGGACACCGGATTGCCGCCGAACGTGCTGGCGTGCGAACCCGGGCCCCAGTCCATCACCTCGGAGCGGGCGATCATCGCCCCCAGCGGCATTCCGGAGGCAATCCCCTTGGCGACGCAGACAATGTCCGGCTCGACTCCCCAGTGCTCGATGGCGAACATCTTGCCGGTCCGCCCCATACCCGATTGCACTTCGTCCACGACGTACAAAATGCCGTGCTTCTCCGCCAGCTTCTTGAGCTCGCGATGAAACTCGGGAGGCGGCACGATGTAGCCCCCTTCACCCTGGATCGGCTCGACAATGATCGCGGCCACTTCGCTCGGCGGCACCGTGCGCTTGAAGAGGTCTTCGATCTGATTGATGGATTCGAGACAGCAGTCAAGTCCACAGTCCACAGTCCCGGGTCCCGAGTCGTTGCCCTTCTGACCTCTGACCTCTGACCTCTGACCTCTCGCGTCGCATCGATAACAATTCGGATAATCGACGTGACTCACCTGCGGGATCAGCGGCGCAAACCCGGTCCGCTGCACCACCTTGCTGCCCGTCAGCGACAGCGCACCCATCGTTCGGCCGTGAAACCCGCCGAAGAACGAAATCATGTGCTGGCGCCTGGTGTGAAAGCGGGCCAGCTTGAAGGCCGCCTCGACCGATTCCGCGCCACTGTTGGTGAAGAAGACTCGCTTGCTGCCGCTCATCGGCGCAATCTGGGCCAGCTTCTCCGCCAGGTCCCCTTGCGGCGCATAGTAGAAGTCGGTCCCCGACATGTGCAGGAGTTTTTCCGCTTGCTGCTGAATCGCGGCCACGACCCGCTCATGGCAATGCCCGGTCGAGCAGACGGCAATGCCGGCGGTGAAGTCAAGAAAGCGGTTGCCATCCACGTCCTCGATCACCGCGCCGTAGCCGCGCTCGACCGCCAGCGGATAGACACGGGTATACGACGGGCTCGTGAACCGCTCGTCCTTGTCAATGAGCGCCTTGCCGCGCGGCCCGGGCAGCGGGGTGCGGATGTCAGGAACTTTCAGCGACGTTTTCGGCATCTGCATGGCTGCCCTCCAGTTCAAGGCTCCTTGTTCCAAGTTTACGGTTCAGTTCCGAATCTGCCAAACTCAGAACGCTGAACTTGGAGCCACGAACTTTGCGCCTATGCCGTTTTCGCCGCCGCTGGCGCTCCGGCCGGCTCGACTTCCAGCGTATTGCCGCGGATCGCCACCACGCGGACGCGTGCGCCGGTAGCTAGCTTATCCCCCTCGGTGATTGCCTCGTACTCCATCAGCCGGTTCTGCAGCTTGAGCTGCACCTTGCCGGCACGCTGCTTGTGGGCGGCAATCGGGACGTACACGGTTGCTTCCTGACCGAGCGCCCGGTGAATCCTCACCGTGGCGTCTTCGCCCAGTTTGCCGAGCATCTTCATCAGTCCATGAACGGCGAACATGGCCACGGCGCCCGACACGAACGCGACCACGAGCTGCACCCACAGGGTCGAGCCGGCGCTGTGGGCCGTGAGCCCACCCAGCCCGAAAAAGGCAAATGCCGCCACCAGCGTGCGGAAGGAGATAATGCCAAACAGCCACGACGAATCATGGCCGTGGGCTGTATCGTGGCCATCGCCCGTGTGAACGTCGTGCGTCAGGTCGTGCCCTATGCCGCCCAGATCGTGGGGAACGTCGTCGGGCAGGTCGTCCGGAATATCGGCATCGGACCACAGTCCCAGCATGGTGAGGACGAACTGGCAGACCAGCACGGTGCCTCCGACGACCGCGAAGAACAGAAAAATCGTTCCCATCGTACTCTCCCGGGACGCAATAAGGACTTACGCCGACGCCGGTGGGGCCGAACGGCCTTAAGTGGCGCGGCGCGCCCGGAAAGGGGCGTCGGCAGTTATTCGCTGGCCATGGTTTATTCTTGCCCATGGACAGGGCCAGTCAATCGCAGTTTGAGACGTGGTGTGTGAACACACGAATACCATTCGCGACGAAAGCTAGTACTCGCCGACCTCGTCATTGGCGTTCGGCGTGGCCAACGCCTTCAGCACCTTTGGATCGATATTAGGATGGATAAAGTGGACCGAGCCATCGGCGAAGGTAAACTGCCCTCCGTTGTTGTCCCAAGGACCGCCAAACCCAGCGGTGGACTGATTGATGCCCAGTCGCAGATCGCGAACGTTGCGGGGATACCCCCACGCCTTGTAATTGCCGGCCGCCTCACCAATCAGCACCGTCTGCGACATTCCATCGGTAACTTCCTGCAGCTTCCAGGCGCGTGACGAGCCAAGCAGGTCCACGCTGCCGGCGTAGTGGGATAGCGCATAGCCGTCGGCATCCTTTTTCGGAGTCCGTGGACTGTCGATCGTCGTAAACGGGAGGTGTGCCTCGAACGCCTCCCGATTGACCGGATCGTTCCACGGTTTGTCGAGCTTCACTTTTTCCGCCAATCGCGGCTGGTCCAGGTGCGGGAGCAGCAACGTCATCCAGCCGTGGCTCGGCAGGCCGTGCTCATCGACCAGCATACCGGCGGGGAGCGACTGAGCCATGTCGTGATACGAATGGGCGCCGACCCCAAACTGCTGGAGGTTGTTACCCGAAACCATGCGGCGTACGATCTGCCGCCCGCCCTCAACCCACGGCCCCGGGTACTCTGCTAGCCATGCGACCTGGTGCGTCACACCAACCATGGAAATGCCGGCGACGAACAGGCAAAGCGTCATCAGCACGATCTGCACAGTTCGCACGAAGGGCCACGATTTGCCGGCACAAGTATCAGGAGAGTCTGTGGTTTTAATGGGATGAGCGCGAGATAGCCATGCCAGAAAAGCATGCAGGCCCACGGTGAAAACCGTCAGTGCCAAAAGCCCCGTCAGGATTCCATGCAAGTCCCACTCCACCTCGGGAACAACGCGCAGCAGATATCCAATCCAACCGAAGACGAGCAGAAATACGAACTCAACGGGAATGACCGGCGCGAAGCATGCTACTACGAGCAGTGCTACCGCGGCGACTCCGCAGCCCACTTTCCAGGTAAAGCCGTGCGCTTTGTTCACGAACCCTCCCGCCGCAAAACCTCGCGCAGCTCATTCACCGCCATCACACGTACATTCATGTCGGTAAACAGCACCAGCACGTCGCCGTCGAAGCACTCCGGCTCATATACCAGCGGCCGCGGCGGACCTTCGACTGACAAGCCGGGCCGATAGAGGTATTTTTCGTCGCGAACCACTGGCACTTGCCACAGCATGACGTCCTCGGAAAGCTCCGTAGCGCTTGCCGGAAACTGCCGTTCGTGGCTGGCGGCATATAGGGCGAGTGCAGCTGCCAACCGATGCAGATGTTCCTGGCGAACCACAAGCAATTGGTTAGATTCTGGATCGGTGACAGTCGATGCGGGCGCAGGGTCGCGCAGTTTGTACGTCACACCATCCTTTTCCCAGGCACCAGGTGTCATGAGCTCGCGTGCTCCCGAGATCATCGTCAGCACAACGACGAACAACAGGCCCCACAAGATCACGACGCCGCATGCCTTCGCGAACGACAGCCGTGGCAGTCGCACGAAGTCCTTGGCCAACGAATTCCAGATCCACCAGACGACTGCGGACGATGCCAAGAGTCCCAACAGGAAAAACGAAATGACCTGTAACCGCAGCGAGGGTACGTCGCTGAGTGAGACACTCGGCATGCCCGCGCGGGCAACGCCTACCGTCGCCAGCCCAATGGAAAGTGCCAGAAGACCTTGGTTCAAGGCGCGGCGCATGGAATTTGGTCCGAATGGAGAGTTGAGACCCTTTCATTGTCGGACGCGCGGCCACCTATGTAAAGATTCAACTTGGTATCATGAAAGCAGTCCGCCCGAAACGACCCTCGACTAAGAGACCTCATGTCTTCCCCCCGTCCCGCCGCCGAGCCCATCCCCGTCAGTCTTGAGCCCGCCCAGGGGTGGCACTGCACCCATCTCTACTACCGGTTCGATCGGGCGGCGCTAGCAAGCATGTCCCCTGACCAGGTCCGCGGCGGCCGCGAGATCGTCAGCGCCATTCTCGATCCACAGGCCGATGGCGCGCCGGCTCGGCTCCAGGTAAGCGCCGTCAGCGGGCACAAGGCCGACTTCGGCCTGATGCTGATGGATGCCAATCCGCTCAAGATCGAGTCGATCAACCAGCGGCTCCTGGCCAGCAAGCTCGGATCGGCACTGGTGCCGACCTACTCGTTCGTTTCGATTACCGAGATTTCGGAGTACGTGCCGAGCGTCGAGCAGTACGCGAAAAAACTCGTCGCAGAAGGCGAGACGGAAGGAAGCCCGGCCCATACCGCCAAAGTCAAGGCTTATGGCGATCGGCTGCCGCTGATGAACCGGCAGCGGCTGACGCCCGACTTTCCGCCCTGGCCGGCAACCTGCTTCTATCCGATGAACAAAAAACGGAAGGTCGTCGAGAACTGGTTCCTGCTGCCGTTTGCTGAGCGGAGCAAAATGATGGGCGAGCATGCCAAGAGCGGCATGACCTTCGCTGGAAAAGTGTCGCAGCTAATTACGGTCGGTGTCGGCCTGGAAGACTGGGAGTGGGGCGTGACGCTGTGGGCGAAGAATCCACAATTCCTCACCGAGATCGTCTACAAGATGCGGTTCGACGAAGCCTCGGCTCGCTACGCCGAGTTCGGCCCTTTTCTGACCAGCTACATCATGACGGCGGATCAGATGCTGGATCACTGCCGGATTGGAGTCGAATAGTCCTGGCGTGGCGCGCCCGTGTCCAACCCCCTCCTCAGGCCGAATGACCCGCGCTTCCAGCGGCCGCCGCTGCATGATGGCCAAGGGAATAACGTCTTTGCCGATCCGGAAGCGCCCGTGCCGGCGGAGCCGGCCGACGGACAGCCGCTCGCCGCGCGGCCCGTCCCAGTCGAGACTGCAAACGTGTTTGCCGCGCCTGCTG
>DASRJP010000229.1:0-12331 GCA_035649415.1 Pirellulaceae bacterium | reverse complement strand
GCGGCAGGTCGCTTGCCCAGGATGCACCGGCACTCGCACCTCCCGCCGTGCAGGCGGACGATCCCGCAGCCGCGGGCACTCGCCGGGCGCTGGTCCTCTGCGGCCTTCCCGGCGATGCGCCCCATCGAAAGCTGTTCGGCGATTCGCTGGAGCTGCTCTATAGCGGCCTGACCAGCCACGGCTTTGCCGCCGAGAACGTTCACGTTTTGTGGGCGGACGAGCCGACGGACAAGGACGGCCCGGCCATCAAGGCCAGCCGCGGAATTTCCTCGCGGGAGAACATCGCGAAGGCCGTGGCCGAATTGCAGACGGCAACTCAGCCAGCGGACGCACTGTGGGTGATCGTGCTTGGCCACTCCCACTACGACGGCCGGTATAGCTGGCTCAATGTTCCCGGCGACGACATTCACCAGCTCGATTTTGGCCGCCTGTTCGAACCGCTGCGCTGCCGCGAGCAGGTGTTTTTCATCACCACGCCGGTCAGTGGATATTATCTCAAGTCGCTGGCGATGCCGGGGCGAATCGTCATCACGGCCACCGAGCCTGACCTGGAAGTCAACGAGACGCTGTATCCGCACAAGCTGGCCCGCGCCCTGTCGGGGGCCGTCTCCTACGGCGAGATGGAGATGGATCGCGACGGGAACCTAACGCTTTTGGACCTCTATCTCTGGATTGCCAAGGACACGGCTCAGGAATACAACGCTGGCATGCTCATTTCGACCGAGCACGCCCTGATCGACGACAACGGCGACGGCCGGGGGAGTGAGATCCAGATTGATTATCTTTCCGAAGAGTTGGGGGGCCGTTTGCGGGCCGCGGACAAGCCGCCGGCGCGGCCCAAGCTCGATGGCCTCGCGGCGCTGAAGATTCCGCTCCTGTTCCCGCCGTCGCCTCCGGTGCCGGTGGTGGACGAGACGCCGTAGGCTCGTAGGACGGGCTTTCTGGCCCGTCTCGATTCTGGACGGGCTGGGAAGCCCGTCCTACTTTTCACGGAGCGGCACGTCGCGGAACTGCCGATGACAGGCGGAGCAGTTCTGGGTCACTCGTTCCAAGGCGATCGCCGCATCCCTGATTTTTGCTCCGCCACGAAGTGCCGATTCGAGCTGGCCAGCGGCCACTTCACTATCGACGAAAAGCTGGCGGAATTTTTCGCTCTGACGCTGCACGTCGTCCGTCCGCAGCAGCTCCGTGAAATGCTCCTTCAGGAGCAGCGCCTCGTGGCTCGGATCGAGATCGGGACTGGCGGGCACCGATTTCCAGCCGGCGGCGGCAATCGCCTTGAGATGATCGTGCGTGTGCTCCAGCTCGACCATCGCCTCGGCCAGCGGGGGAAGCTGGGCCGTCTCAGGAAATTCGACGTTCAGTGCGTCCAGCAGCGCGTCATCGAGCCGCCGCGCCGCTTCGGCTGATTGATAGAGGCCGCGGTAGTTCTCGCTCGTCCCGGCCGCTTTCAGCACGCCCAGTGCCGCGGAATGGTCGATCAGTCCGGCCGATACGCAGGCGACGGCAGCAGCAGCCGGGCTGCGATGCTTGCCGTGATGGCAATGAATGTAGATTGGCCCCTCCAGGTTGCGAACCGCTTTGGCCAGCTCTCGCGCCCGCTGCTGGGGGATGCCGTCGTAGCCGTGCGGCAGATGAACGTACCTAAGGCCGTACTTCTTTGCCGCCGCGACGTCCGGTTTGGCCCCATCGACGCTGATGATCGTCTTGACCCCCAGCTCTTTCAGCTCGCGAAACCCCGCATCCCCATCCGGCTGGCCGCCGGAGATGACTTTGTCGTGGATGCGAAGCGCGTTGGGCAGATGAGCCGCGGCAATATTCTGAGGGACTGAGGCTGAGAGTTTTGATGGATTGACGGACGGAGCCTGCGCGCAGCCGGCCAGGACCAGATATCCGCACATCGCGATCGCGGTCAAAGGAATTCGCATCAGTCCGGCTCGCGGCACTTATGCCGGTAGTTGATCGCCCGGGGGCAGCCTCTAGTTTACGCCCGCCCACTATGGATTCGACACCGGTCGGCCAATATTTTTCCGCGCAACTGACGGTGGCCGCTCAATTTGCGGAGCCGCCGACGCTTGATGAGGGTACGTCCTGCTTCCGGAAGCGGTACGCCCATGCCGCCAGGCAGCCGCCCCCAAGCGAGAGCAGGATCATCGTAAATCGACGCACGCTAGTAGCGGCAAGGAATCTGATATCGTCGGCAACTCGATTCTTCATACGGGCTTGATAATCGGCGGCCTGTGCGGGACTCATACGTTGCATGCGAGGTGCGTCCAATCGATCGCCAGCCTCGCGCTCTACTCGGCTTTCATGCAAAGAGACGATTGATGTCGCTACGTTATTATCGAGATGATTACTCAATTCGACAGAGAGTTGCGAAATGGATACCGCCGTTGTTCCGAGCAGAACGTGACACCACGTACTCGCGATTACCACTCCAATCCAAAACATGCGCGGTTCGCCAGTCCGCGCTATGGCCAAGACTAACGCAATCGGCAGCAGCAGGTGGAATGCCGCTCCCAAGGCGAATGCCCACCCCTCGGACGCGCCCAACACGCCTGCCAGACCTACGCTCACCACGGCGACACCGATTAGAAAACAGCGCAGCGAGAACTGGGGCAGCCACGCTCGTGTGCTTACCATGCGCGCAACTCCGCTGTGAACATCGCGACTTGGCAGCCGAACCAGCTCTAATTCTCAGCTTTCGGCGCGCTACGTGGCAAGAGTTGTCACCCGCCGCGGTGTATGGACCGCCCGCACATCCACCCACTGCATCCCCGCGCGGCGGGCCGCTTCGATGCCGAGATCGGAGTCTTCGTAGACAAGGCAGTTGGCGGGCTGAGCCGCCAGTCGCCGCGCCGCCTCCAGAAAGACGTCTGGCTCCGGTTTGTGCCGCGGCGTGTCCTCGGCCGTCACCAGCGCGTCGAACCAGTCGAGAATGCCGACCTGGCGGAGCTGCATCTCGATGACGTGGCGAAAGCCGCCGCTGGCGACGGCCATCTTCCGCTTGCCACGATTCTGCCTGGCAATTTCGACAACGGCCTGGATCGGCTCGAGCAAGTGCAGAGTATCGAGAAACGCCCGCTCCTTCTGGGCCGCAATCGCCTTGCAGTCGAGCCTCAGCCCAGCCTCGCCGGTCAAGAGCTCGACGATTTTGTCGCTGGGCATGCCGCCCAAGGCGTAGAATCGCTCCTCGCCGAACTCGATGCCGTGCGAGCGCATCGTCTTCTGCCAGCAGAGGTAATGCACCGGCATCGAGTCGGTGAGCGTGCCGTCACAGTCGAAGATCAATGCCATGTGAAATGCAGAGTCTCGGGACTAAGGACTAAGGGCTGTACTAAACAATAGGATGAAAACGAAGCGGTCCGCTGATCGAACGAACGACCAGCGGACCGCCTACAAAGTCGATGGTTAGAAGCCGGAGGTAGACGCTGCCTAGTCCCTAGCCTCCAGCCCCTAGTCCCTCTTAGTACATGTCATAATCCCCGCCGTGACCCTTCTTGGCCCCCTTCTCCTCCTTGGGCTTCTCGGCAATCAGGGCGTCGCTGGTGAGGAGCAGGGTCGCGACGCTAGCCGCATTGGCCAGGGCGGTGCGGACGACCTTGGTCGGGTCGATGACGCCGGCCTTCACCAGGTCCTCGTAGGTGTCGGTCAGGGCGTTGTAGCCCTGGTTCCCCTTGGCTTCGAGCACCCGCTCGCAGACGATGCCGCCGTCCTGGCCGGCATTCGTGGCGATCATCGTCAGCGGCGAACGGCAGGCGCGGAGGACGATGTTGAAGCCAACTTGCTCGTCGTTGGGCAGGCTTTCGCTGGACTTGAGCTGCGCGGTGGCCCGAAGTAGGGCCACGCCGCCGCCGGGGAGGATGCCTTCCTGCACCGCGGCGCGCGTCGCATGCAAGGCGTCCTCGACGCGGGCCTTCTTCTCCTTCATCTCGCTCTCGGTCGCCCCGCCCACGTTGATCTTGGCCACACCGCCGGAGAGCTTCGCCAGCCGCTCTTCGAGCTTCTCGCGGTCGTAGTCGCTGGTGCTGGCTTCGATCTCGCGGCGAATCTGGTCGATGCGGGCCTTGATCGCCTCGCTCTTGCCAGCGCCCTCGATGACCGTCGTGTTGTCCTTGTCCACGATCACCTTCTTGGCCCGACCCAAATCGGTCAGCGGCAGGTTTTCGAGCTTGATGCCCAGCGCCTCGAAGACCGGAGTGCCGCCGGTGAGAACCGCAATGTCCTCGAGCATCGCCTTGCGGCGATCGCCGTAGCCCGGGGCCTTGACCGCGACGCACTGGAACGTGCCGCGGAGCCGGTTGATGACCAGCGTCGCCAGGGCTTCCCCTTCGACGTCCTCGGCGATGATGAGGAGCGGCTTCCCCTGTTGCACCACCCCTTCCAGCACCGGCACCAGCTCCTTGATGTTCGTCAGCTTCTTCTCATAGATCAGGATGTAGGGATTCTCCAGCACGCAAGTCATCGTATTGGGGTCGGTGACGAAGTACGGCGAGAGATAGCCACGGTCGAACTGCATTCCTTCGACCCACTCGATGTCTGTCGTAAAGCTCTTCCCTTCATCGACGGTAATCACACCGTCCTTGCCGACCTTCTCCATCGCGTCGGCCAACTTGTTGCCGATCTCGCGGTCGTTGTTGGCGGCAATCGTGGCCACGTTGGCCATCTCGCTCTTGTCCTTGATCTTGATCGACGCCTTCTGGAGTTTCTCGGTGATGTCGGCGACGGCCTTTTCGATGCCGGCCTTCATCTGGACCGGGTTGACGCCGGCGACAACCGCCTTCAGCCCTTCATTGAAGATCGCTTCTGCGAGCACGGTGGCGGTCGTGGTGCCGTCGCCGGCGACGTCGCTGGTCTTGCTGGCAACCTCGCGGACCATGCGGGCCCCCATATTCTCGTAAACGTCTTCGAGGTCAATTTCCTTGGCGACCGTGACGCCGTCTTTGGTAACGGTCGGGCTGCCGAAGGATTTTTGCAGAATGACGTTGCGGCCCTTGGGACCGAGCGTGACTTTGACGGCCTTGGCCAGTTTCGAGACGCCGCGGCGAATGGCTTCGCGGGCCTCCTGATCGAAGGCGATGATCTTCGGCATGAATGGGAACTCCTGAGATGACTGTGTTTCGTGTTTTGTATCTTGCTATTAGCCCGAGGCCAACAGCCTCCGGAATCAGCGTAAAAATGAGCGGTCTCCGGAGGCTGTTTGCCTCCGGCTAGGAGCCGTGTGTTAGTCCTCGAGGACGGCCAAGATGTCTTCCTCGCGCATCAGGAGCAGTTCTTCATCCCCGACCTTGAACGTTTCGCCGGCCCAGCTTGAAAACAGGACGCGGTCGCCGGACTTTACTTGAAGCTTGCCACGAGTGCCGTCGTCGAGCAGCTTGCCATTGCCGACGCTGACCACCTTACCTCGACTTGGCTTCTCCTTGGCGGCATCCGGCAGCAGAATGCCGCCGGCGGTCTTTTCCTCCCCCGATTCGCGTTTGACTACCACGCGGTCACCCAGCGGCTGCAATTTGAGTTGGCTCGATTTCTTGGCCGCTGGCTTCTCTTTGGTCGCGGTCGTCATTTCGATGGGCTCCTTGGCTCGTTTACGTGGGGAAGTGTATTGAAAGGACAGCCCGGAGACGTGTAATTCGGACTGTCAAAAAGGCGCACCTTAATGGTGGTGCGGCTAGCAGGGCAAGTGGCGCGCCAACGCCTAGGCAATTCATCGTAAGCGCTTGCCGCGACGCCGCTTAAGGAATGCGGTTGGCCTTGGAATCAGCCCCTCGGACGACAGATATTGGCAGTGAACCCAAATGCCCATCGTCGCGCTGTCATTTTGACAACGGCCTTGAATCGTCAGCGCGGCTCGATGATTAAGGGCTTGCGGCTCAATTCCGCCTCGTCCTTACCTTCCAGGAATGCCATTAGATCGGCCACTTCTTCGAGCGAAAGCGGATCCAGGAGGCCGGCCGGCATGGCTGAGGTCTTGCTTGGCTTCGTGGCTTCGATCTCGCTTTCATTGAGCGCCAGTTTCTCGCCGGTGGGCTGAAGGACGACGACTTCGCCAGCGGCGCCCGCCGCCACCATGCCCGTAATCTGGCGACCGTCCTTCGTCTTAACGACTTTAGACAGGTATTGCGACGAGATGACGTGAGATGGGTAGACGATCGATTCAAGCAGTTCTTTTTTGGTGAACCGGCGTGACACATTGGTCAAGTCGGGCCCGATGCTTTCCCCGTGACTGCCGTGCTTATGGCATTTGGTGCATTGCGCCTTGGTGAAAATCGCCGCCCCCCGGCTTCCCGATGCCTTTTCCACTTCCTCGCTGGTGAGGTAGGTCAGCAGTTGATCGAACGAGTACTTGGCGTTCTCGGATGCCGTTGGGAGGACCGGTTCCGGCTGATCGGGATATGTCTTGGCGAACCATTCTTGCCAGGCGACGACTTTTGCAGCGTCAGGCATGTCCTTGGCCAGCTCTTCGCCCGTCCAGAATTCCAGCAGGGCCACCGGTGCATCCAGAGCAGCCCCGTTGCCCGTTTCCTGTTCCTTTTGCTTTGCCTTCAGCGCAAGCAAAATCAGCGTCCGATACGGCTCGGCCTCTTCGGGCGCTTGGGCGACCTCCATAAGCCTCGTGCAGACATCACGAGCGGCGGACGGTTCCAGGCTCGGCAAGCTGCGCACGAGGTAGACCCAGTTTTCACCTTGTGGCGCCTGGGCCAGACCGAGGGCCACGCTCTGGCGGCGGTTTGGATCGCTGTCCCACACCTTGCGCAAGTACGCAAAGGCCTCTTCGTTTCCACTGCGGGCCAGCACGGCAACGAGTCCGACTTTGAGCCGCTGAGCGGCGTCGCCGTCTTTATCAGCCAGCTCCTGGTCGAGCTTGATGATCGTTTGCAGCATGTCGGCATCGAGTTTTTCCGGCACGCGATAAAGTGCGCCCAGCGCAGAGTTCGGCCACTGGCTCCCTTTGGCCAGGACCATCATGGACTCGTCTTCGCTGAGTGACTTGCAGAAGTCGCGCGTGGCGTTGATCACATAGCGGGCGTAACTTCCGCCACCTTTGCGCTTTTGGGCGTCCTCATAAAAGCTGAGCAGCTCCATCCGCTGCCCGCTCGACCAACCGCTCTCCAAAAACCGCAGGTGCATCGCTACGTGCAGCTTGTCCGCATCCGGGGCATCTGATTTGAGATAGGCGAGGTAGCGATCCAGTGCGGATGATTCCTGAAGGAATACCAGGATTCGTACGAGCTCGCGGTTCATTTGCGAATCACCAGCGGGAAACTCTTCGGCCAATTGTCGGCGAATGCCCGGTACGTCTTCAGGATGCAAGCCGCCGCGCGCAAGCGCGACTTCCGTTAGCCGAAGCATATCCACGAAATCACGGTCGCCCACGAAGCCGTCCATGACGCGGTCGACTCGCTCGAGGACTTCCATGCCATGCTTCCTCTCGCCATAGGCGATGAGCAATGCGAGTCCTCCCTGGACGATTAGTCGATGATTGTCGGCACTCAGGAGTTCGTCTTTCCAGTCCTCCAGCCGCATCCTTTCCAGCAGCCGCCGCGCTGCCCACGCTTCGTAGCGATCATCTGATGCCAAAAGCGGTTTGAGGCTTTCCAGGGGGGGCGCCTGTCCAGCGCGCGCCAGCGATTCACAGGCCAACCGCCGCACGCGTCGATCGCCGTCGGCCAGCAGCTCGATCAGCCGCTGGTTGGAGGCGTCCGACGGATACGTGCCCATCAATTCGACCGCCCTGGCGCGTACCAGTTCGTTGGGCTGCTGCGAGAGTTTGATCAGAAGGTCGGCGGAAGGAGTAGGCCCGAAGAGCTGCATGAGGTCCAGTGCCTGCAACCGATACTGAGCCGGATTGGCGGTACTTTTGGCGACGCCAATCAGGCTGGCGTCCCATTGCGGGCCAAGCTGCCGCTTGAGCGTGGCGATGTTTTGCCGCGCCCAGGAGCTGTGGAGTTGCGGCTGGCGAATGACTGCGGTCAGGCCGGTACCCACGTCGACGATTTGCGGCGGGACGTGTCCCTTCCAGACGACACGATACAGGCCGCCGCTGGTTCCACGACCACCAGTGACAAAGTAGAGCCAGCCATCGGGACCGACGTCGAGGTCGGTCACATTGAGCGGATTTCCCTCGACAAACACTTCGCTGGTAGCCGCGTAGGAGGCGCCCTGCCGCTTGAGCGCCACCGCCATGATTTTGCCCTGCGACCAGTCGGCGGTGAACAGGCAGCCGTGGTATCGCAGGGGGAACATGAAGTGGTTGTAGGCGGCGATCCCGGTAGGCGAGCCGCGCCCCGTATCGAGAATTCCCGGCAGGGAATCGACGTAGTATTCGGGCCATTTCGACCAGCCGCTGCGCCAGCCGTATTCCCCACCGGGAATCAGATGGCAGAGCCGCGTTGGCCGGTACCATGTCGTTCCGATGTCAGACTCCATGTCCGCATCGTGGACGAACAGTTCGCCGTCCTGATTGAAGACCAGGTCGTAGGGATTGCGGAGGCCGCCGCAGACGAGCTGCACGCCACTGCCGTCGGTGTCAGTACGGATCACAACTCCGCCCGGAGCCTTGATACCGACGGCGTGACCCCCGGGGTCCTCGTATTTGGGCGCCAGCAAATCCCCTTCGTAATAGTCGCGGTGCGGGCTGGTCGGATCATAATCGGCCTCCACCTGGGTGTGGTTGCCGAGCAGGACATACAGCAAGCCGTCCGGTCCGAGCACCAGCCCGTGGGGCCCGTGCTCGTTGACTTCGCATTTGAACTTGAGCAGCGTTCGCACTTCCTCCAGGACGCCGTCCCGATTGGTGTCGGTCAACCGATACAGTCCTGGCCCGTCGGGACCCTGGCCGGTGACATACACTTCGCCATTGAGCGCGAGGATCCCCTGGCAGTTGCTCACCTTCTCGCAGCAGGTGCGGACGTTGTCAGGAAGCTTGTCACCGTTGGAATCGGTGAACAGCAGCAGCGGGCCATCCTCCTTGGAGGCGATGACCTGGCCGAACTCGTTGAAGGTCATCGCGATCAGGGAACCGGTTTCCTGGCCGGAAAGGACCTGCTGCACCTCGAATTCATCACCCGAGTTGAATCGCCCGCTCCGAGGGGGTCCCGCTCGAGTTGGCTCTTTGAAACCGTCGTCCTTCGCAGTCGGAGTCGCCTTTGCGGTCGCTTGTGGCTGACTTTCGGCCCTGGGCGCGTCGACTACTGGAGGCTGCGTCTGGCTCTCTGCGGGATCGCCGTACGACGGCTGCGGTTCGCGCTCGGCCGGCGCGGAATTGGCCACAGCGGCCTCAGCCCGATCCCAGGGTGCCGTTTCGCCCAGCGTCCCAAAGGATCGTGCGCCTTCCCAATTGCGATCGTTGTACAGAGACGTGTTCCACAGCGGCAGCGGCCGCACATTGGTCCGCCAGGAATCATCGGTCGAGTGCGAAATCCACTGCCCTTTCTTTTCCTTGATGGTCAAGCGAGCGGCCAGCGCCGCCGTATTGCCACCACGATTGGAGACTTTGACCGCGACGATATTGTTTCCGCGAACCAGGAATCGCCCGATGTCATATTCGATCAGCTTTCTCGTTGAACTTCCGGATCCGGCGCGACGCCCGTTCACGTACAGTTCGTAGTGGTCGTCGGCCGCAATCGCTACCGTTGCGGCTTCGGCATCCTTGACGTTGAACGATTTGCGAAAGTGGCAGACGGCGCCGGATGGAACTCCCTCTTTCTGGTGCTCTGGCGTCCAGATCCATTGCGCTTCTTGCGCAAAGGCGCAATGCCCGGAAAGGGCAACTGTCGCCAGGAGAGTGAGAGCTTGACGGGCCAGGATAAACGGCCGAATTGACTGACGGTTCCATCCGTACATAATTCTTGCCCTTCCTGATGCGGGCAGTTCCTTCCATGGCACAAGCCGCGTGGTGCGGCAAGCGGCCGGCTCTTGCGCTGCTTGACCAGCGACGCAGGCACTCGGCGCGGGGCGGCGCGCAAGCGCAGCCGCCCTTTGGCGGGAAGATTAACACCGTCCTGGCAAACGAGGCAACAGCGAAAAGTAGGGCCAACCAGGCACCTCAGCCTGCGAAAATCGCGCCACCAGGCCCGGAACCTGTCTAGATGATGTTGACGCACCCCCATTACGCGACCAAGAATGGCAAGCTAGCGTCTGGACCACACTTAGTCTGCTTTCATCATGTTACAACACACCATCGGGTTCATTGGCGCTGGACAAATGGCCCAGGCGCTGGCCAGGGGCTTCCTGCGGGCCGGCCTGCTGGCGCCCGATCACTTGATCGCCTTCGATCCGGTTCCGGACGCACTTCGAAAGTTCTGCACCGAGTGTGGCGGAGCACGATCGGCCGCCAGCAACGCGGTAGTTGCCCACCAGGCCGATATCCTGCTGCTGGCCACCAAGCCCCAGAACCTGCAGTCGGTCACCAAGGAATTGGCTGGCCAGGTCGCTGGCAAACTCATCGTGTCGATACTAGCGGGCGTCCCACTGTCACGTCTGGCAGAACTGGGCACCAACCGCATCATTCGCGTCATGCCCAACACTCCCTGTCTCGTCGGTCAGGGAGCCTGCGCATATTGCTTGGGACCAGGGGCAACTCCCGCGGACGCGGGACTAGTCGGCCAATTGCTGTCGGCCG
Organism: Pirellulaceae bacterium; assembly: GCA_035649415.1. Taxonomy (GTDB): domain Bacteria; phylum Planctomycetota; class Planctomycetia; order Pirellulales; family Pirellulaceae; genus DATKDU01. Next base: position 1,710 of record DASRJP010000229.1, on the reverse strand, counting down.
TCGGCATCGCCATTGCGGTCGATGAAAAGCACCTGGATGCCGTTACGGGCCTGTCCGGGAGCGGGCCGGCGTTTGTCTATCTGATGATTGAAGCGCTTAGCGACGGCGGCGTGAGAATGGGATTGCCGCGGGAAGTGGCAATGGCTTTGGCGGCCCAAACCGTGCGGGGCGCCGCCGAAATGGTGTTGACCCAAAAAGAGCATCCGGCCGTCCTGAAAGACCGCGTAGCCAGTCCGGGCGGGACGACGATTGCCGGCCTGGCGGTTTTGGAGGAGCGTGGGCTGCGGAGTGCCCTCATTTCAGCCGTCGAGCAGGCTGCGCGTCGGTCAGCCGAACTGGGGAAGTAGCAAGCGCCCCTGCCAGGAATCCCTCGCCCGTTTACAATGAAATAACTGCCTGATTTTTCAGTTTCCACCGCCGAGGAGACCTTGCCTTGTCCTCGTCACCGCTCTTTGTCTTGGTGGACGACAAGCACGTTCCCCTCTTTCGCATCTTATGGGTATCCGACGTGCCCCATTTCTGCGGCAATGAGGATTGCCAGTGCGAAGGAGATTACGAGATTCGACTCGAGCAGGACGAATCGGTATGGGCCACGCGGCCGGAACGTGACAACGTCCTGGCAGCTATCGAGGCATGGTACAACAGCCACGAGCATGATCACGGGGGCGACGAGGATCGATTTGACGACGATGACGCGTGACGCGTCCGACTCTCAGTCTGGACAACAAGGACGCTGGCCAGCTGGCCCCCAATCTTGACGACAAAGGGTTTGGCATGTCCCTGTTCGCCGATGGTCGCTACCAATGGCGGGAGACGTACTTCGTGCTATTTGACCGCCAGCATCGGCCGAAGGGTGCGGACGTCAAGAAAGCGCTGGCTGAACTGGCACCCAAGGTGGAAATCCTCGACGTGCAGTCCGACGAGAATGGACTCCTCGAGTCGATGACCATCCTGGCCCATGCCGATGCCGCGGGCATGGACGTGACCTATGTGGAAGGGGATGAAGTCCGGGAGCAGGTGACCGAACTCAAGAAGGATTGGAAGGGTCAGTCATTCAGCAGTGACGAAAAGACGAAGGTGGACCGCGCCCTTCAGGCCACGGCGAGGCTCGACATTTATCACTTCGAGGAGCTTGGGGATGGGTTTTTGGATGAAGACGACGAAGACCACCTTGACCCCGCCGCGCTCCTAACCGTTCTCTCGAAGCTGGCGCGGCTGTCTCATGGCGTATCCATCGATCCACAATCCGGAACGGTGATTTGACTACTCCACCGTTTCCAATAGCTTAGCCAACCGAAATTCCACCTCTGGATCGGTCGCCTTTTCCAGGGCTTCGGTCAGCAGCGGTACGACTTTCCGGCCCAGCTTGACCAACTCCCTTTCGGCCGCGTCGCGCTTTTTAAAACTCTCGTCTCCAAGCTGAGTGATCAGCTCGTTGACGCGTTTGGTGGTCTTTTCATCCAGCGGCTCCGGCTTGACGGCATCGGCCAGCTTGGCGCCGCGCGCGTCGCGGACGCAGCGGACAGAAGCGTAGTTCTTGCTCGCAAAGCAATTGTTAGCCCCGCCGTCGGCATACCACTGGTAGACATAGGCGTAATCCTCCAGCCGCTTGTCCAGATCGCTGGTCCAGTAGGAGCGGAACTCGCCGGCGCCGGGGGCGTATTGGTCCTTGCGATACCCGGTATTGGTGAAAGGCGGCTTCGCGGCAGG
>DASRJP010000228.1:0-7249 GCA_035649415.1 Pirellulaceae bacterium | reverse complement strand
CAGATCAAACATTATCATCGAACGCCGCGCTGGGGACAGAAGACCGCGGGGAGACGCTAGCGGTTCGCTGCAGCGCCAATTCTTGAGCGTGATGCCGAAGGGGTCGGGAGTCGATTCGGGCCGACGATCCTCCATCACCCGGACGATTTGTCCCGAAATGACTCCCAACCCCGTTAGTTTGGATGACAAAACCTTCACGTTGAAATCCAATGCTGATGCGCCCGAACCCCCCTCCCATCGTGTCCGTAGCAAAATCAGAGAGAGAAGGAACGGCTCACCCGGGTGATCGGTGGTTATCGGCCCCGGGGGTCGGCTGGCTCGTGATGCAAATATCCAGAAGCTAGAGGGTTGCGTCACGAGTCGGCCATTTCTTGCTCGCCAAACTGACCTTGGCCTGCCGCCTGCGGGGCAATCCGGCCAGCGGCGCATGTCGCATACCTGTTTTAAGGAGTTGCCATTATGGAAAACGTTCGAGTCTCAAAATGGTGGAAACCGGCAGCCTGGGGTTGCCTGGTTTTATGCGGCCTGGCGGCAGCCGGTTATTGGGCCAGCGGCCCCGGTTCGCTGATCGCACAATCGGATAGCCCCGCCGCCAGCGAAGCGCAGGAGCGGGCCATTGGGCAGGCCAACGCCCTGTCGGAAGCGTTTCGTGCGGCCTCCGACCGCGTCGTGCGGTCGGTCGTTTCGATCCAGCACGAGATCAAGCCCAAGATGGTCCGCCGCGACGTTCGCCCCCGCGGCGACTCGCGTCTCCCCAAAGAATTCGAGGACCTCGATCCGCTGCTGAAGCGCTTCTTTGAGGATATGCCAGGCATGGATGAGTTCGACATGCCGAGCATGCCGCAGCAGAGTGCCGGCAGCGGCGTGATCATCGACAAAAGCGGTGTGATCCTGACCAACAACCACGTCGTCGCCGGGGGCGGCAAGATCACCGTCAAGCTTCACGACGGACGCGAATACGAAGCCACCGATGTGCAAACCGATCCCAATACCGACATCGCCGTCATCAAGATCAAAGCCGAAGACTCGCTGCCGACGGCGGCACTCGGCGACAGCGACAAGATGCAAGTCGGCGACTGGGTCCTGGCCCTCGGCCAGCCGTTCGGACTCCAGGACACGCTCACGGCCGGCATCGTCAGCGCCAAGCAGCGGGCGGTCGGCATTACCAAGCACGCCGAATTCATTCAGACCGATGCCGCCATCAACCCGGGCAACAGCGGCGGACCGCTGGTCAACCTGCGCGGCGAAGTGATCGGCATCAACACGGCCATCAGCTCTTCCAGCGGCGGTTTCCAGGGGATCGGCTTTGCCGTCCCGGTCAACGTCGCGAAGTGGGCCAGCTCGCAGCTCCTCAAGGACGGCAAGGTCCATCGGGCCTACATGGGCGTCGGCATTCAGCCGGTGACCAAGGACCTGGCCGACCAGCTTGGCCTGAAGACACCCGGCGGAGCGATTGTCACGGAAGTCTTTCCGGGTTCGCCCGCGGACCAGGCTGGGATCAAGCCGCAGGATGTGATCGTCGGCTTCGGCGGGCAGGCCGTGCAGAGCAGCGGCCAGATCTACGCCCTGGCGGGGCGCGCCCCGATCGGGAGCAAGCAGCCGGTGGTCGTCATGCGCGACGGAAAGCGCATGGAATTGTCCATCACGCTCAAGGAGCAACCGGCCAATTTTGGAGTCGCCTCGCGCGAGCGCGAGGAAGCTCCTGCCGCCGAGAGCGAAGGGAAGTCGTTTGACAACCTGGGGCTGGAGGTAGCGCCGCTGACTGCCGACGTCGCGCGGCAGCTGGGCATGCGGGAGACGAAGGGTGTGGTCATCACGGCGGTCGAACGGGGAAGCCCGGCTGACGTGGCCGGCCTGACCGAGTCGATGGCCATCATGCAAGTCGGCCGCAAGCCGGTGCATAGCGCGGACGAGTTCCATGCGGCACTGAAGGACGCCTCGCTGGAGAAAGGCGTGCTGCTGCTCGTGCGGACTGCGGAGGGCTCGCGGTACGTCGTGATCCGGCAGTCTGGGGAGTGATCAACGGCTTCAGAAGTGATTGCAAGCCCTGCCCCGTCAGAAATGGCGGGGCGTTTTTGCGCGCACGGAAATCAGTTGGCCGACGTCCGCCATTGAAAACCGCGGCCAGAAGAGTCAACGCGAGACTCGGTTGGTCGGTCAATCACTCCCCGCGTGAGACTCAACGAATTTCTTGATTTGATCCGCCCGCTTGCACTTCTCGACATTGTTTATATCGCCTTCGTACACGATGCCGATCGCAGCGCCTTTTTCGTCAAGGACCGGTCCACCGCCGAAACCGGCCATTTCCTGCGGAAACTTGACGACGACCCAGTTCTCGTCAATGCTCTTAACCACGCCAGCAACAGCCCGCACGGTTTTGTCTGCGGAGGTACCAATCGCGACGACCACGTCATCGGATTTGGGCATTTGTTCCGCCAGCGGCAAGAAAGCAAATCCGCGTGCCGTGCCCCGACTCTCCAGCGCGTCCTTCGTCCCAGAAATCCGCAACAGCGCCAAACCAACCTTTTCGTCGACGGCCAGCACATCGACCGATCTTTCGGTTGCGTCAGCCATCAGCACCGCCGGATTTCGTGCATTCTTAATCGCGTAGTCCGCTGTCACGATATCGCCACGGGCGGTAACGATGACGCCGGAGGCTATCAAGCCGCGCTCGTCAGTAATCGTTACCACAGAACCCCGGTTCTGCGAGAAGAATTTGCTCTGGAGTTTCTTGGCTGGCGACTCGTTCTCCCCTTGCAGACTGTGGGTCCGCTGTTCCACCGTGGACAGCACGTCTTCCATCGTCGCCAGCCTGGCCTGAAACTGGGCGAAACTCGTCTCGAGCGTCTGCGTCGTTTTCTGAGCCTGCGCGACCAGCTTGTCCATTTCCGCGCGGTGCTGCTCCATCCGTTTTGAGTGGGCGTCGATCGCCTGGCTGAGTTTCTCGACTTCCGTCAGTTTTTCCCGGAGGCCGGCGACGGTTTGGGTCATCTGTTCGGTCGTTTTTTTGGTCTGTTCGACGGAATCCTGCACAGCCGTACGACCCCGAGCAAAATCGAGACCGAATGCAAAAGCTGCGATGCCGATCATGAGCGCCAGAATCCCTCCGGCGACCTTGGCAAACGTGACGACCCCTTTGTCAACGACGTACGTGATTTGGTCGCCTGGGGCGCGATCGGAGCTGCTGCTCTCCACCGCCACCAGCATCGCATGGCAGAAACGACACTTGATCGCATCATCACGGATCTCTTCGCGGCAGAACGGGCACGTCTTCATGGCCACCCCCTCGCGTCACCACCGGGACGAAACGCAGTTAGCGGAAGGATAGACTCACCGGCTCGGTCCAGCAAGCGCCTTTCTGCCATGGCCATCGTAGCCGCGACGTCTGGCCAGAGACGACGCTGGCGGCCGCTGCTGGATGGTGGGCCGGTAAGCGGTTCGGCAGGGGCAAGATTCCCGTGGGACCCCGGAGAGTCCTATTGGATCGTCCGATTGAAATACGGGTCCTCAGGCGCTTGCGGAATCGGCGCCTTGGCGACGGTCCACACGACGCGGCCGTCCGCTTTTACTTCGCACTCCCGCTCGGTCATGCGGCAGAAGGCGTGTTTCCACTCCGTTCGGCCCTCTTCCTTTTCCGCCTGCAACAACAGCAGGACCTCGGGGTTCGTACCCTTGGCATAGCAAAACAGTCCGCCATCGACGATGCCGCGGTCCGCGTTGTCGTAACGGTAAATGGGTTGCGGCAGCAGCCGCAGCTCCTGCCGCCCGGACTGCGCGTCGCTGACCGCTGCGGCGAACTGCCTGGCCAGGTCGCGCATTTTGGCCAGCCGGCGCGGACCGCGGTCCGGCACGTCGCCGGGTAGGGTCGTCCACGTCAGGCCGGGCCGCGCCGGCTGCCAAACGATCGCACCCTGCTGCTGGGCAACGAGTTTACCCGCCGCCAGCGACTGGAATTCGTCCACGCGGGCGCCGTCACTTCGGAAGTAGATCGAGGCGATGGCCAGCGGCTGCTTCCCGCCTGCCGACCACACGAACACGGCCCCCTTGGCGGCCTTCGTCACAGGATCCTCGAATTTGAGGAGCGGCTGCTGGCTGCGCGCCAGCGGCTGGTCCGCCGCAGCCGGATCGTACAGGGTATACGCTTTCGCCGTTTGTTCGATGACATCCAGCCGGCGCTGGTCCTCGGTGGCCTGTTCATCACCGCCAAGCAAGACAGTCGCCAGCAAGGGGAGCAGGCAACGTGGCAACATGTTCGTTCCCCTTCGCGGCGAGTGGCATGAACTGACGCGAGGCTAGCATAGACAGATTGTCTGGAATCATCAAGCGCAAGTCGATCGCGACGGCTACAATCGGCAGAAGGGATTCCCGCCCATGTTCAAGTTCACTATTCGCGAGCTGCTCTTATTAACGGTGATCGTGGGAATGGGAATTGGCTGGTGGGCGGAGCGCAGGAATGCGCAGCGGCGAATCGAGGCGATCCGGAAATGGGCCGGCGTAACTTGGTGCGAGTGAATTCCCCAGCGAGCTCTTCGAGGACGTGCCGAAAAAGCAGTATGAGGGGCTGAAAATTCTCAAGCGCAGGCAATGACCTAGCACCAAACCGCCTCCGTTGACCCGCCAAACTGCCCGGGGCTAAAATCGGTTTTGGCAGCAGCCGGCATGCGCCGCTGGCTCCTGTCCCCGCCCCGAAGGCGCGTTTCGGCTCGATTGCCGCATCCGTTTTGGATCCGGTCATCCCCTACCTTAGCCGACTCTCAACTGCGATGCGCACCGCTTGTCATTTCGCCCTCCATAGCACGCTGCGCTCGATGTGCGCCATCCTCGGCGCGACGATGCTGCTCTTGACCGCGGCCGCCGCGGGGGACGAGCGGACGGGGCAGCAGATTTACAAGGACCTGTGCGCGACGTGCCACGGCGCAAATGGCGAAGGGGTGGACGAGCACTACCCGCATCCGCTCATCGGCGACCGGTCGCTCAAGGAGTTGACGCAGTACATCGAAGAGTCGATGCCCGAGGACGATCCGTCCAAATGCGTCGGCGAGGATGCCGCCAAAGTCGCGGCCTACGTCTTCGACACCTTCTACTCCGCCGTCGCCCAGGCCCGCAACAAGCCAGCCCGCGTCGAGCTGTCGCGGCTGACCGTGCGGCAATACCAAAACGCGGTGGCCGATCTGGTCGGCACCTTTCGCTCGGCGGGCAAATGGGGCACTGAGCGCGGGCTGAAGGGGGAATATTACAAGTCGCGCCGGCCGGGCCGCGACCGCCAGATCGAGCGGATCGACCCGACGGTGCACTTCGACTTTGGCGAAGCGAGCCCCGATCCGGAGAAGCTCGACGATCCGTCGAGTTTTTCCATCCGCTGGGAAGGCTCCGTCCTGGCGCCCGACACGGGTGAATACGAATTCATCGTCCGCACCGAACATGCGGCCCGGCTGTGGGTCAACGACCAGGAAATGCCGCTGATCGATGCCTGGGTCAAATCGGGGGAGGACACGGAGCATCGAAGGACGATTCGCCTGCTCGGCGGCCGCGCGTATCCGCTGAAGCTCGAATTTTCCAAAGCCAAGCAAGGGGTCAACGACCAGAAGAAGCAGAAGCAGCCGCCGCCCCCGGTGAAGGCGTCGATCGCGCTCCTTTGGAAACTTCCTCACCGGCCCACGGAAATCATTCCCGCCCGCTGCCTGTCACCCAGAGAAAATTCGGAGCTGTTCGTCGTGCAGGCGCCCTTCCCGCCCGACGATCGCAGCATCGGCTACGAGCGGGGGACCTCGATCTCGCAGGAGTGGGAGCAAGCGACGACCGAAGCGGCCATTGAAGCCGCCGGTTACGTGACCGAGCATCTAACGGAGCTGTCCGGCGTTTCCGATGACGCGGCCGATCGCACCGAGCGGCTAAAGGCATTCTGCCAGCGGTTTGTCGAGCGGGCCTTCCGCCGGCCGCTGGCCGACGAGCAGAAGCAGCTCTACATCGAGCGGCAATTTGATGGCGGCGGCGATCCGGCCGCGGCGGTCAAGCGGGTCGTGCTGCTGGCGCTAAAATCGCCGCGGTTTTTGTATCGCGAGCTGGGCGATGGCAACGATCCTTACGATGTGGCCAGCCGCATTTCGTTCGGCCTGTGGGATTCGCTTCCCGATCAGCCGCTGCTGGATGCTGCCGCGGCCGGTCAGCTTGCGACGCGCGAGCAGGTAGCACAGCAGGCCGATCGGATGCTTGACGACTTGCGGGCCCGCGCGAAGCTCCGCCAGTTCTTCATCCAGTGGCTCAAGGTCGATCAGATGCCGGATATCGCCAAGGACCCCGAGCGATTCCCGGGCTTTACGCCCGAGCTGGTCTCGGATTTGCGAACATCACTCGACCTGCTGCTGGAGGACGTCCTCTGGGGCGAGTCATCGGACTTCCGCCAGCTCCTCTTAACGGATTCGCTCTATCTCAATGGTCCGCTGGCCAAGTTCTACGGCGTCGATCTGCCCCCCGACGCGCCCTTTCAGAAAGTGCCGCTCGATGCCGACCATCGAGCCGGCGTTCTGTCGCATCCGTATCTGATGGCCGGGTTTGCCTACACGGCGACGAGCAGCCCGATTCACCGCGGCGTTTTCCTGGCCCGCAGCGTGCTGGGCCGCTCGCTGCGGCCGCCGCCGGAGGCAGTCGCCCCGCTGGCCCCCGATTTGCACGCTTCGCTGACCACCCGCGAGCGGGTAGCCCTCCAGACCAAACCCGAAGCCTGCCAGACCTGCCATGCCATGGTCAATCCACTCGGTTTTACGCTGGAGCACTTCGATGCCGTCGGCCGATTCCGAAAAGAGGAGCAGGGCAAGCCGATCGACGCCAGCGGCATTTACCGCACTCGCAAAGGCGAAGCAGTCCAATTCAACGGCGTTCGCGATTTGGCCCAGTTCCTGGCCGGCAGCGACGAAACACACGCGGCATTCGTCCAGCAGATGTTCCATCACCTGGTCAAGCAGCCAGTGCGTGCTTTCGGTAGCCAGAAGCTGACCGATCTGCGACAATCGTTTGCACAAAACCAGTTCCACATCCGCAAGCTGGCGGTGGAAATCATTGCCAGCTCGGCATTGCGAGAAGACAAGTAGGACGGGCTTCCCAGCCCGTCTTGAGCCGTGGACGGGCTGGGAAGCTCGTCCAACTGGAGACACACCATGACCCGCTCACGACGCCAATTCCTCCGCGATCTCGGCATTTCCGCTGCGGCACTGCCGTTCCTGCTCAACCTGCCGAGCCTCGGCTTTGCCAA
>DASRJP010000227.1:0-4810 GCA_035649415.1 Pirellulaceae bacterium | reverse complement strand
TCACCTTCCGCCTGCGGCCGATCATGGAGGACGTTCGCATCTTTACCGACAAGATCGCCCGCGACCCGCGGCAATTGGGGCTCAAAGGGGCGCTCGACAAGCGTCCGCTGGGAACCGGTGCCAAGCAATCGACCTACCTGGCGCCGCTGCCAGCGGAGCACGAGGTGATCGAGGTCGAGCAGGAACCGCCCGCGGGGACCCTTCCTGCGCGGCGGCCGTGGCTGGGACGGTCGCAATCTCCCTAGCCCCAATTCCGCGCGATTACCTCACCCTTTTCCTTCGGTCGACGCCTCCAGTGTGTACTTCCAGAGTCCGCGATCGCTCTTCCGTTTAAGCGAGAAGCGGCGGCCGAAAACGGTGGAGGCAATCGAGCCGCCTCGCTTGGGCTGAGAAACAAATCCCGTCTTTCCGCGAGTTAGAATCTGAAAGTCAATCTCCTTGCCGCGCGCATCAATGATCCAGTATTCGCGCACGCCGGCTTTGTAATACAGCTTCTTCAGCTTGACCGTATCTTTCTGGACCGACGAGCGAGAGACGATCTCCAGCACCCAATCGGGCGATCCGCGCAGGCTGTGGACGTAGTGGCCGCTCTTGTCGGGAACGATTTCGACGCGGCCGCGATCGAGAGACTCATTGGAGGCAAAGCTGCCATCGGGGTTGTTGGACAAGTTCGCGGCGTCGTTGGTGATCAGCGTGCCGTCGGGAAAAAAGAACCCCAAGTCGAGCCGATCCACCAGTGGTGCCAGTGTGCTATGCACGGCGAGTTTGAGCAGCGCGTGCGTATCAATCATCTCGGCATTCATGTCGATGAAGATCTCCCCGTCGATCAGCTCGATTTTCCCCTTCTCCGGAAAGTCGTCCGTCATCGCCCAGCGGAGAAAACCCTTCGTCGTGTGGGCGTCGCGCGGGATGACTAGCTCGCCAATCCCGAGCGAAATTTCGTCAGCTTCACCAGGGGCGAGTTCGATGGCAGGAGCCAACTCAGAGGGTGGCACTGTGGAAGAGCCCATAATCAGCAGCAGTTGCGAGGAGCCATTTACCTTGTCGTTACTATTCTAGCAGACGCAGACGAGCGCCGAGATGCTGCTCCAAGCGTTCCAATTGAAGTACCGCGGCGCGAAAAACACTGGTGCGGGCTTTTTCGCGCGCGACGTTCCAGACCGCGCACGCTTTCGCCGCAACTGGATGCCGCTCGGCCTGGTCTCAATTCTGATGAACCGGGACGCTGATTGTCTTGCCGTCTACGCGGTACTCGAGGACTGACCCTGGCGGCGCTCCCAGCTCGCGTAACTTGGCGCGCGAGAACTCCACAGCGCCGTCGAGGTTGACCAGCTCCAGATCGATCCCCACCCATTCGATGCCGCCTCCTTTTGCCAGGCTCGAGCCTCCGCCTGTAACGCCGCCGAGCTGCTGCTCCCGCAGCGCCTCGTCGAGCGGATCTTCATACTTGCTGCCCCGCTCCAACGGTGAGACGGGATCCATCACTTTGGCAAAAACGAAATGAGAATCAGGCATGTCGGCACCCGCGGGCAAGGCGGAGGGCTTCGCGGCCGAGGGACGGTGATCGCAGGCGACGCCCGTGCAAAGCAGCGCCGCGCCGAGGAGGATGGAAATTCGCTTCATCATGGGATGACTGACAATCGGCCCCGCTGGGGACCGCTAATGAGCGTTGGGTATGGCAGTCAGGGTAACCACCCCAACACTAGGTTATGGATTGGCAAGGCGGTAGCGCAGGAAAGCCGAAAAAATCATCGGGCCGGGCGCTCATCCGCGCCATCCGCGGCAATTCCCTTCTTCTTATTTTCGCGCCCGCGCGTGCTTCAGCGGCAGCCAAGCGCCACCTTCCTTGCTCGAGGCGACCGATTGCTGGATGAAGTACATCCCTTCCACGCCGTCGTTGATGTTGGGATAGATCGTATTCACCTTTTCAAACGGCTTCCCTTCCGCCCGCAGGACCATCGCGTCGAAGGCGTTGCGATAGACGTTGGCGAACGCTTCCAGATACCCCTCGGGATGGCCGCTGGGGATGCGCGTGGCGGCGGCGGCAGACTGGCCCAGGTACGGGCCGCCGGCGCGGGTGTAGATTTTGTGCGGCTGGCCGTTGACGCGAAAGATCATCTTGTTCGGCTCTTCCTGGCGCCACTGGAGCGAGCCCTTGGTGCCGTCCACTTCGATGAAGATGTCGTTCTCGCGGCCGTGGCTGATCTGCGACGCAGTCACGGTCCCCAGCGCGCCACTTGCGAACTTGATGATGGCCGTGCCGTAGTCATCAAGCTTGCGGCCGGGCTCGAAGATTTTCAATTGGCAACTGATTTGATCGGGGATCAGGCCGGTCATGTAGCGTGCCAGGTTGTAGGCGTGCGTGCCGATGTCTCCCCAACAGCCGGCAGCGCCGCTCTTGCTCGGATCGGTGCGCCAGGCGGCCTGCTTCTGATCGCTCGTCTCCAGCCGCGTGCGGAGCCACCCCTGGATGTAGAACGAGCGGATCGCCTGGATTTCGCCGAGTTCGCCGGCGGCAATCATCTCCCGCGCCTGCCGCACCAGCGGATTGCCGGTGTAGTTGTGCGAGACGGCAAACACGACCCCGGCTTTGTCCACCGCCTCCGCGAGCGCCTCGGCCTGCTTGAGGTCAAAGGTCATCGGCTTGTCGCAGACGACGTTGAAGCCGGCGTCAACCGCCGCCTTGGCAATGTCGTAGTGCGTGTGGTTCGGCGTGGCGACGGAGACGAAATCGATCCGCTTGTCCGCCGGCAGAGCCTTCTCTTTCTGCACCAGCTCCGCAATCGACGTGTAGGCCCGGTCGGCGGATATGTCGTAATCCGGCGCCGAGGCCTTGGCCTTCTCGGCACTGCTCGACAATGCGCCGGCGACAAGTACAGCCCTGTTGTCCATCACTGCCGCGGTGGCGTGCACGCGGCCGATGAACGCCCCCTGGCCGCCGCCGATCAGGGCCATGCGGAGCTTGCGATTGAGAGAACCATTGGTAGACATGGAGAGGCTCCTGAAATGCCGGGAAAATGCGGTGGAAAATGGCTGGGAAAGGACTTCTGTTGTAGCAAATCGCCGTGCCGCCGCCAGAGTCGGTGTTAGCCAACCAGGTCGTCAATCCGCGAAAGCGCGTTCAGTGCGCCCAATTCAATGCCGATCTGCCCGCGCGGCACCTGCGGCTCGCGGATGTTGATGCGGATCAGCGTGCCGACGAGCCGCTCGCACTCCCAGCGAACGGTGGGCACGGCCGTTCCTGCGCCACATTCGACGATGACGAGTTGGCTGCCGCGGATGCGCCGCAACCAGTCGCGGTATCGGGCGTGCTGCTCTTCGCTGCGGCTCTCGATCCACTCGCCGTCGCCGAACATGAGCACATTCGGCCGCGCCAGTCCGCCGCAGCGTGGGCACGCCGGCAGCGGCGGCCGGGCGCGAAACGTCGCTTCGTCCACGTCGATGGCGCTATCGCAGGCAGGGAGCACCTCGGTCGTGCAGTACTTGAGGCACTGCACGAACTCCAGCGAGCCGTGGCACTCCACGATTCGATCGCCATCAAAGCCCGCCTTCTGAAAGTGGCCGTCGACGTTGCTGGTGAACGCGAAATATCCTGCCGGCATGCGCTCGGCCCACTTTCGCAGGATGGAGAAGCCGGCGTGCGGCGTCGCCTGCCGATAGAGATTCCGCCGGTGGCCATAGAAGCCCCACGCCTGCTCCGGATCGCTGTGGAACCAGTACGGATTGGCCACCTGCACAAACGACAAACCAAGTTTCTTGAACGGGGGATACGCCTTCCAGAAGCCGTCATTGCCGCGGAAGTCCGGAAGTCCCGATTCAACCCCCATGCCCGCTCCAGCCGCGATCAGCAGGGCGTCGGCCTGGCGGATGGCCGCAGCGGCGGATTCCAGTTCGGCGGGAATGGACGACATGCGGCAATGGGCGGCGCAGATTTGGATAGGAGTTTGGCGCGCGAGTGACTATTGTATGGGCTCTTGATAGTAGGCCGCGACTCTGTCGCGCGCCGGCAATTGACCGTAGGACGGGCTTCCCAACCCGTCTCCAGAAATGGGCGGGCTGGGATGCCCGTCCTACGAGGCGAATCGCCATGCAAACCCCACTCAGCTCGATCCTCTGCTTTGCCGTCGCGGCCGTGGCCGGCGCGGTCGGACAATTCCTCTACAAGTCCGGAGCCGATCAGGCGACCGGCGGCTGGACGTCGTATCTCTTCAACGTGCGACTGCTCGGCGGCGTCGCCTGCTACATCGCCGTCATGGTCCTGTTTGTCGCCGCGTTCAAGCGGGGCGGATCGCTGACAGTTCTGTATCCGATCTACGCTTCGACGTTCGTCTGGGCGGCTTTCATCGCCTGGTATGCCTATGGCACGCCGATCAAACCGCTGAACATCGTCGGCATGCTTTGCCTGGTCCTGGGCATGTATCTCATGGGAAAGTGACATGACCGAATCGTCATACTCCGGAGAGCGCCGGCCGATTGCCGCCCGCCAGTGGCAGCTCTCGCAGCGGATTGCCGATTGGCTGGCGCGGAGCGGCGCATCTCCCAACGGCATTTCGGTCGCGGGCGCCATTTTCGGCATTGCCGGCGGGCTGGCGTTTGCCGGCACAGCGCTTTGGCCGGATTGGGCGTGGCTCTTGTGGCTGGTGGCGGCGGCGATGATGCAGCTTCGGCTCCAGTGCAACCTGTACGACGGCATGGTGGCCATCGCGACAGGTCGTGCCTCGCCGGTGGGGGAGCTCTACAACGACGTGCCGGACCGCATTTCCGACTCGGCTTTTTTTATCGGGGCCGGTTATGCGGCTGGCGGCCATGT
>DASRJP010000226.1:0-9610 GCA_035649415.1 Pirellulaceae bacterium | reverse complement strand
GCCACTGGTCGGCGTGGCGACGATCGTGCTGGCCATGGTGATCGCGTCGCTTCACTTGCGCTGCGCTATGCTACGCGTCCCCCTCCACGAGATGCGGCGGCTGCCGGCTGCCTGGCTGCTGCTCGCTTCGAGCGTGGCCCTGGCTTCGTGGTCCTCTTATCGCTTTCAGTGTGCCGTGGCGCCGGAAATGGAGCTTCCTCCGCTGGCGGTGCGGCCGCTACTGCTAACGCGGGAGACTGATTTCGTTGGGGTCTCTGACAAGGGACGTGAGATTCCGCTCTATCGTTCCGGCGCCAAACCAATTCCCAAGTCGCAGGCGTATCGACCGGGCAACGATCCCCAGGGCCGTGTGGAAAACACCGTCATCGTGCGCGGCGAAGCCGATACGTCGTCGAATTGCCACGGCTGGGTGTTCACCGGCGGCGAGTTTCTGCTCGACATCGGCGGGATCAAGACAATTCTCGAGGATAACGGCTATCGGCCATGCCCGTCGCCGCAGCCCGGCGACGTGATCGTGTATTATCTCTCGGGCGGCGTTGCCGCCCATACCGGCCTGGTCAGCGGCGTGCTGCACGACGGGACGGTGCTCGTCGAAAGCAAATGGGGCATTGAGGGGCGGTACCTGCACCGCCCGGAAGATCAGCCCTATTCCGACAACTTTGTCTACTATCGCAGCGATCGCCAAGGGAACACGATCACCATCCGCGAAGTGCCGACGAACTCGCTTGCCAAGGAGCGTCTGCCCCGCAAGCGCATCAAGCGGGCGTGAGCCTCTGCTCCTAATTGCGGACGATGAGCCGGCGATTGGAATCCACCTCGGCGAATCGTCGCTTGCACGGCTAGTGTCGCTGACCGGCATTGCCGGCGCGGCTAGTCCGCCGCGGCAACCTCGGGCGGCTTGGGAGGCGCCGCCAATTGCCAGCCGATGGCGATCCATCCCTTGTCACTGGCAATTTCCTGAACCTGGAGCTTGCCGGCCTTTTCCAGCCGCCCTTTGAGGACGATCCCCTCGGAGACGATTTCCTGCTTGAACAGGGCTTCGAACTTCCGCGTCAGGAAGGTTTTGAACGCCACCTGCTGGGCGCCGAGCCGCTCGCGCTCGAGGAACTTCACTTCCACTTCTCCCTGCCGCGTCAACTTCGAGCCGGTCTGCGTCTTTTCAATGGCGTACTTCGCCGCGATTTCAATCGGCTCGCTCAAGGCCTGATCGCCGCGGGTGAACCGCCGGCCGCGGATCGCCAGCCCTAGCTGTCCGCCGGCAAACACGGCCCGCACCGGCGACTCGTCGGCGAAGGTAATCGACCAGGGATCTTTCTCGGGAGTGATCTGCAATTCTTCCGGGACCTCCGCTTTCAAGTCGTCGCGGATGATCTTCTCCAGCTTTTCGTCGGTGAGCGTCACACCGCCCACCATCGCCTCGCCGAAGTTGACGATCGCCGACTCGTGAGCCCGCAGTGCCACGTCGTTACCGGCGCCGACGGTCGGGGGGGCATCGGGCGCGGCAAGTCCGCCGGCCCCCAAGGCAAGCCCAGTCACGTCCACCTGATCGGGTCCGGAGCGAAACTCCAGCTTGTGCGGAAATCCGTCCCGACTGCGCAGCGGGCTTTTGAGCTTCTCGTGGTAGCGCTGATTGGCGTCGGCGATCAGGTCGGCGGCCTGCGCGTCCATTTGTCCATTGACACGGGCCGCAGCGTGGCTGGCAGCGATCGCCTCGGCTTGGCTCTTTTGCTGCCTGGCCCGATTCCAGGCAATCTGCTCGATCAGGTTGCAGCAGGCCTGGATCGCGTAAATGTTGCTGCTGGTGGCGCAGTGGGCCGTGGCTCCGTAGCCGTACAATCCCTCTTCGTTCATCACCAGGATCTTGCGGCCGCTGATGCTCGTCACCCCCGTGCTGTAAATGGTCACCGGTCCGTTGTGCCCGACTGTGTTGCTGGTCGCCTGGCCATTGAGAAGGATATCGAGCTGCGCCGCCCGGTCGTTGGGAACCACGTCCACCGTCGTGCGGCCGACCGTGCGGGCCGTGCCTTGAATCTGCGTTCCCAGAATCACGTCGGTGACCCCTTGCGTGCGATCGACGTCGTCTTCGATCCCCGCGGCCAGAAAGCGCTCGGACACCGTGGCGTAGACGTTCGGCCGGTTGAATCGCCGCTCGATAGCGGCAGTCAGCTCCCGTGCCTGCTGACTCCGCCGCAGCCAGGCCGTTGCGCGGCCGATCGCCAGCGCGTCCTCCACTGATCCAGTCTGCGCATGATTCTCCAGGTGCGTCGCCAGATTCTCGAGCTGTTTGCTGTAGGCCTCGGCAAACTTCTGGTCCGCCGCGGCCTGCGACGAGTCGAGGTGACGCCTGAGGGCTCGGCGCACGCGCACGAACGGCGGCATTGCGAGGCCATTCTCATAAGCGGACAAACGCGATATCGTCGCTTCAGCGACGCGCGGGTCGGGACCTTCCGCCCGCTGTGCATGCTGGGCCAGTTCGTCCCAGTGGAGATACTTTCGCCAGCCGGCGTTGTTTTCCGGCGGGCTGTTCTTGAGAAATGTATCCAACTCTCTGATCGCGGCCTGAAGTTCGGCCCACGTCTTGGCAGTCTGCTGCGGTGAGACGGCCTGGTACTTGCCGGCCGCGTCACGAGCCAATTGTGCCAGGTTGGCCGGCTGCTCCTCGGCCAACTGACGATCCCAAGCTGCCAAAGCGTTTTTCACTGCCACGAAGTGCGGCAGTTCCAAACCGCGCTGGTCGCCCGAATAGCGTGACAGAATTGCGGCCACCTTGGCCCGATCAGCTTGCGCCCCCTTGGCCAGTTCCTCGGTCAGCTCCCCGGACATCAGGAATTTTCGCCACCGCTGACCGTTTTCTCCCTCCCCTAAATACCGGTGCAAGTCGTTCAATGCCGTCTCCATCTGGGGCGTTCCGCTGGTCGTTTCGCCCATCACCTGGTGGGCAAAACCAGCGATTGCCAGAACGATTGCGCTAAGGGAAATACTGACTCGCGTCATGATCCGCTCCTGCGGAGTGAAAGGAACCGAGTTTCCCAAGTCCTTTTAAATAATGGACTTATGGCAACAACGGCGGTGTCTGGATTCCCGCTACAATGGGAGGCGCAATGATCCAGTCAAACGATGCCAATTTCCGTCCCCCACGCCCCCCATCTTCCGCGGAATCTCCCTTTTGTGCAAGCCGAACATTTTCCGGAATTCCCTGTGACAGGGATTCCCGATGGAAACAACGCTGGGAAAGTATAGGTCTCCCGGCAGGCAAGAAAGACGCGCTGGATCAGGCTAAATCCCGGTCTTCGAAGGCCGTCAGGGCGATCAGCATCGCCACGGCGCTGTAGAGCGCGCAGTACACAAATGCCCAGCCGACATAGTCGATGGGGACTTGTTTGCCTGCGGCAATGTTGGCCTGGATGTTGAAGTGGTCCAGCACTGGCAACACCGTTGCCAGCATCTGCGCCAGGAAGATCACCGGCGCCGGCACGTTGTCGGCCACCGTCTGCGACTGCACCAGCAGCGGCGTGAGATGCCCCAGCGTATAGATCGAGAACGTAATGATGAAGTTGGCCAGCATCGGCAGTCGCGTCGAAATGGCGACCGAGAGTGCCGCGATGACGAGCGTTTCCAGGTAGGCTAGCGACAGCCCTGGCACCGTCTCGACCATTTCGCGGAAACAGATTTGCCAGCCGGGAGGGTCGGCCGAAGATCCCTCGCGCGCGTCATAGAGCGGCTTGTAAGCCACCGTCACCAGCAGCACAAGGCCCAAAACCAGACACATCCACCCCACCGACCAGGCGATTCCTACAAACTTCCCCAGAATGAAATCGCGGCGACTGACGGGCTTGGAAAGCACGGTAAGTGCCGTGCGTCCTTCGATCTCGTCCGATACCGACGAGCTAGCGGCCCAAACCGCCTGAATGATTGAGATCACGAGCACCAGCTCCAGGCTGGCGTTTTTCAGCATCCGGATGTCTTCCCCCAGCGTGTAGTAGGGGATGTAGACCGACAGGACCAGGGCAAACGCGGTAAGCGCCAGCAGGATCACGTAGATCGGCTGAACGATGTCGGACTTGGCCGTCGACAGGGCGACGGAGGCCAGCTTGGGCATGGCCGCCCGCAGAAGCAGATACAGGACGAAGATTGCCACGACAAACACTGCGGTGTAGGGAACTAGCAGCATCTCGGCATGTGCCAGACCGAGATTGGCCGTCAACGTCACCGTGGCGTCCTTGTTGCCATAGTTCTTGACATAGAGCCGCGTGACGCGATCCTCGAGGAAGGGGACGATGCCATTGGGGGTTCGCTCCCAAACGGCCGGTTCTTCCTTGTTGGGGTCGGCTGTGAACATCGCAGCCATCACCGATGTCTTCTCAAAGGGCTCGGTGCGAATCTTCACAAGCTGGTCGCTTTTGAACGTCAGCTTCTGAATTTCGTCCTTGCGGAAGTCGACGTTGATGGTCTCGGGCTTTGGTTCGCCAAAGTCGGACTCGGAGGCTTTGATCTTGAACGTTTTGGTGGGATTGCTTTCCGCAACAAGCTGCGGATAACGCAGCAGCACGTCGATCAGCTTGCTGGGCCTGCGGACCACGAACAGTCCCAGCACCGAAAATGAAGCCATCACGACGGCTGTGATGAAAAAGTATTGCAGCACTCCCTCGCGGACCGCCAGCGGAATCTCCAGCGCCGTCTTCCGCGACATGAGCGTCACCACCCCGATTGCCCCGAGCCAGCAGGCCGCGGCGCACGCGAGCACCACTACCCCCTGATCCAATAGCGAGTCAGCAGCAGGCTGTGCGTTTGGCTGACCCTGAACTTGCACTTGCGCCTGGGCGCCGATTGAAGCACTCCACGACATGACAGTAGGGACCGTCGCGCCGAACAGGGCCAGTCCAATCACGGCGACAGCGATCCGCCAGGCGAGCGGATTGTTTTCCAGCGTTCCCAGCACGGGGATGCGGCACAACAAGTTTGCCAGTCCCCACAGGGCCAGGCAGGCCAGCAGCCCCACCAGAAAACCAAGGCTCAGAATCCATACCGGCGTCAGCCAGTTGACGATTGTTTCCGGAAGCTGGATCTGGATGCCGTCCAGCGCGCCCGCCAGATCGGCCAGTAGAGCAAAGGAAGTCATGAACGCCGTTGTGAGTGAGCAGTCTAGAAAGCCGTATGCTTCGAGCCCAGTAACTCCACGGTCCGGGCAGGCAAGCTCGCGGTTAAGTGCCTGAGATCAGTGCCTTTACGTCGGCCGATATACGGCGGTTCGCTGGCCAGGCACTATCCTAGCCCAAAGTGTTGCTGTACCGAGGGGGGCGTTGTAGCAGTTTTCACGTAACCCGCCGCCCTGGCGCCGTTTAGATAGGATGCTCTGGCCCGAAAGCACTGCTGGGCACCAAGTTAGTGCATTCGCCAGCTGCTACACTCTGATTGCAATATGCATCCTGTATGCAGCAGCCGGTCGAGCACGAGGGACCCTCCGACTGATCTCGAATGGAGAGCCATCAAGAAAATCAGCCTCGGTCGATGTGACCGGAGCGCGAAGCTCCCGGGCCGACACGACTCACACAGACTTAGCGAATCCTTGTCGGTTGATTCGTTCATCGAATTGGCTGCAAGTCCGCGGTCTTGGGATCAAACCGCAGCACCCAGATTTCGCTGCGTTGACCCAGGGCCCAGACCAGCTTGCGCTGGGAGTCGTACGTGAGACCTAGTGAGTTGTTAAAGTCCTCGTTTCCGATCAGCTCTGGGCCGTCCAGCTTCACACCGAGCCAGGCGTTGGTGGCGCAGTCATAAAGGAGCCAGCGCTTTCCTGCGACGTGCGCTTGGATCAAGACCACGTCGGCATCAGGAAGATACGCGGTCTCGCGACAGGGGAGTCCGGCTTTCTCTTTGCCTGCCGGGCTGAGCGGCGTCGCGACGCCGGATTGGAAATCGTACGCGGTGACCTCACCGGCACTTTCCCGCTGGCTCCCGTGGAAACAGAGGAGGCGGTCCCGTTTGGAGTCATAGGCTTGCCCATGCTGATCGGAATGCGAAGGAGGGAGCTTGCCCGTTAGCGCCAGAGGTTTCCAACTGAGGCTCGCGGCATCCATTCGCCACAGGCCGGTGGAAACGCGATCGGTCAGGAGAAACGACCAGGCCACCAGGCCTCGCGGCGTCGGACACAGATTGACCATGTACATTCCGCCATCGAAGGGGTTTGGCACCGTTCGTTTCTCCCAATCGCCGGCCGCTGGATCGAAGACATAGGTGCGGTCTCCTTTGCCCGCGAAGAGCATCTTCTTCAGCACGGGATCGTAACCGTAGCCTCGGTAGGTATGGCCGGTCATCCAGGGGCGGCGCTTGAAGCTCCACTGTCCAGGCGTCTGATCGTTGGTATAGGTCATCTCCAGGGGTTGCTCGCTGGCGGTCGCCAGGCTCCAGCGGTCGATGCCCGGATGATAGCGCACGACTTCCGTGCCGCAGTGCGACGAGTGGCCGCCACACCAGTGCATGATCACGTCGTGGTCGGGTGAATAGACGGCCGTGCCCCAGCAGCGGTCCAGGCCAGGCCGGCGCGGCGGAACGATGCTGACCCACGTGTTGGCCGGCAAGTCCTTGAGCCCGGCGGCAACCGCGGCAGGATCAGGATCTGGCGCCTCGTCGAAAAAGGCGGGGACAAACGGTCCTGTCCGCTCCGTGATGCTTCCCGGCTTGACGCCGTACCTGGTTGTGCCCTCCTTGTCCGTGCGCGCTGCATCGACCTGGCACACCCAGGTCTCGGCATCAAGGGGTTGAGTGCCGCCGTGCTGGCCGATCGCCACCACGAAATCGCCAGGATCGGCCTCGGCCGGGTGGGTGGTAAAAGACATGTAGAACGCCCGCTGGTAAGGCGTGCTCTCTGTCTGCTCCGCATGCCGCACCAGTGCCCACTCGTTTGCGCTCGGATCATAAACTCACATTTCAAAGGGGAGCGGTGCGTACTGTGGCCCGCAGTAGTCGGTGTTGGAAGTGTAGGTATAGCCGCCAAATAGCAGAATCTTCTTGCTCTTGGGCAGGTAAACCAGCGCGTGGCCGCCGCGGGGCGAGGGACCGAGCGCAGGGCGCTTCTCCTGCCATCGCCGGGAGGCACAATCAAAGACCCACGTGTCCGCTAAAAGTCGATCGAGTTGATCGCCGCCAAACAAAACGATTTGTCGATTCTCTGGATCGTAGACCATCCGGCTCAGAGCCCGCTGAGGTGGCTGCAGGGCCAGCGCCGCGCAGGCAGAACCCAGCGCGTACCTTGCCGACTCGACGATGCGAATGATTTCGGCACGTGTTTTCTGGCCCAATGTTCGACATGCCAGTTTGAGTTTCGTCGTGGCAGCATCGAGATCGAGTTGGGCCCAGGCGATTTGCCGCTTTTCGTGCTGGTCGGCCAGGCTCTCGGCCTTCGTCAGCGCGGCACTCACTAGCGCGATTTCGGCAGTCAATCGATTCGCATGTTCGGCGAGGTTGACGTTCTGTTGCTCGGGGAGTTCCGCGTGAAAATGCCGGGCACGCAAAGCTTCCGCCAAGACTTTCGACTGCGCGTGAAGCATTTCGCATCGCGTACGCGGCTCATCGAGCGCGAGGCTGCGGAATTCCAACTGGCTCCAGTTGTTCGAATCCGGATCGTACGCCCAGGTGCCCACGTCGCCGCGCTCGGTGAGCGCGTTGCCGCCGCCGAAGAGCAGCACCTGCTTGTTGACGGGGTCGTAACACATGGAGCTCCACAGCAGCGGAGGCTGATCCGGCCCTCCGGTCGGGCTTGTGGCCGGCGCCAAATCTCGCCACGCGCGCGCCTTTGGGTCATAGCAAAACGTATGTCCGCGCGCATAGAAGTACACGCGCTTCCTGTCCGAGTCGTAGGCGTACTGGTTGTAATAGTACACACCGCGATACGTGGACAGGTTGGGCCGGACATTGCCCTCCGTGTCGAGCAAGTCGAATACTTCATTCTTGAAGGCTGGGGGCGTGGCGTCACCGAACCTGGGGCCCCAGTTCTTTCCGGCGGGAAAGACGTTTTCCCATTTGCCGGCCGACCGATCGAGCGCCAAGTCGTCATACGGGTGCGGTTGCTTGCCATAGATCGGCCAGGCAATCCCTCCACCCAACACCAGGAAGCGCTGGGCGACCGGATCAAAGACCAAGGCAGGATCGCCGCGCGGACCCATGCGGGCGTTTTCCAGCTTGACCCACGTATTGGCGACCAGTGTCTCTTGCTTTTCGTCGCCAAAGACAACAACCGCTACAGGCAGCAAGAGAATCGAGATCAGCGACATCCCAGAAACGCGCATGATTCTATCTTTCCATGCCGTGCGATGTTTCGCAGCGGTGTTCGCAGACCGATCGAACGACGAGGTGTGTCATGACTGCTTGCCGGCTCATTTCTCCAATACTTGTGCGACACCACGTGCCGCTCTTGCCGGCGTGATTGTGGCCCAAGAGCGGCGCAGGTCAAACGGGGCAGCGACGCCAGGTGGTGGTGCCGTTTCGATTTTCGGGCTGCCTAGGGATTACGTACGTCTTCCGGCGTTGGCGTCTCGCCCACGCTCCCATCCGGCTGGACGTACATCTTGAGCGGCAGCGTTATTATTTCCAGAGGCTCAACCTCTACGACAACTGGTTCTGGCCAGAGATTACGATAGATCGTCATTCCAGCTGGCCAGAGCGCGCCAATGAGTGGCGGCAGCACAGCGACGGCCATCAGGAGCGTGCGGAGTCGGAATCTCATTCCGCCCATTCTAGCCGCTGGGGGCGACAGGAGGATCGAGCGGGCGCTTCCCAAGGACAAGCCGATGCCGCCGCTTGACAAGCTGGAAAGAGCAGTCGAGCCATTGTCGGACTCAGCCGATCCGCCAGACAATGACGATGTGTCGCCGCTTGTGTTCGAAGGCACCATCAGCGAGCCACCACAAAGAAATTCACCATCCGCGATTTGCTCTGGCTGACAGTGGTGGCGGCGCTGGCGCTGGGCTGATGGATGGATCACCGGCGCATGAAGCGGCAGGCCTACATCCACAGGTCGCACGCAGTTTACTTCCGCGACAGATTGGAACGGGACGGCTATTCGTCAGGGGCGGCTGGTGAATTGCTATCGCTCCATTCCCCAGAATAGTATCGCCAGGCCCGCCCTGTCGCGCTATCGAGCAAGAACACGTATCCGCTCTTGGGATCGCTCATGATCTGATAGCGTCCGATAGGCGGCGCTGCAACAGCCGGTGCGGCGGGAATTTGCGATGGGCGCTTCGCGTAGATCAAAGCCAGTAAGAGCGCCACTACGGTCATCAGCCAAAGCACGTCACGAATGGTAAACTGCATCAGACTCCGCAAATTGTATTTCATTCCGACATTCCATCCGCTGGCCGACCTGGCCACTCGCGTTGACAATCGCCAAGGATGTCACTCGGTTTTTCGGCGAGCGTTGGCCCGGCGGAGGCGTCTTGGCCGTCCACTGCTTGTTAGAATGGTCGCAGGAGAATCCGCCCATGTTCAAATTCACGATCCGCGAGCTGCTGCTGTTGACCCTGGTTGTAGGGATGGGACTTGGCTGGGCAATCCGCGAGCGGCAATTGCAGGCAGAAATGCAACGGGAAAACAACAAGTATGTCCAAACACTGAG
>DASRJP010000225.1:0-58193 GCA_035649415.1 Pirellulaceae bacterium | reverse complement strand
CCTCGAGCTGGAGCAATTGCGAGAGCGAGAGACCGCCGACCGCCAGTCCGCCAAGCTGCAAGAACGAGCGGCGCGAAACGCCATCGCAAAAGCGATGTGATTTGCCGAGGAGGGAGAGCATGGCGGGTCTCCGGGCGGGCGAGCTTCAATCAGCCGTTGTTTATACAACAAGAATCGGCAGTTGTCCAAGAGAAAACCAGGCTGGGCCTTCAGCCCTTCGGCCCGGTGACCGCGCAGTTTGAACCAGCCGTTTCCACCCGTCTACTTGCTGGCTTCGCTTTCAGCGCGTTCTCGCAGGAGCGAATCAACCGCTTTATCGAGTGCCTCCCCCTCAACTCCGTGATAACGCAGCACTCCCTTGTGATCGATCACCATCACCGTCAGCGCCACGTTGCCATCGACGAACCAGTGCCCCATCGATTCCCCTTGCGCGAGTGACCACCACGATGGCCAAGAAATCTTCTTTTCCTTGACGAACTTCACCGCAGCCTCTCGCTCGGGATCAAAATTCACTCCCAATACGCAGAGCGGCTCTTTCTCCTGTCGTTCGGCAATTCGGACCAGTTGCGGAATCTTCTCCACACAGGGTCCACACCAGGTTGCCCAGAAGTGCAGAACGACGACCTTCCCTTGGTAATCGCTCAGTTTCCGCTCTTTGCCGTCGAGGTCTTCTCCGACAAGTTCTGGCGCCGGCTGCCCGATTTTTGTTGCAACGTCGCGAGCGCGGCGCAATCGCACGACAAAACCAAGAGTCGGCTTCATACTGAAGAGACTTTGCTCTGGATGCGGGACGTCTCCGAATTCGTCGATCACCCGCTGTTCGACAGATTTCGCCTCCGCCGCTGCCTTGTCGGAATCGATCGAGCGGACAAACGCCAGGAACTCGGGTGACGATCGGCCCTTAAAATGCCTTTGAAACTCGTCCGCAATTCCCAATTCCGCCTGTAAAAGGCTGGATGGCGCAGTACTCTTTTCGCGCAGATAATCGGCGAGATTCAGGCACGCCAACCCGCGCACGTCGCGTGTGCTCCCCTTCTCGACACACTCGCGCAGCAGGGCCTCGCGCCCTGGGGTTGCGTAGCGTGAGCAGTCCTTGAAAACCTCAACGATGCGTGGATTGGCAATGTGCCGCGTCCGCAGTGCCTTCATAACTGGTTCATCGAACGGATAGTACTCCTTATCGGCCGCTCCGACCGCGCGGGAAAGATCGACGAACCATTTCAGCGATTCGAAGGAATCGGGCGTAGCGGGGTCCGCCGTGCCCAGCTTGACGATCCGCGGGATGAATGACCACCCCGGCCAGGAATCGTACCGCTTGATGAGCTCCTCGCTCGGGTCCGTACGTTTACCGGAATACTTGCTTTCCCACTCCTTGGTCGCAGCCTCGTATTCACTTTTCAGTTCAGCAAGCGGACTACGGGCTTTCGTCGCCGGTTCATCGGCACTTCCGTTCGGCCCCAGACAACTCATCACAAAGATCAAGGCCAGGAACCGGCAAGTGTTGCAAAAGCGACGATTCATCGGACGTCTCCTATGACGTGATCGTTCATGATAGCGTCCAGCGGAGCACGAGGGGGAAAATTTACGCCGGTCCTTCCGCCCCCCGCGCGTCGATCAGCTTGAGTTACTTCTGCTGCTCCAGCTCGCGATAACAGTCCGGCAAATCGAAATGCACCAGCACGCCCGGCACGAAAAACGACAGGGGCCATCCGGCGCTAGTCGCCGATCAAGTTTGGCGGCCCGATTAACGTCGTCGAAGCTTCCGAAACGGTAGTATCGATCTGCTTAAGCGGGGACTGCATGCGATCGGACGCTTCGCGGCCACTCAGACGTTCCGCCGCCAGGTCCTGGGCAACGCGGTCCAACTCATCGGTCAGGCCGTCCACCTTCAAAAGAGCTTGCGCGGCACGCTGGTTGGCTCGGACGACCAGCGCCAGCGCTGCGGCCAATATGGCGAAAATGACCATTGCCGAATACATGCCTGCGGCGACCCAAGCGCGGTGCTTCCGCGCCAATCGCCATAGTCGCTCACCAACCGTCTCCCGGCGCGCTCCGACCGGCTCGTCGGCCAGGAATTGCTCGAGGTCGCGCGATAGTTCGCCCGCCGACCCGTATCGATCGGCGGGAGCAGCAGCCATCGCCCGCAGGCAAACGGCCTCTAGCGCCCGGGGAATGTCCCGCCGCACGGACCGCGGCGGGGCAAATTTTGCCAGGCTGGCCTGGCGCATGATGTTCTCGCCGGCATAGGGGGGGCGGCCGGTGAGGATTTGATAGAGGGTGGCTCCCAAGCTGAAGACATCGGTGGCCGGACCAAGCAAGTCGAGCCGCCCCTCCGCCTGTTCTGGACTCATGAACGCTGGAGTGCCTACAGCCGAACCTACGGCGGTCGGCTCGCTATTACCGAACGTGGAGGGGATCAGCGGCCCTTCGGCCGGCATGGCCACGCTGGCAGTCGAGCTGCTCCCCAGCGTCTGATCATCGGCAGCTTGCAAGTTACCGGTTGCCTTGGCCAGGCCCCAATCGACGACGAGCGTCTCGCCGTAGCGGCCGAGCATGATGTTCCCCGGCTTGAGATCGCGATGCAGGACCCCGCGGCTATGGGCATAATCGATCGCCTCGCAAACGTCGATCAGGCTCTGGAGGAGCCGTCTCAGCCTCAGGTTGCGTTCTGTGGAACTTGGGGCCGCTTCGTCGGATTGTCGGACGCGATGGTATTTGTCAATCGCCTCCTTCAGACTTCTGCCCCGAATGAATCGCATCGCATAAAAGGGACGGCCGTCCGGAAAGGTTCCCAGACCATAGACGGGAACAATTCCTGGGTGCTCAAGACCCCCGGTGATTTCTGCCTCCCTTGTGAATCGCCGACGGCTATCCGGATCATCTGCCCGATCGGGCTTGATCTCCTTCAGCGCTACTTCGCGGCCCAGTTCCTGGTCCCGCGCTACATGGATTCTTCCCAGGCCCCCTTCGGCATGCGGGCGCAGAATCTGGAATCTTTTTCCATGCGACGTCTCCGCACCGACAGTAATCGTGACGTACGGGTCGGCGGAGTCGTCGTCGAGCCGCCCCCCGCCGACGTGAGCCAGGCTCGCCTCGAGCTGGGCGTCCCCTGCGTGGTTTAGCTGATCCCTGAGGGACCCAATCGAGCCGACGGAAGCCAGGCTACGCTGCGGATCGTTGTCATGTTGACGGATGTGCGCATCGACCAGCGGTTCCAAGAGTTCTCGATGTTCTTTCTTGAGTGCGCCGGCCGCGACCAGGTGCGCCGCCAACGACTGGTCCTTGGCCAAGACCCAGGCCTGCATGGCGCCGATGAGATCCTCCTTGCGGATGAAGTCCATCTGGACCGCCAAGATGCCAAACAACAAATTCCGGTCTGATGACGCCGACATGGCTAGTGAATCTCAGCAGTCGTGCGGAACCTACTGCGGGCCTTCTGCACCGCGTGTCTCGATCGCCTTGAGCTGCTTCTGCCGCTCCAATTCCCCGTAACAATCCGGCAAATCGAACTTCGCCAGCACACCCGGCACGAAGCACGACAAGGGCCAGCGATAGTTTTCGCTCTCGGCGATCGATGCATACGACGACAAGCCTCGCTTCAGCGTGACTTGCGTGGCGTGCGGAAAGAGGAGCGACGCGAAGGCGGCCGGTATCGTTCCCCAGCCGAGGGCGGCGACGTGGATCTCCCGGTGACCGAACTGGTGGATCCAATCCAGCACTCGGAGCACGTCGAAGGTCTTCTGGCCGACGTACGGCTGGCCCAACATGATCGAGTGGGCGGCGTAGAAGTAGTCGCTGCCGTAGGGATTGAGAAATTGGTCGCTGCCGCACGTGTCGGGGCGCGATTCGCCAATGCCGCGGACGTCGCAGGCGTAGAAGGCCGCATCGGGTGACGCATTGAGGAGTTCCTTCACCAGCGGCTCCTCGCGCAGCTCAACGTCGGCCGATTGGTGCGAGACGTAGAGAATCGCGGGGAGCGGCGACTGCGGCGGGCGCGACAGGTTCGACTGGTCGTACAGCCGCGTCACCAGCGCGAATACCCCCGACTCGGTTTCGATGGCATACGTCGTGGCAAAGCGCTTGGAATAATTGCGGCTTTTTACCGCCCGCAGAATGCGGAAGTCGGGAGGATCGTCCGGCAGCTTTGACAGTCGCAACGCCTCGCCAACCAACTTGGGCAGGTCCTTTTCTCCCGCGGACACTTGTCTTCCTTTCGCCAGCGCCTGCGAGCGCTCCCGCGTGAAGGAGAATACGCTACGGCCCTTCAGCTCCGCGACTTGCCCGTGCAGCGTACACTGGAGCGTCTCGTCCTTCTCGACCGTCAGCGTCGGCTCGCTTTGCGCGTCCGAAACGCCGGTGACCTTGTTGAACCAGCGGTACATGGCCTCGCGGTTCTCCTGCGAGTAGCCGTGCTCGGTTGGGCCTGCGAAGAAGCCGATATTGTCCGGCTTTTCCAGCAGCGTGTAGAGCCGCTTGAGGCGCGAATACGCCTCTTGTGCGCCGCGGACGTCGAAGTAGTCCCGCTCCTTGGCAAGAACGATCACCGGCTTGGGGGCCATCGCCGCCAGGAAGTCGTCGTGGTCCAGTCCGAGCGCCAGCGTCAGCGGCGGGCACTGCTCGGTGTCCTGCGGCAGTTCGTTTTCCAGGTTGCGGCGGATCGTGGTCACGAAGCAGCTCGGGGCGGCCATCGTCCAGCGGCGCTCCACGCCACAGAGCCACGTGGTCATCGTGCCGCCCCCCGAATTGCCGGTGACGCCGACGTGTTTGGGATCGACCTCTTCACGCGTGAGCAGATAGTCGAGCGCCCGAATGCCGTCCCATGCCCGCCAGGCGCCGAAGAATTCGCCGACGAGATATTGCTGGTTGCCGGCGAGCAGATGCTCGCTGACGCCGACGCCGAATTTGGGCTTGAGCTGCTCGTCTACGTACTGGAGCCGCTCTCCTTGCCCGATCGGGTCGAAGATCAAGACGACATAGCCCATGCGCGCCAGCCCCTGAGCGAAACTTTGATATGCCTCGTTCGCCTTACCGTTGACCGAGTGGCCGCAGGTGCCGACGACGCCGGGGAGCGGGAATTTGCGATTGGTCGGGACGTACAAGTTGGCCGTGATGTAGAACTCGGGCCGGCTTTCGAAGATCACCTTTTCGATCTTATAAACATCTCGCTCGACGACGCCGGTCACTTTCGCATTCAGCGGCGTGCGCTCCGGCTCGGGGCCGAAGCACTGGCGGACTTTGGCTTGGACGTCCTTCACATACGCCTCAGCATCGGGCTTGGACTTCAGCGCCGCCTTGACCGCCAGCGACTTCCGCTCGATTTTCCGCACGCGATCGACGAAGAATTCCTGCACCATTCGCGGGAATCGGTTCAGCGGCGGCAATTTTCCAGCCGCCGGCGGCTCCTGCGCCCGCAGCATATGCCAGCCATAGGCCGCCGCAGCCAGCCCCAGGCTGGTTTCCCCGATGCGTGCGAGACTGGCCCGCCGCGAAAGAAGTTGGCTCATGGTGATGGTCCTTGGAAGCGGCTTCACGACAATGCCGACCAGCGGGGCGAGCAGTGCAAATGCGGCATTTCGGCAGCAATTCTAAGCGGCACAGCGGCATTTGGCTGCCACCAGACCAAATCTTCTCCTGGCAGCGCAAAACGGCTGGCCCCGGGGGCTCTTTTAGCGAAAGCGGCACGTGGTCGCTGCTGCGCTGGCCTCCTTTTTGCTCTGCCACGGCCAGAATAGGGAAAGGAGGCTTGCCATGATCGGTCGCCGTCAACTGCTCCGCGGGGCAGCCTGTGGAGGACTGGCTTTGTCCCTAAACCCCCTGCCTGACGCGCTGGCGGAAAGTGATGCTTCCGGAACGCTGCTCAACGACGTGCAGTCGCAGCTCAATCGCACGCGCGTGCGGCGCATCGTGCAGCCGGCCACGCTGGCAGAGCTCGAGTCCGCGCTCGACTCGGCCCGCAAGGAGGACCTCGCCATCAGCGTCGCCGGCGGACGCCACTCGATGGGGGCCCAGCAGTTCGGCAGCGGCAATCTCCACCTCGATATGACGGCATTCAACCGCGTCCTGCACCTGGATGAGGAGCGCGGGCTGGTCACGGCCGAGGCCGGCATCCAGTGGCCGGAGCTGATCCAGGAGCTTCACCGGCGGCAGCCCGTCGCCGAGCAGCCCTGGACGATCCGCGAAAAGCAGACTGGCGTGGACGCAGTGACGCTGGCGGGCTCCTTGGCTTCGAACGTTCATGGCCGGGCCCTGGCCTCACCCCCCATTGTGCGCGACGTGGAATCGTTCGAGCTGCTCGATGCTGAGGGGAGGTTGCAACGGTGCAGCCGCACCGAAAACGCCGAGCTGTTTTCGCTGGCGATCGGCGGCTACGGGCTGTTTGGTGTAATGACGCAGGTGAGGCTGCGGCTGGTACGGCGATACAAGGTGCGCCGCCGCGTGGAAAAGATCGTGGTGAAGGACCTGCTCGACTGGTATCAGCGACGAATTGGCGAGCGGTTTGTATTCGGCGATTGCCAGTACAGCGGCGACCTGTCAGGAGCGGCGGAGGCGCATGAAGGGATCTTTCCCTGTTACCAGCGCGTTCCTCTCGACACGCCGTTAACCGAAAGACCGCGCTCGTTTTCCCGCGATGACTGGGCCGGGCTTTATCGGTTGATGCGGACCGACAAGCGCCGCGCCTTTGCCGAATATGCCGAGCACTACCTCCAGACCGACGGCCAGGTCTACTGGTCCGACACGCACCAGCTGGCCGGCAATTTTGTCGGTCACCGGACCGCCGTCGATGCCAGGGAGGGGACGGAGATGATCACCGAAGTTTACCTGCGGCATGACGACCTGCTCCCCTTCTTTGCCAAAATCCGCCAGGACATGGCCGAGCGAAAGGCCGACATCATGTACGGCACCATCCGCTTCATCGAGAGGGACGACGAGACGTTTCTGCCGTGGGCCAAGGAGCGGTCGGTGTGCGTGGTGTGCAACCTGCACGTGCGGCACACGGACGAGGGGATCGCCAAGGCGCAGGCCGATTTTCGGCAGATTCTTAGCCGCGTCGTGGAATTTGGCGGTTCGTTTTATCTGACGTACCATCGCTGGGCCACCGCCGAGCAAGTGGCCGCTTGTTATCGGCGGATTCGTGATTTCTTCCGGCTGAAGCGGAAGTATGATCCGCACGAGCGGCTGCAGAGCGACTGGTATCGCCAGTACGCGGCAGCATTCCGCTGAGTTCTTTGCCCGCGGCGGCGCCGCGCTGCGACCAAATCAAACCAGAATCTCTTTTACGACGCGGGCGCTAGTGACCCGTGCGTCGGTCAGCGTTTCGTCGCTGCCGTGGTACGGAAAGCTGAGCTTGGCGTGATCGAGGCCAAGCTGATTCAGCAGCGTGGCGTGCAGGTCCTGGACGCTCACGCGGTTCTCGGCCGCGCGGTAGCCGGTCTCGTCGGTCGCGCCGTGGACGAAGCCGCTTTTAAAGCCGCCGCCGGCCAGAATCAGACTGAAGGCGTTACGGTTGTGATCGCGCCCCTTGCCGTTTTGCGACACGGGCAAGCGGCCGAACTCGCCCGACCAGAGGACGATCGTGGAATCCAAAAGGCCGCGGCGCTTGAGGTCGGAAATCAGGGCCGCGGATGGCAGATCGCACTTTTTGCAGATCGCCTCGTTCTCGGTTTTGACGTCCTTGTGCGCATCCCACGGCTGGTTTTGCGGCTTGACCGGGGGGAAGACCTGGACGAAGCGGACGCCGCTTTCCACCAGCCGCCGCGCCATCAGGCAGCGGGTTCCGTAGCCGGCCGTTTCGGGGTCTTCCAGGCCGTAGAGCTTCTTGGTTTCGGCCGTCTCTTTCCCCAGGTCCAGCAGCTCGCCAGCCGCCAGTTGCATCCGCGCCGCCAGCTCGTAATTGCGAATGCGGGCCTCCAGCTCCGATTCCTGCGGATATTGCCGGCGATGTTCTTCGTTCAGTTTCGCGAGCAAGTCGAGTTGATTGCGCCGCAGCTCGGCGGGAACGGGCTGCGGCGGCTGAAGATTCAATACCGGCGTACCTTGCGTGGCCACCTCGGTGCCGCGGTGCATTGCCGGCAGCCAGCCGTTCTGCCACAGGAGCGTGCCGCTAGTGTTGTACCCCTCCGGATCGCGAAGGACGATGTACGCGGGGAGGTTTTCGTTTTCAGTTCCCAGGCCGTAGCTGACCCACGAGCCGAGTGCCGGGCGGCCGGGGAAGATTTTCCCCGTGCTGAGGAGCACCAGCCCTTCGGTATGGTTGTTGTGCTCCGAGTACATCGACCGCACCAAGCAAAAGTCGTCGGTAACCGATCCCAGGTGCGGCAGTATGGTCGCCATGTCGATGCCGCTTGCCCCATACTTTTTGAATTCCAGTGGCGAGGGCATCAGTTTGTCGGAGTTCCCCTGCTGGAACGTCTCGACGGTCATCGTCTGGCCGGCCCGTTTTGCCAGTCCGGGCTTGGGATCGAACAAGTCCATCTGGCTCGGTCCGCCGTTTTGGACCAGCATGATGACGGCTTTGGCTTTGGGTGGGAAATGCGGCGACCTGGTTTGCCTGGCCCCGGCGTCCACGCCCTTAGGCGCCGCGAGGTCGCCCGCATGCAGCAGATGCGCCAGCGCCAGTGAGCCAAAGCCCAGCCCCGAGGCGGCCAAGAGGCGGCGGCGGGATATCGACTCGCTGACGATTCGGCTGTCCATTACAACTCACGGAATGCAGAGGAACTCGCTCGTGTTGAGGAGCGTGTGGCAAAGCCGGGCCAGCGCCCGCCGATCGGCTTCATCAAGAGGACAGCCCTTGTCGCCCTGCTTGTGAAAGGCGGCTTCTTTCTCCAGCAATTCGCGGCACCAGGCGGTCTCTGCTTCCTTGGGAGAGCGGCCGAGAGCCAGCTTGAACGCCTGCGGAACGCGTTGCTCGGGGGATCTGGCATGGTCGAGCACGCGGGCTGCGACCGCATCCGCCTGCTCGACAACGAACTGGTCGTTGAGCATCGTCAAAGACTGGAGCACAACCGCCGACGCTTCCCGGTGTGTGCAGTTGGTCGTCAAGTGCGGCTGGTCGAAGACCGCCAGCAGCGTGGGGTGATAGTTGCGCCGCGACAGCAGATAGATCGAGCGGCGAAACTGGCTCGTTGGCGTCGGCAGCCCATCCTGCTTGACGACGAATGAGCCGTCCGGACGTGGCTCGACCGGAATCGGCGCGCCGCCGAGCGTGCGGTCCAGCTTCCCACTGACGGCGAGGATTGCGTCGCGAACAGCTTCCGACTCAAGGCGGCGCAATCGCTGTTTCCAGAGCAACTTGTTTTCAGGATCAACGGCTTCGGCAACGGTCGGTATGCGGGTTTGAGGGTGTGCGGGTGTGCGGGAGTCCGCTTCTGGTGACCCTCCCACCCTCACACCCTCACACTCCGATACCCACGACGCCTGCCGATACACACTCGACAACATGATCTTCTTGACGAACGGCTTCAGCCGCTGGCCGCCGGCGACGAAATCGCTGGCGAGCCAGTCGAGCAGCTCCGGATGCGTCGCCATCACACCAGTGACGCCAAAGTTCTCCGAAGTTTCCACAATGCCGCGGCCGAACAGCTGCTGCCAGATGCGATTGACGCGGACACGGATGACCAGCGCGCCGGCCGGCGTTTTGGTGTCGGTCAGCCATTTGGCCAGCGCCTGTCGCCGGCCGCTGGAGCCGCCGAAGGGCTGTGGTTGAAATGCGGCATTCTCGGCAGCGGTCAGGATGCCAATCGTCCCCGGCGGGACTTCGGCGGCCGGCGTCAGGTGATTGCCGCGGGTGAGGATTCGCGTCGGCGTCGGCGGGCCGACGTCGTAGACCACCTGCCAGTTTTGCCAGGACCTTTTCTTGGCAGCCAGGCCGTTGATTTCGCGCTCCGCCGTTTCGATCGAGGCCTTGTCCGCGTCGCTCAGCGCGGCGGTTACTTCGTCCGGCTTGATGTGGAGCTGCGGCTGGAGTTTTTCCACTAGATATTTCTGCACCTCGCTCCGCTTCTCGGCCTCGGTCGCCAGTGCCGCTTTCACGTCGGCCCGAATCACTTCCGGCACTGCCGCCAGCTTTGTCTCCAGCAGCTTTTGCTCATACGACTCGCGGACGCCGGCGATTCGCTTTCGCAGTTCGCCAATTTCGCGATCAAGGTCGGCATTCTGTTTCTCGGCGGTTTTTTTCTCCGAGGGCGAAAGCGCGGGCAGTTGCCGCTGTTGCGGCTGGAGCCAGTTGTCCGGGTTGAGGGCCGGCTGAAGGATCGCCTGAAGCTGGTAGTAGTCTCGCTGCGTGAGCGGCTCGTACTTGTGGTCGTGACACTTGGCGCAATTCAGCGTCAGTCCCAGCAAGTTGCTGGCGATCCCTTCGATGGTGCGATGGACGACGCCATAACGGATGTCGAGGGTGTTAAGCTCATTCTCGTTCGTGTCGTCGGCACTATTTCGCAGAAACCCCGTGGCGATCAGCAACTCTTCGATCTCGGGCGTGAACTTCTCCGCGCTGCGCCAATCGACCAACTCGTCACCAGCAATTTGTTCCGTAAGGAATCGGTCAAACGGTTTGTCCGCATTTAGCGACCGAATCACGTAATCGCGGTAGAGCCATTTGTTCTCCCCCTGTTTGATGATGGCCGCGTCGTTGTCGCCGCCGTAGACGTCGGTGTAGCCGGCGTTGTCGAGCCACTGCCGCCCCCAGCGCTCGCCGAAGTGAGGCGAGGCGAGCAACTGGTCAATCAGTCGCTCGTAAGCCTGCGGCGAAGGGTCTTTCACGAAGGCGTCGATTTCTTCGGGCGACGGCGGCAGTCCTACAGAATCGAAGTAGACGCGTCGCACCAGCGCATGCGGTTCGGCAGCGGGCGATAAACCCAGGCCGCGCTCCTCAAGTCGGGACAAAATGAACGAGTCGATGTCGGTGAGGATGCGAGTTTTGTCTTTGACCTGCGGCACCGCGGGCTGAGACAGCGGCTGAAAGGCCCAGTGATCGTCGGCATTTACTGCCGCGAAAGTAATCAGTACGAAGCCAGCAACAAGCCAGCCGGCGGCAACCCGACAAACATCTCGATGGTAGCGAGAGCGCCACATGTCCACAGCGTACCTATGAGTTGCGCTTGATACAACTTGCGGACGGCTGCTGCGGGTGCCATAACTGATCGACCGCAATCTCTCCCCTCAAGAGGCCATACGATGCCCCACCGAACGACTCGCCGCTCGTTCCTCAAGTCCGCCGCCGCCGCCGCGATTGCCGCCCCGTATTTCATTCGAAACCTGCGGGCAGCCCCGCCGAGCGAGACCGTCCGGCATGCCAGCTTCGGCGCCGGCGGCATGGCAAGTGCCGACCTGCACGCGATCGCCAGCCACTCGAACGCGAAACTCATTTGCGTCGCCGATGTAGACACGCATCCCAGCGGCATTCTCAAGTCAAAGGAGTTCCCCGACATCCGCGTCTACCAGGATTGGCGCGAGCTGCTCGACAAGGAAGGGAAAAACCTCGACAGCGTGAACGTCGGCACGCCGGACCACATGCACGCACCGATTGCAGCCAGTGCGATGCAGCTCGGTCTGGCCGTCTACTGCCAGAAGCCGCTGACGCACGACGTGTACGAGTCGCGGCGATTGGCCGAGATCGCCCGCGAGAAGAAGGTCGTCACGCAGATGGGAATTCAAGTCCATTCGGCCGTCGAGTACCGCATGGCGGTCAAGCTGGTGCAGGACGGGGCCATCGGCCCAATCAAGGAAGTCCATTCCTGGAGCAGCAAGAAGTGGGGCGATCCGTCGCCGCGGCCGGATAGGAGCGACCCCGTGCCGGCCAGTCTCAATTGGGAGCTGTGGCTGGGCGTGAGTGCGCAGCGCCCGTTTATCGGCGAGGGTTACTACCATCCGGGGAACTGGCGAAAGCGGCTCGACTTTGGCACTGGCACTTTCGGCGACATGGGGTGCCACATCTACGATCCGGTTTTCGAGGCACTCGGCGTCGGTTCGCCCATCTCCGTGCGCAGCGAAGGGCCCAAGCCCAACGAGCACAACTGGGCCAACGACGCCATTGTCCACTACGTTTTTCCCGGCACGAAATTCACCGAGGGTAAGACCGTGAATGTCACCTGGTACGACGGCGACCAGCGGCCTCCCAAGTCCGTCATCGAACAACTCGGCAAGTCGCCAATGCCCGACCAGGGCTCGATCTTCCTCGGCGCCAAAGGTGTCCTCCTCCTGCCCCATGTCGCCGCGCCAATCCTGCTCCCCGAGGAACTGTTCAAGGACTACAAGCGGCCGGAGCTCCCGCCGGCCAACCACTGGCACCAATTTGTCGAAGCCGTCCGCGGCAATGGCCAGACCACCGCCAGCTTCGACTATGCCGGCCCGCTGACCGAAGCAATTCTCCTGGGGGGCGTCGCCTCGCGGTTTCCACAGCAGACGCTCGAGTGGGACGGCCCGGCACTCAAGTTCACAAACGTCGCCGAGGCCAATGAGCTGGTGCGGCGGACCTATCGCAAGGGGTGGGAGGTAGTGGGACTGAGTTAAAACGATCTGGATCGTCGCCCATCTGTACGATGCGCGGTGCGCTGTCTCGTGCCCCGCGCACGCCGCGCATGCGATACGACCTGTCCCGCGCCGCACAGGCTGCACGGCCCGACTAACTGCCTTCGCCGCGCTAACCGGCCGAGTATTCGGCCCTTTGCACGGCATGACAGGCCGCATCGGCACGTCCCGCAGGTGCGTTACTCATCTCACCTGCCGCACCAGCGACACCACCGGCCCGACTCTG
This sequence comes from Pirellulaceae bacterium, assembly GCA_035649415.1. GTDB lineage: Bacteria > Planctomycetota > Planctomycetia > Pirellulales > Pirellulaceae > DATKDU01. The sequence goes on along the minus strand of DASRJP010000225.1, from coordinate 45,442 downwards.
GGAATTCCAAGCCGCTACGTATCGCGGCGGCTAACGGCCCGCGGCATTTGCTTTCGAAAAACATCACGAAGCCCGAGGACGGCAGCCGCGCCAGTTTTGCTCCTCCTCTGGGATCAAGGATTCTACCCAAAACGGAATTTTCGATCGCGCACTGGCGCGATCCGGAGCCATGCCCACCATGGACGGAAGCCATCGCCTCGTCACGTTCCTCACCGCTGCCTGCCTGTCGCTGATCGCGGTTGCGATTGCCAGCGCTCAGGAAATCCTTCCACAGCCGCCGCTGGCCCAGCCGTCAATTTCCCCGCTGCCAACTTCCCAACCGACCGCCCCGCCCTCCGCGGTCGACTTGATCGGCCAGCCCACCATCTCCAGTCCGGAGCAGTGGCTCGAAGGGGGCAAGCCGACCGGGGAGCCCTGTTTGTCGGACGCGGTGGATTGCTGCCGGCTCTGCCCCTGCTGCTACGCCGTCGTGGAAGCCCTGATCCTCGAAAGGAATGTCTCTGGCTCCTCCTTCCCGCTGGCCGTGGACGCCACGACGGGCGACACGTTGGCGACCACCGACGCACTCGATTTCCCGTTTGCCGGCGGACTGCGGGCGTACGTTGGCCATCGCTTCTGCGGCTGCTGGGCCTGGGAATTGGGCTATTTCGGCTTGTTCGACGCCAATGCCTCGACGTCGATCACCGGCGACCTGTCGCTGCCGGGGGACATCGGCCCAGGGACGAACGTCTTCTTCGGCGCCGACCGCTTCGACTTCGACTACACGTCGCGCCTGCACGGCGGCGAGCTGAACTTCGTCTGCTGCTGCCAGTGCTGCAAACCGTGCAGCAGCCACTCCAGCTCCGTGGAATGGATCTACGGCTTTCGCTACTTGCGGGTTGACGAGCAGCTCAACATCTTTGCCGAGCGGCAGGAAATCGGCGGCCTGGAAACGGGCTCGTACGAAGTGCGAGCCAGCAATGACCTGTACGGCGGCCAGTTCGGCGTCCGCCTCCGCCATTGCAAAGGGCCCTGGAGCGTCGAAGGGACCGGCAAGGTAGGCCTGTTCGGCAATGACTCCAACATGAATCAGACCGTCACCGACTTTCCCAGCTTCGTGGTCCGCCAGACCTCGTCGTCCGACACCGACCTGGCCTTCCTCGGCGAAGCCAACCTGTCCCTAATCCGCCAGGTCAGCGACCACTGGTACGTCCGCGGCGGTTACAACCTGATCTGGATCGATGGCATTGCCCTGGCCCCCGATCAGCTCGACTTCACCCTCTCTTCGACCAGCGGCACCACGATCGACGACGACAACACGATGTTCCTCCACGGCGCGAACATCGGCCTCGAAGCGCGGTGGTAGATATGACTCTGACCCCTGGCGCGGCGCCTGGCAACGGTGGTCAGTTCTTGGGCGGCGGGGCGAATTGCTTCTCGGGGCGCTTGAGCGTCTCCCAGGTGATTCCTTCCTTTTCGGCCGCGTCGGCGTCGATGCGGAGAAGCGCCTCCGCCAGAGCGTCGCGATCGTCCTCGGGCGCCTTTTGATAGGCCTCGTGGATCTTCGGCCAGGCTTCCTTGGCGGCAGGCCCCGCCTTGATCAAGCCCGAGACTGCGATCCGCCGGACGTGGGCATGCTCGTCGCCGAGCATCTTTACCAGGCTGGGCACTATCTTGGCGCTGGAAAGCGCGTTGAGACCCACGCCAGCCGCCTGACGCACGTCGGCATCCGGATCCTTGCTGAGTTGCGTCAGGGCCGGTCCGACGCGCTCATCCTTTTTGCCCAGTACGCCGAGCGCCACCGCCACGCACGAGCGGACGCGAGCCTCGGAGTCATTGGCCGCGGCCAGGAGCGACGCCAACACCTCGGTCGAGTTGGCGTTCATTCGCTGTAGCGAGTTGGCCGCCGTTGCGCGAACCTGTGGATTCTCATCTTCAAGAAGCGGAATCAGCGCCGGAGCGGCGCTCGTGGCGCGAGTGCCAATCTGGCCGAGCGCCTCCGCCGTTCCCCAGCGAACGAACCAGTTCTCGTGGGCCAGCGCCTCGGTCAGCGCCGGCACGGCCAATGGCCCAACTTCCGCCAAGCCAATCGTCGTCCATTCCGACTCGGCGGGGTCCTGCTGCTCAAGGGCTTTGATCAGGTGCGGCACCGCCGGAAGGCCGAAGGACGCGGCCGCGATGGCGGCGGCCTGGCCGGCCGCATCAGAGCGAGTAGTCGCACGCGCTAGCGGTCCAATGGCGGACAGCGATGCCGGCCGCAGCCGCGGCAGCATTTGGGCGGCATAGGTCGCCCCCCATTCATTCGGATCGGCTAGCGCCTTGACGAGCACCGTAAGCGAGGCGTCGGTGTCGGTACCATGCCGAATGAGTGCCGCGGCCGACATGATCTGCCTGGGCTTGTTGTCGCCGCGCAAGTGCTGCAGGAGCGTAGGCACCAACTTGTCCCGACCCACCTTTGCGGCGATGTCTTGCAGAAAGGACTCGAGCTGCGACTCATTGCTGCGGTCGTAACTGGCGAGCGGAGTCTCGGGGGTGTCGCTCGGCTTGTTCTGGTTGAACTCCTCGGCGATGCTCAGCGCGCCGGCCGGCGCGGCCGCCTGCTGGGCCGGATTGGACACTCCGCAGCCGGCGAGGCAGGTGAGAAACACGAATGTCAGCAAACGTCGCATGGTGATCGCCCTGCCGCGCCAGGTCGTACCGCGCCAGCAGCTTGGCTGTTTTGCGCAGCGGCTCAATTCGCGCTCTTGACCACGGTAAAGTAGCTCTGCACGACGCGGTCGAAGTAGTCGTTGCGCATCTCGACCGGGTAGCCGTGGTAGGTACAATGGTTCCGCATCTGCTGCAAAAAGTCGCGGGGATGGCAGCGGCGCATCGGCCGGCCGACCGGCCGGTAATGCTTTTCCAAGAGGTATTCCACCGGATCCGGCTTGTACTCGCAGCCGTACTTGCGGGCCTCGAACTTGAACAAGCGGTGGAACTCATCGCGGCTGGGGTCGCCGATTTCGATCTTGTAGGGAATGCGCCGCAAGAAGGCCTCGTCCGCCAGGGTGCAGGGCTCCAGGTTCGTGGAGAAGATGATGAGCTGGTCGAACGGCACCTGGATCTTCTTCCCCGTCGCCAGCAGCAGGTAATCGACCCGCGCTTCCAGCGGCACGATCCAGCGGTTGAGCAGGACCCGCGGCTCCATCCGCTGCCGGCCGAAGTCGTCGATCAAGAGGCACCCTCCGTTGCTCTTGAGTTGCAGCGGCGCTTCGCTGACGTTAGAGCGCGGGTCGTGCCGCAGCTCCAGCGCGTCCATCGTCAATTCGCCGCCCGTCATCACCGTCGGCCGCTTGATGCGAATCCAGCGGCGGTCGTGCTCGCTCGCCTTGAGAATGCTGCTCCCGCCCTCATCGATCGGCTCGTGGCAGGCCGCGTCGAACAGCTTGATGAACTGGCCGTCGTCAGTGATGACCTTGGGGATCCAGATCGAGCTGCCGAAGCAGAGGGTCATCCGCCTGGCCAGCAGGGTTTTGCCGTTGCCCGGCGCGCCGTAGAGGAACATGCCGGCACCGCTGTTGATGGCCGGCCCGAGCGTGTCCAGGAATTCCTTTTCCACCAGCACGTCGGAGAAGGCCTTCTTCAGTTGGGCCTCGCGCGGAATTTCCGCCTTCACCGACTGGGCCTCGACCGACACGATGTAATCGTCCAGCGGCACCGGCATCGTGCCCACGTAGGCGCACGACTCCATGTACTGCTTGGCGCGGGCCCGCCCCATCTCGGTCAGGCAGTAGACGTAGTCGTTGAGCTGGGCGCTGCCGGAATGGACCAGCAATTGACGCTGCCGCATGGCATTGTACAAGGATTCGAGGATCACGAACGGCAGGCAGATGACGTCGGCGATCTGGCGGCCATTGGCGGAGCCGATGAGGGCCAGGTACTTGAGGATCAGCGATTCGACGATCTGCGGGGAGACCCCCGTTTCCTCGAGGGACCGCGGCTCGGGCGGACGGAAGGAATCTTCCGACAGGATCGAAGCAAGCAGGCTGCCGGCGCCTCCGCCCAAAGCCGATTCAGTGCCGCTGGTGGTCGGCATTTCGCGCCTCCTCCGGTGCAAACGTGACAATCGTTACGCTCGGCACTCGCCCTTGCGGGAAAATGCCGCCTGGGAAGTGTAGGACAGGATTAGGAGTCAGGAGTCGGAAATCAGGGATCAGCGAAATGAGCCACGGGGTTCATCCCCTGTGGCCAGGTTTTGGGGTCCAGCGTGACGGCGGCGGGCTTCGTCGTGGCGGCCTGGCTGTGTTACTTTGCCTGGCAGGCGATCATCCCGGCGATCGCGGTCTAATAGATCCAATGATCGGGCAAGAGCTCAGCCAGACGCTTGACCCGGCCGCCCGGAAGCGCGACCTCGGCATCGAGGTTCTTGGGATTTACCTGCACCATTAGCTCCCGGCAGCGGCCGCAGGGGGCCAGCACGCCGTCTCCACACACCGCGACGATTGTCTTGATTTCCGTCTGGCGCGCTTTGAGCATTTCGGCAACGGCGGCATGCTCGGCACAGAAGCCGATGCCGCAGCTCACGTGGACGCAAATGCCGGTGTAGGTGTTGCCGGACGTGGTGAGGATGGCGGCTGCGACGGAGCCGGCCGACATGTCGGGGCGGCCGAGCGTGATTTCGCCGACGAGTGGCCGCGCCAGGTCAATCAGCATTTGTATGTAGGATGGCATGGATGAATTACTGGTTGAGACTCAGATGGTGGGACACAGATCGGAAAGATTCACAAAGTTGCGGCGCAATGTCGGTTTTGCCGGCGGCGCTGATCTGTGTCCCGATCCAGAGACGAAAACAGCCGAAGCGACGCAGTGGCCGCTCCGGCCGTCATTCAATCTGAGAATGGAAGCGCTAACCCGGTCGCTTAGTACCGACCGCGTCCCCCGCCACCGCCACCGCGGCCACCGCCGTAGCCGCCGCCGCCGCGGCCGCCGCCGCCGCGCTCTTCCCGCGGGCGGGCTTCGTTGACCGTCAGCGGACGGCCGTCGTGCTCCTTCTCATTCAGGGCCTGGATCGCCTGCCGGGCGGCATTGTCGTCCGACATTTCCACGAAACCAAAACCCTTGCTTCGACCGGTGTCCCGGTCTGTGATCACCTGGGCGCTGCGAACTGCGCCGTACTGGGCAAACAACTGTTCCAGGTCCGAGCTGGAAACGTTGTAGCTCAAGTTACCCACATAAAGCTTCATCGCCACTCTTCAGACTCCTAAAGTAAGTCGTGCGAGACCCGTGTTGACTTTCCGGATCTCAAGGGAAAGGGGCCAACAGTGGTGACCCGCCAGGTGGCAAGGCGAGGACAGCAGCGGACAGTTCAAATGAACCCGGCTACGAATGCGTCGTCAAACCGACCGAGCGTAACTATACGCCACCGCCGCGTGGAAAGCCAGAGCGGCACTGGCCATCCGCGGTCAGAGGTCGAAATTCGGAGGACCATTGTGAATTGTTCATTGCAAATTGCAAATTAGAAATTGACAATTTGCAATGAACAATCTGCGCAATCGCCGGCCAGAACCGGTGAACGCCGCAGCACGCGCCTGGTACCGGCTACACTGCAATTCGACTGTCGATGATCGACTGCGGACTTTGGAATCGCCTCAGGATGCATCAAATGCAAGTCGGCACACGCGCATTTGTCTTGGCGTTGTTGATCGCAGCGCCCGCCGCTGCCCACGGCCAGGATGCCGCCGGGGGACTGCTACCCATTCCCGACGCCGCGGCAATCTCCCGCGCGGAAGGCGAAATTCGCCAGCTCTATGAGAAGGAATATGCCGACGCGTGGCCGCTGCGGCAGCGCGAGCCCTTAGCCGTAGGTCAATGACCTCCGGGCACTTCTTTCTCGCACGGAGATACAAGGGCAGAGAGGTGCGAGTCCAAATCGGACTTCCGATTCAGGACTGTGGTGTGGCCCGCTGGATTACAAATTGCCCCGCCTCGCGATCCGCCGTCGTCGTCCGCTCCCGCACACAGGTCCTACGCCCGAGCCGTGCGCTGCACCTCTTCGATGAAACTTTTGACCTTGTTTTCCGGATCACTCCCTTCCACGCGGCGGAACACAGCCCAATCGTTCTCGACCGCGTTGTCAGGGGCGTGGTACAAGTCGTGCAGAATGTGGGCCCATTTCGGATCGCGCCTCACGGCCTTACTTCCATACTCCACGGCCTTGTCCAGGATCTGCTTCATTTCTGGGCTCGCCGCTTGTCTTCCCGCCAACAATTCCCTCTCGTAGCGCTGGCCGTAGGCACATGCGAGATGACCGAAGAGATCGGCGGACCCCTCGGGATGGTCGGACAGGTAGCCCAGGGCCTTACTCACGGCGCTGTCCTGCGCCGCCGGATCGCCATACAGGCTCTGATGCAGCGCGTACTCGGTTTTGATGCGGCGGAGTTCCCTGTCGAGCTTCCGCACCAGGTCTTCGCCTGAGCGGCGGATCAACTTCGCCAGGTACGCGATCATCATGAAGTATCCCGACAGCAGGCCCACAAAGGAGAAATAGGTGATGATGGCCATTGCTCCCGCCGCCGATCCAACGAATTCTTCAAAGTAGTCGCCGATCAGCGTCACGTTGCCGAGCTGCGTGAGCGACGCGCCCAAAAGCACTTTCAGCAGCCAATCCGAAACCTGCTCGAGCTGGTTGCCCGGGCGGTACAGCCCCGCACTGGCCGCGGCCGCCTGGCCCAAGTCCGACGCCGGCACCACCCGCTGCGGAATTCCAAACAGGCAGCCCACGAAGGCCCCGAGCACGTAGGCCGCCCCCGCCGTGATCGCTGCCGACGCCAGCGAGGACCAGAAATTCTTCTTCTCCGCGACCTGCCCGGCAGCGAGCAAGACGAGGATCAAGGTCCCCAGCAGCAAGGCCAAAAGTGTCACCAGCACGATCCGGCCGAGGGCCGACTGGGGCCACCACTTCGATAGCTGCGCCATGGTCGTTTCTCCCGCGGTCGCGGCGGCACCGGCCCCTGGCGTCCCGCGCTGGGCGGCAGGCATTTCGGCGTCGATGCGGCCGCACGATCCGATGGCCTAAGAAAGCGGCATAACGTGCCGCTTGCGAGCCTGACGCAGGTTTGGAGGTTAATTGGGCCTTCGAGGAACGTCAAGTTTCGCGGCGCGGTTCATTGCCGCGCGAGGCGGTTGGAAACAACCCGCGATGCGTTTTCACACAGAGCTACAGGGACACAGAGACAGAGAGCGGCGGCGGCGTGATTGGTTTCCGCGCCTCGCTGCCGCCGTGACTCGGTGCCGCTGTGCGCGATCAAATCGCCCGCGACATTCGACTCCCCGTCAGCCGACAAAAGAAGCCGCAGCGGCACTGGGAGAGCCGTTGCGGCCTGGCATATTTTCCGTTCGATCGCGAGCGCGGGAATTCCGCGGATTATCGCCGGCCGTAGCCGCCGCCGGTGCGCTCTTCGCGCGGGCGGGCCTCGTTGACCGTCAGTTGGCGGCCATCGTGCTCCTTCTCATTCAGGGCCTGGATCGCCTGCCGGGCGGCATTGTCGTCCGACATTTCGACGAAGCCGAAACCCTTGCTGCGCTGGGTGTCCCGGTCCTGGATGACCTGGGCGCTCTTGACCGAGCCGTATTGGGCGAACAATTCTTCCAGACTCGAGTTCGTGACGTTGTAACTCAAGTTCCCGACATACAGACGCATGCTCATGCAAAACTCCTCAAACCGAATTTGGACCCGTGGAAGCTTTCCGGATCGATGAAAGGGGCCAGAAGTGGCGGCCCACCAGGCGGCAAGGCGAGAACGAATGCCGCGGGCAGATTCGAGAAGAACGAGCGCTACGGATTGAGTCGTCAGACCGACCGGGGTTAAGTATAGGGGAGTGGCGGGCGGCGGGATAGGGCAGTTTTGGGGAAAGTGACAGCTATTCCTTGGCAAGTTCGCGTACTTCGCGCGGGTGCCACTTTTCAATAGTTCTACTCCGTCGGGGTAGAATTGCCAACTGTCTTGAAGTGGCACCTCGCCCATGCTGAGTAAGTCACAAAAAGTCGACTCAGATAAGACCCCCATCAAGAGGCGTGGAAGATCATTGTTTCAATTCAGCCTGCGGACGCTCTTGCTGATTGTCGTTGTCGCCAGCATCGCATGTGCGGTCATCGTCCGATATCAAGCGCGACTGAGACAGCGCGAAATCGCCGCCCAGTTTCAGATGCTCGATGGACGGGTTTACTACGAGGAAAACGGGGAAAGGAAGAATGGTCTCCCTTATGGCACGCGGCGGGAATGGCTGCTGGCGACTCAAGAGGTTATCGAGGTGGATTTTTGTGACCAAGCCTCCGAAGAGACGACGGAGAGGATACAGCAGTGGATAGTTCTGCTTAACCGGCCGAATTCAGCAAATGGACGCGACGATCTTCTTACCGGCGAGAAGCTAGCACAGCTTTCGGCGTTTCCCAATCTTCGGCGCCTCGACCTGAGCCAGACACCGATCAGCGACCGAAGCTTCGCGCATCTGTCGAGGTTGTCGAAACTGGAAACGCTCGAACTTTCGGCCACAAAGATTTCAAGTGAAAGTCTTCGGCTCGTCGACTCGTACCCAAGGCTTCGGGAACTAAACCTTAGCGGGACAAGCGTTGACGATGCTGGGCTGGCGCTTCTCAACAGATGTCAGCGCCTCGAAGAGCTGACTTTGGGCGTTACCTATGATACGACGGGCGGTCGGCCGCCGCGAAACCGAGGCACGATTCAAGCGGCTCCAATCACCGACGCGGGTTTGGCGACGCTGAGGATCCCTTCGCTCAAGATGCTGAACTTGCGTGGCACACAGATCACCGACGCGGGACTTGAGCATCTAAAGCAGTTACCGCAATTGCAGGAATTAAATCTCGTCAGGACGGGGATCACTGATGACGGGCTTCGTCATCTTGGTCGCTTGAAACAGCTAACGACGCTGCATCTGGTCGAAGAAATACCAGTCATGATGTATCTTGCAGAAGATGGGCCTCCATTGACCGCGACCAGAGTGACCGCAGACGGAGTGAAGCAACTACATGCGGCTCTTCCAAGACTCCGCATCGTGTACGGGGTTCGTCCGATGGGAGGAGTGCCGGTGCCTAGCTTCCCCGATGCAGAGTGAGCGTGAGCCTTAACCGCACTTGCCTGCGCAGACTGGATTCCGGAGGTCGTTGACCTCCGGCTAAGAAGCATCGCATTGCCGCCCTAGTCCCTAGCCCCCGGTCCCTAGTCCCTCTTCCTACCCCGTCATCCCCCCATCCACCGTCAGCACTTGCCCCGTCACGTAGCACGCCGCGGGGCTGGCCAAAAAAAGCACGCAGGCGGCGACGTCTTCCGGAAGACCGACTCGCTTGGCGGGGATGCGTTTTTTCACTTCGTCGAGAATCACCTCGCCGAGCGCCTTGGTCATGTCGCTCTCGATGAAGCCGGGGCAGACCGAGTTGATCGTCACCTTGCGGCCGGCCAGTTCACGGCTGAGGCTGCGAGTGAAACCGATGATGCCGGCCTTGGACGCGGAGTAATTCGTCTGGCCAGGGTTCCCCATGATCCCCGAGACGCTGGAGATGTTGATAATCCGGCCGTAGCGGGCTCGCATCATGTGCCGCGAGCAGGCCCGAGCGAACAGGAACGAGCCGCGGAGGTTGGTGTTGATCACGTCGTCCCATTCCTCGTCGCTCATCCGCGGCAGGAGCGTGTCGCGCGTCACGCCGGCATTGTTGACGAGGATGTCGATCTTCCCCCACGTTTCGGCCAACTTGTCGATCAGCTCATCGACGGGCTTGGACTCTTTCACGTCGCAGCTAAACGCTTCGGCCTGGCCGCCGGCGGCCGCAATCTCCTCGACCGTCCCTTTCAGCTTCTCGGCATTGCGGGCGACGCAGGCCACCTTCGCGCCGCTCTTGGCCAGGGCGATCGCGATCGCTTTCCCCAGCCCCTGCGAGGCGCCGGTGACGAGGGCGGTCTGGCCGGTGAGGTCAACTTTCAAGGATTCGTAGGGGGACATGATTTCCTCCTCGTGCCCAAGCTCTGCTTGGGTACGCATGTTGTTGAAGCTCTGCTTCGCGGGTCTGCTTGTGGCTTCACCTAAGGGAAGCAGAGCTTCCCGACTTGCGGTCCCAAGCAGAGCTTGGGACCGAGTTTTCAACACTCGACCCCATCCGCCTCCGCCTTCCGCTCGATCCGCCTGAGCAGGCCGCGAAGGACGCGGCCGGGGCCGACCTCCCACTGCGGGCCGTAGCCCTGCGAGAGGAGCCAGCGCTGCGAATCTTCCCAGCGGACCGGCGCGACGAGCTGCTTTACGAGTAGCTGGCGAATTTCCTCGGGGTCATCGTGCGGCTGGGCATCGACGTTGGAGACGACGGGAATGCGCGGTTTTCGCAACGTCACGCCGGCGAGTGCCGCGGTCAGGCGGCTGGCGGCCGGCTGCATGATCGGCGTGTGGAAAGCGCCGGCCACCGCCAGCGGAATCGTCTTCATCGCGCCGGCGGCAGTGGCCAGCTCGGCGACCTTGCCGCACGCTGACTTGTGTCCCGAGACGACGATGTTGCCGGGGCACAGCAGGTTGGCGATCTGGAGCACTTCGCCCGAACCGCGGGCCTGGTCGCAAAGCGCTTCGATCTGGTCGCGCTCCAGACCCAGGATGCTGACCATGCCGCTGGGGGTGGCGTCGGCGGCCTCTTGCATCGCTGCCCCGCGCTGCTGCACGACTCGCAGGCCGTCCTCGATGGACATGACGCCGGCAAAGACGAGCGCCGTGTATTCGCCCAGGCTCAGTCCAGCGGTGGCTGCGGCCGCGTTAGCCACGTCCGGTTTGTTCGCCTTGAGCCACTCGAGCGCGGCGAGACTGGTGACAAAGAGTGCCGGCTGGCTGTGGACTGTCGAGTCGAGCTTTTCCGCCGGCCCCTCGAAGCAGAGCTGGGCCAGGTCATAGCCGAGGATCTCATTGGCCCGGTCGAAGATGGCCCGCGCCGACGGCAGCGACTGGGCGAGCTGACGTCCCATGCCGACCGTCTGGGCTCCCTGGCCGGGAAATAAAAACGCGGGGCGTGACACCAGGTACCTCCCAAATGGCCAATGACCAAACCCCAACGACCAATGCCATCTCGCCCATTGGTCATTGGGGTTTGGTCATTGGACATTCTGCCCGCGCGTAGGTCATTTCTTTCCCGCTTCCTCAGTCTCCACCATCACCCGACCCATGTAGTATCCGCAATTGGGGCAGACGACGTGCTGCGGCACTGCGGTCGAGCACTTGGGGCAGTAGGAGAGCTGCTTGGGCATCTTGGCGTGGTGCGAGCGGCGTTTGCCGGTACGGGAATTGGACTGACGCCTTTTAGGGACGGCCATGACGGACCTCGATCGTTATCTCTTTGCCAGGCAACAGGTTTCGGCCGCTGGCGGCCGGTCGATTCGATGGGAACTTATTAGGCTACGGGGGCTTCTTGAGGCTGTCAAGGACGTGCGGGGGCATCCCAGGGGAGATCAACTTGATGCTCTCCTTCAGGTTGTGGACCTGCTGCGACAGTCGCCGATGATCGAGCCACCAACAGAGGGCGAGTGCCGCCAGGGCGGTCAGCCAGAGGAGATCGCGGATGGAGAAGCGGACCATGGCGGTACTCCGAAAATCGGCGTCAAGGGAATCGGGAACGCTAATCCAATTAGTCTCGGTTAGCGGCGATTGGTGTACTTCATTCCTTCCGCCGCGCTTTGACGACTCGCACCAGGCCGGCCAGGTCCTTGCTGATCGTTGCCGGCTCGAAGGAGCCACGGTCTGCGATCAGCTTCGCGACCGCATCGGCCACAAGCGGACTGACTTCCAGGATCAGCCAGCCACCAGGCTTTAGGCGCTCGGCGGCCTGCGGGATCAGGCGGGCGATCGTTTCAGTGCCGCGCTCGCCGCCGAAGAGGGCCGTATGCGGCTCGTGCTGGCGGACCTGCGGCGCGAGTGTCCCCTGCTCGCTGGTGCCGACGTACGGCGGGTTGCTAACGACAAGATCGAACTGCCGCTGGGCGGGAAGCATCGACAGCAGATCCCCCTCGCGGAATTCGATCCGATCGGCGACTTGATGTGCCGCGGCATTTTCGCGAGCAACCGCCAGTGCGGCGGCACTCGTGTCGGTCGCAATCAGCCGCGCTTGCGACGCGTGTTTGGCGATTGCGATCGCAATGCAGCCGCTGCCGGTGCCGACATCGGCGATCGATTTCAGATTTCGGATTTGAGATTGCAGATTTGGAACTTGGGACTTGGAATTTGGGATTTCCTCTGACTCCTGACTCCTGACTCCCGACTCCTCCGCTCCCGAACCTTGAACCCGCAGCCCTAAACCCTCCGACTTTGGACTTTGGACTTTGGACTTTGGACCGGAGACGCCGAGCACGTCGAGTGCCGCCATGACCACGTGCTCCGTCTCCGGCCGCGGGATCAGCACGTCCGGCGTGACTTTGAAGGAGAGCGAGAAAAACTCCTTCCTGCCGACGAGGTATGCCACCGGTATTCCCTCCGCGCGCTTTTTCACCAGCTCGCGGAAGCGGGCGCGGACCTCTTCGCTGACTTCTTCGCCGAATGCCGTATAGAGGGCGATCCGCTCGCAGCCGCGAGCGTGGGCCAAGAGCACCTCGGCATCGAGGCGGGGGCTGTCGCTGCCGCGGCCGCCGAGGAACTCAGTGGTCCAGGTCAGGAGCCGGCCGACGGTCCAGGGATCGCTCTGGGCGCTTTGTGTCATGGGCGGGTCTACAGGTGTGTGGGTGCGAGGGTATGAGAGTGTGAGGGTGCCATTGAGCCCAACACCCCGAAACCCTCATACTCTCATACCCCCACACCCGCTGGCCAACAGCCAGCGCTGTGGTCACCCCTCCAGCCCGCCCATTTGATCGCGGAGTTTGTTGCGGTCGTACTCGATGAGCGCTTCGGTGACGGGGCCGAGGTCGCCGCGGATGATCTGGTCGAGCTTGTAGAGGGTCAGGCCGATGCGGTGGTCGGTGAGGCGGTTGTCGGGGAAATTGTAGGTGCGGATCTTGTCGCTGCGGTCGCCGCTGCCGACCATGGTCTTCCGCTCGGCGGCTCGCTTAGCCGCCTCTTTTGCCTGGTAGTGCTCGTAGAGGCGCGACTTCAAAATGCGGAGGGCCTTGGACAGGTTCTTGTGCTGGCTCTTCTCGTCCTGCATCGAGACGACGATGCCCGTCTCGTAATGGGTCAGCCGGACGGCACTCTCGGTCTTATTGACGTGCTGGCCGCCGGGACCGCTGGCGCAGAATTTGTCGAGGCGATAGTCGTCCGACTTGAGGTCGATCTCGACATCCTCCGGCTCGGGGAGGACGGCGACGGTGGCCGCCGAGGTGTGCACCCGCCCTTTGGCCTCGGTCTCCGGCACGCGCTGCACCCGGTGCGTTCCCCCTTCGTAGCGCAGCTCGCGGTAGACCCCTTCCCCTTCAAAGCCGAGCGTGATCTTGGCAAAGCCCCCGCGGTCGGTGGGGCTGGCTTCCATGATCTCGACTCGCCAGCCTTTTTTCTCGGCGTAGTGCTTGTACATCTGAAACAGGTCGTGGGCGAAAAGGGCGGCCTCTTCGCCGCCGGTGCCAGCGCGGATTTCCATTACGCAGCGCGTGCGATTGGCGTCCTCGCCGCCGACGGTCATGTCCAATAGCTCCGCCCACAGCGCCTCGCGCTTGGCCCGCGCGGGGGGAAGTTCCTCCTCGGCCATCGCCTTCTCGTCGGAGTCGCCGCTGTGGGACATCTTTTTCAGCTCAGCGATCTCGTCCACCAGATTCTTGAACCGGCGGTACTTGTTAGCCAGCTTCGACAGCGAGCCGTGCTCGCGCGCGACGGCAGCGATCTTGCTGCTGTTGGCCAGCACTTCCGGATCCTGCAACTGTTTTTCCAGCTCCTCAAACCGGCGGAGCTTTTCTTCCAGCATCTCTCGCATAAACGTCCTCAAGTTACCCAACCAGCGGCAGTCCAAGCACCAAATCCTTCGCGCTTAGGTTTTGGGGCCGCGCGCACAGCGAACCCTGCACAACGTGAATGATACCCGCCAGCGGCCGAAATGAGGTAGCTAAACCTCGGGCTGCGGAATGACGACCTTCTTCTTGGTCTTGGCGGCCGGCTTCTTGACGCTGGTATAGCTGCCGGCGGCAAACTTGTTCTGAAATTTCTCGATTCGGCCGGCCGTGTCCACGTACTTCATCGTCCCCGTATAGAACGGGTGGCAGTTCGCGCAGATATCAACCTTCAGCTCTTTCTTTGTGCTGCGGGTGGTGAACTTATTGCCGCAGGAGCAGGAGACTTCGGTCACAAAGTATTGCGGGTGGATTTTTTCTTTCATGGCGAACCGTCCGAGCGTCGCTGCCGCGGGCAGATTTCCTGATTTGTCAGCAAACAATACTTTGTACCGCGGAATCGGTGCGGGGACAAGAGAGGAGAAGTGATCGTTCGCCCCAGGCGAATCATCATAACCGTTTTCGCTTCCATGACTTCCGTCGTGAATGATGGTCAGAGGGCATTTTGCAATGACCTCGCTCACCCCGCCAGTTCCCCGATCGGCTCGGCGCCTTTCTCGGTCACACGCACCGTTCGGCCGCCGGGGCCTTCGTTGAGCTTCTGCCAGTCGATACCAAGGATTTGGCAAATCGTGGCCATGAAGTCGCGGGCGGAAACCGGCCGGTCCTCGACCGCGGCGCCATTCCTGTCGGTGCGTCCGATGACCTGGCTTCCGCGAATGCCGCCCCCCATGAGGACGGTGCTCCAGGCGCGGGCGAAGTGGTCGCGTCCGCCATTGGGATTGATCTTCGGCGTGCGTCCGAACTCGCCCATCCAGATCACGAGCGTGGAATCGAGCAGGCCGCGGTGCTCGAGGTCCTCGATCAGGGCGCTCCAGGCGGGATCCAACACTTCCGAAACCTTCTTCGTGCCGGCAAAGTTGTTTTGATGCGTGTCCCAGCCGGTGAGGACGACCTCGACGAAGGGGACGCCCGACTCGACCAGCCGGCGCGCTAGGAGGCAACCCTTGCCAAAATCCTTCAGTCCGTTGTAGCTCGCGTCCCCCGCGCCGTACTGCCGGGGCGAATAGCGGCTCAGGTTGTCGGCCGGCTCCAGCGACAGGTCGAACGCTTTCAGCTTTTCGGCGCGCATTAGGTCGGCTGCACGGCGGTAGTTCGCCTGGTGGGCGACGGTCGAAGGGGCGCGGTACTTTCCCTTGAACGCGTCATCGAGCTTTTTCACCAGGTCGAGCCGATCGTCGAACTCCGACTGGACGACCGCGGGCCGCACGTCGTCGATTCCCCGGTCCAGGTCGGGCAGGATCAGTCCCTTGTGCTCCGGCGGCAGGTAGCCGGTGAACGTTGGGTCGAGGCGATCCTTCAGATTGCAGACGACGAAATTCGGTAGCAGGAAACCGCTCTGGCCCAGCTCGGAGGAGACCAGTGCTCCCATGCTCGGCCAGGGGACGCCGCCGCTGCCGCGCGGATAGCCCGTGTGCATCAGGTAGCGGCCGCGGTCGTGGTCGGCCTCGGCGGTGCTCATGCTGCGGATGATCGCGGCGTGATGCATGTGCCGGGCGATCTGGGGCAGATGCTCGCTGATCTGAATGCCGGGGACTGACGTGGCAATCGGCTGAAACTCTGTGGCGGTCTCAGTGCCGTGCTTGAGGTCAAACGTGTCGATGTGGCTTGGGCCACCCAGCATGTAGAGGAGGATGCAGGACTTGTGCTTGACCCCCTTTTCTGCCGCGTGAGCAGCCAGCACAGGCAGCCAGACGGAAGCGGAGACGGTGCAGGCGCCGGCACTCGTCGCGACGCCAAGGAGATCGCGCCGGGAAATGCGGAATGCGGCTTGCGGAATGCGGAATGAAGTCATAGACGTATCTCCTCACACATCAAACGGGCGGAAGCCGATGGCATGCGGCGTCAAATTTGAACTCCGATCTCGACATTGGAATCACCTTACGCTCACAAACTCCGCGCTGTTGATCAGGGCCCACAACACGGCGTTGTAACCCTCTGGCCGGCCCTCGTCCTGGCGCTGCTCCAGAAAGCCCACCACCAGCTTGACTTCTTCCGCACTGGGCCGCCTCGACAGTGCCGTCGTGTACAGCCGCTCGACGATCTCATCGCGTTTGCTGCCTGATTCGCACAGTTGCTCCACCACCGGCGCGATCCGGTTGAGCTGCTCGGCATTCATCAGCTTCAGCGCCTGCGGAATCCCGTGGTTATTCTCCAGCGGATCGGCCTCTTCTCCCTGGCTGGCGCGGAAGTAGTCCACGAACACTTCGCGGGGTGTGTACTGCGACAGGACGGTCAACTTGGTCTTTCGCTCCGGCAGGCCGACCTTCAGCTCGGGCCAGCCGGTCGCCCCCTTCAGACAGTCGTAAAAAACGCCTGGGCTCATGACCTTGACCGCCATGTGGCTGTAGTTTTCTTGGTCCGCCTCGTTCGCTGCCAATGGCGCGCTGGTCCGCTGATAGGCAGCGCTCAAGCAGAGGCAGCGGATCAGATGCTTGAGGTCGAACTGAGATTTTCTCAGCTCCTCCTCCAGCAGCGCCAGAATCTCCGGATGGCTCGGCGGGTTGTCCGCCCGCAGGTCATCCACCGGATTGACGAGACCGCGACCAAAAAAGTGGGCCCACATCCGATTGGCGGTGGCCCTGGCAAACAGTCCATTGTCCGCCGCGGTCAGCCAGCGGGCCAGAGAATGCCGCAGCCGTTGCTGGTCGCTGGCCCGGAACTGCTCGCTTGCGCCCAGGAGCCGGGCAGGGACCGTCTGTCCCACGTTTTTGAGCGCGGTCGCGGGGATCGACACGCTGATGGGCTCAGCGGCCGGCGGCGCTTCGACCCACCTTAGCCCTAGCTGGTCACGCTCGCTTTTGAGATGGCTGAAGAAAGCGGCGAGGCCCCAAAAGTCGGTCTGCTTCCAAGATTCCGTGAACGGGTGGTCGTGGCATTCCGCGCACTGGATCTGCACTCCCAAAAACAGCCGTCCGCTTTCGGCGGCGAGCCACGCCGGGTTCGGCCCCTTGCCCATCCCTTCCTCGGTGTTGAGCAGGACAAACAGCGCCTGCGGGTCGGTGCTCCCCAGCCGCTTGCCGCGGGTGACGAAATTGAAGCCCCCCTCGGCGGTCAGCAGGTCGAAGACGATCTCATCCCAGCCGCCGCCGGCATTCAAACACGCGGCCAGCCAGTCGGTGAACGGCTCGCGATAAATGGGCAAGTCCTTGATATTGATGCGATCGCACCACAGGTCGGCGAAATGCTGTCCGTAGGTTTCGCCAGCCAGCAGTTCGTCGATCAATTTTGCTCGTTTGTGCGCGTCGTCGTTACCGAGAAATGTGGCCGTCACGTCGGCGGAAGGAATGACGCCGGCAATGTCGAGATAGACCCGGCGGATAAACTCGGCATCGTCACATTGCGGCGACGATGTGATATTGGCTGCCGCCAGCGCGTCGTCGATCTGCCGATCGATCTGGCGGGCGGCGGCCAGTGGATCGAGTCCCGCCACGGGGGGCCGGGCCGGCAGCGTTACGACCGGCCTGGCGGGCTGGGGGGCGGGGTTTGCTCGCGTCGGATTGGGATTGGGGTTAGGACGGCGGCCGCGCGGCATCGGCGCCCGCGTGGCTCCCGCGACGATCCGGGAGGCAACCTGCGGATCGTTTTTGTCGGCCCACACCGACACCGGCAGGCCGACGGCTAGCTCCTTGGCATCACCAGTTAGTTCAACTTTCGTTTTCTCTTTGGCGATGCTGAACTCGGCTTTGCGCGTCTGACCACCTCGCTGGCGGACCTCGACCGTGATCGCCTTGTCGGCCTCGTAGGCGGCAACCTGGCCGGTTGCGGTCGGCGGATCGGCGGCCGGCCGGTTATTGGGGCGGCGCGTTCGCGGCTGAGCGCCATTTTGATCTGGCGCGCCGATCTGGGCGGCCACTTCTGGATCATCCTTATCCGCCCAGACGGCCAGCGTCATGCCGACCTTGATTTCCGTGGCCCGCGGGGGCAGCTCGATCTTCGTCTTGTCCTTGACGATGGCGAACTCGCTTTTGTTCACACCTTTGCGATTGCGCGTTTCGACGGCAATCGACTTGTCGCGTTCGTAGGCCACGACCTGGCCGACGACTGTTGGCGGGTCGGCATCGATCCCCTTTGCCGGCTGCCGACGCTGAGCCCAAACGGTGGCGGCAAATAGCGGGGCCGCCAGGGCGGCCGCCACGATGAGAATCCGGCAGACGGTACACATAAGATCCGCCTTAGACTAGCCAAAGAGGGACCTCGCCTGCCCCACAAGATGCGCCGCAGCCCGAGTTTATTGCGTTAAGCCGCACGTTTTTCCGACTCGACCGACTCCCGCAGCCCGTCGGCAATCAGCGTGTCGATGAAGAGCTGGCCGGCATGGAACGTGATCATCGGCAGAATGCTGAGCTGTGAGGCGATGGCGATTTCGAGGCCCACCATCAGCGTCTTTTGGCTGCCGGAAAAGCCGACGGCGATGGCATCGGCCTTGGCGAGTCCCAGCCGCTGCGACAGGGTGTAGCCAGCGAAGAACATCCCCGTGTGAATCGACAGTACTAGCGCCACCATCAGGACGATTTGTACTCCCTGGCTGGCGACTTCGCCGGCCGTCATGGACGCGCCGCCAGCCTGCATTCTCAGCCCGGAATTGATCGCGCCAAAGAACACCATCAGCAGAATGCCGCACTGGGCCAGCGTGCTCAGCCCTTGCTTGCGGCGGGTGGCGAATTCAGCGACCAGGCCGTGCAGCCGGGCAAGCTGCGCCAGGATCATCGGCAGCACGACCAGCAGCCCCAACTCGAGCATCAACTTGCCGGCGTTGAGAGCGCCGCTGGCCTGGCTGCCGTGGAGCATGACCGCCAGCCATAGCGGCGGGACGACAAAGCAGGCCAGATTCGTGAGGACCGTGGAGAGGATCGCGACGCTGTCGTTGCCGCCAGCACGGCGCGTCCAAACAGCGGCGGAGGCGACGGTGCAGGGCGTCACCGACGCGACTAGCAAGCCGCCGGCGAGCGAAGCATCGCTGATCAAGAAAGACGCCGTCCAAGCCACCAGCGGAAGCAGACCGTAGGTCATCGTCAGCGCGAGTGCCGGCGCCAGCGGCCGCTTCAGCGTCTGCCAGATCGAGCGTGCCTCCAGCGGCAGCGCGGTGATGAACATCACCAAAAACAGATTTCCTTGCCGCAGCCAGGTCCACTCGGCCAATAGCCGCACATGCGATGCGCCGAAAAGTCCTACGACGAACAGGATCGTCAGGGCGAGGAGGAACCAGCGGTGGGCGAGGAATTTGAGCACTAATGCGGAATGCGGAGTGCCGGGCACCTGACTTGCCGGGTCGGCGGATTGAAGGTGCGGAAAGGCAAAATGATCATTGCAAAATGCAAAATGCAAAATGGGGCGTGTGCCTGATCGAGCCACCTGGGCTCAGCGAGTCGCCGCACTTTGACTTTTGCATTTTGCGCTGATCATTTTGCATTGTCTGCCGCAGTCCAACCGCTCTATCGTCCTGGCCCCGCGCCAACTAAAATCAAAGCGCGGCCGCGGCTTCGGCTCGCGAGCCGCTGAAGGGTCACAAGTCTTTAAGTCCCATGAGTTTACGCTACTGGACCGCCGGTGAATCGCATGGCAAGACCATGCTGGCCGTGATCGACGGCTTTCCCGCCGGCGTCGAGATCCAGACCGAGCCGATCGATGCCGAGCTCAAACGCCGCCAGGGTGGTTACGGCCGCGGCGGACGCCAGCGCATCGAAACCGACGCGGTCGAAATCCTCACGGGCATCTGGAAAAACGTGACGCTGGGGAGCCCGCTGGCGCTGCAAGTCGTAAACCGCGACCATAAACTCGAGCGACTGGCCGATCTCGGCAGTCCGCGCCCTGGACACGGCGACCTGACCGGCGCGATCAAGTA
Source organism: Pirellulaceae bacterium (assembly GCA_035649415.1). Lineage (GTDB taxonomy): Bacteria > Planctomycetota > Planctomycetia > Pirellulales > Pirellulaceae > DATKDU01. The sequence continues at coordinate 25,574 of DASRJP010000225.1, read as the reverse complement.
CCTGGGGTCCATCCGCGCGGTGCTCGAGCGGGCCAGCGCCCGCGAAACGACCGTCCGCGTTGCCGCCGGCGCCATTGCCCGGCAACTCCTGGCCAAGTTCGGCATTCAGACAATTGGCTACGTCGTGGAACTCGGCGGCATTCGGATCGATCCGCCGGAAAGTTTATCGCTTGAGGAGCGCTTGAAGCTCCGCGATGCCAGCGAAATTTATTCCCTCGATCCGGCGCGCGACGCCGAGGTGAAGGCGCTGATCGACGAAGCGGGCAAGGCAGGGGACACCCTGGGCGGCATTGTCGAGACTCGCGTCGAGAATCTGCCGTTTGGCCTGGGGACGCACGCGCAGTGGGACCTCAAGCTGGATGGGCGGATCGCGCAGGCGGTGATGGCCGTGCAGGCGATCAAGGGGGTCGAGATAGGCCTGGGTTTCGAAGCGGCGCGCCGCCGCGGCTCGCAGGTGCACGATCCGATCCATTACGACGAGTCGCAGAAGAACACAAACTCGCTCGGCTTCACGCGGCCGACGAACAATGCCGGCGGGCTGGAAGCGGGGATGACCAATGGCCAGCCGCTGGTGGTGCGAGCGGCCAAGAAGCCGATCAGCACGCTCCGCAAGCCGCTGGAGTCGGTGAACCTTGAAACGAAGCAGCCGCAGCCGGCGGAGTACGAACGGAGCGATGTGTGCGCGGTGCCGGCGGCCAGCGTGATCGTGGAGAACGTCGTGGCGTTCGAGGTCGCCCGGGCTCTGACCGACAAGTTCGGCAACGACAGTCTGGCGGAGATGCTCTCGCGGTTCGATTTGTTTTTGAAAATGGCCAGGGAGAGGTGAACAAGGCCGACATGCATGCGAGGGAAACCTCTGCGATTCAATCGCGATGACATACCTCGCTTGCGCTTCGGGCTTGTGAATCGAACAAGGACGTTCGCATGCACGATCACCCGCAAAGCGACGCTCCTTTCGCGGAGCGAAAGGCGACAATTGTCGTTTGCCGCTGGGCCTTTCTGGTCCTGTGTGTCGTGCCGACACTGGCCACCAGTGGTTTTATTGCCGTTCATTGGTTGACGCTGTGCTCGCCTGCGGCGAAAGCCGAGTGGGAGCGCGAGCTGTCTGGGCGGCTGGGGGTGACGGTCGCCATCGAGGGGCTTTCTTATCCGCAGCCGTCGCTGGCGGAGCTTGCCGGCTTGACGCTGGCCGATCCGGAAACAAAGCTGCCGCTGGGTGAGTGTCGCCGGGTGGAAATCGAGCGGACACCCAGCCAGTGGCAGATCACGCTGGTGGAACCCTCGATTGCCCGCGGCGCGCTGCCCCAGCTCGTCCGGCGCATTCACGAGTGGGCCTTCGTGGCCGCGCGAGAGGACGCGCCGCCGCTGCGCCTGACTGCGACGCAATTGGTTATCGAAGGGGACGAGCAAGCGCACTGCTTGAACCACGTTGCAGCGACATGGGAAACCACCGCAGCCGGACCGGCGCTCGCCGTTCAGTTCACTTTGCTTCCGGATGAGCAGTCGCCGATCGAGCTGCGCGTCACGCGCACAGCGCAACAGACTCCGCCGGTGACCAAAGTCGAGTGGGATTGTTCGCCGCCGCTGCCGGGCGCACTGGCCAGCAGCTTCATCCCGGAGCTGGAGTTAGCAGGGCATCGCGCGACGATCGCCGGCACCGGCCGGCTCCTGTGGCAGGAAGGCGAGTGGAGCGGCGAGCTGGCCGGTCAGGTCCGTGGCATCGACCTGTCGCGGCTGATCGGCGAGCGGTTCGGGCACATTCTCACCGGGCAAGGTAATTTGACGCTCCAGCAGGCGACGCTGGAAAGCGGCCGGCTGGCAAGCGCCCGCGGCACACTGACAGCCAGCGGCGGCCGAATCAGCCGTTCGCTGCTGGCCGCGGCACAGGAGCACCTGGCCCTGGATGCCGAATTGCCGCCGAAAGAGGAGGAGAGCACGTCGTATCGAAAACTGGCCCTCCGATTTGAATTGACCGATCAGGGGCTGCGGCTGATGGGCGCCGATGACTCGCAACCAGGAATGGTGACGACGGTCGCCGGCCCGCTGTTGTCCGCACGCCCAAACCACCACGTGCCGGCCGTCGCGCTAGTGCGGGCGCTCGTCCCAGAAAGCCAGGTGCAGGTTCCAGCGACGAAGCAAACGGCGGCACTGCTGCGTTGGCTACCGCTGCCGGCGGTTGATCCGTCGCCTTCGGCCCGCGGCAGCTTTCACATGCCGACGCGGCTGGGACCGGCGCGAGCGGCGGACCGCAGCACCAAACCGATTCGCGAGGGATCGCTGCGGTAGACCGTCTGCGGGGAACTCACCACCAAGGCGCAAGGAGCACGCATTAGTTTTTCTGCGCAGCTTGAAGACCTGGTCTGCTGTACTTCACCCACGATACCTGCGTCACGAGCTGGTTGAGCGACGCGTACGAGATGTGAGCGTTGGTGGCGAACCGCGGCGTGGAGTTGGCGGGAAACGTGGCCAGGGTCGCATCGCCGACGAGGAAGACATTGAAGTCCTTCGAGAGATTCTCGTAGCCGGCGGTGGTGCGGCAATAGCACATGTCGGTGGCGTAGCCGGTGAGGAGGACGTGGCGGATCCCCTCCTGCTTGAGGAAGTCGCGCAGCGGCCCATAGCCTTCGCCGTCGTAGATCACCACGTCGTCGGGGTCAGTCTTCAGGTCGCTCGTGACCGCGATCGGCAGGTCCCAGAAGCCGGCGTTGTTGTAGCGCGCCGACGAGTCCAGGCCGGGGAATTGTTTGAAGTAGTCGCGGACCGGGTTGTCCTTCGACAACTCGATCGCCTGTGGCAACGGCTCACCCTCGTACTTGAACGAGCCGAGTTTTTCTTTCAGCTCGATCGCGCCCGCCTGGCGGTCGGCCTCCGAGGGTTTGCCGCGGATCGAACGGTAGAGCTTCTTGCGAATCGGGTCTTCCTTCCCGGGGAGGCTGTACATCACCAGTGCGACCTTGCCGCGAAGCGAGGCGTGAAACGGATCGATCACTTCGCGGGTGTGGCGGGCGCCCAGGTGATTTTTCGCTGGCGTGCAGAAGTCGCAGACGCCGGCTGGCTCGGGCGTTTTCCAACCTTGGCCATCGTCAATCCCCCAGGGGTGGACCATGATGATCGCCGTGTCCGCCGCCTTGAGCCGGTTGGGCATCTCGATAATGCCGCGGGCGTTGTAGGAGAATCGCCAGGCCCGCACCGACAGATCGGCCCCTTCATCATCAACGAGGGTCGGCGCTTCATATCGCGTCAGTTCCTTAACTGGTTCGATGAATTCGGGGTAATCGGCCAGCAGAGGCGGCGAGTTTTTGAGCAGCTTTAAGGAGTTGAGGTAGTGACGTTTGCTGCCGTCCTGAGCGGCAGCGGCAGTGGCCAGGGAAACGAGAAGTATCAAGGTGAAAAAGACGCGCATGGCAAGGGCCTCACAGAAGGGGCGAGTTGGCAGCAGCCACGATCGTAGGCGAGCTGAGCTGGCCGCACAAGAAAACAAAAACGGGCGTCTGTTTTGGCAGACGCCCGCTACTAGTTTCAAACTGTTGTCAGCGGATCTACGCGGCCTTGCGACGCAGCCGGCCGACCACCAAACCCAGGACACTCAAGCCACCCCAGATCGCCAGGGAAGCGGGTTCGGGAATGAAGGGGCCGCGGTCGGGCGGACCGCCGACGATGTTCTTATCTTTCGAGATAAGCAAACTTCCGCCCGCGGCGAGGGTCCGCTGCCATTGATAGGCCCATGTCACATCACCTGGACCGACGAAATCGCCAGTATCCTGGAAAACTCCATGTGAAAATCCATCCGGATCGCCAGCAGCCAGATCATCAGCATCGCCGTCATTCAAATTGTTAAGGGTCGTGGCAAAGAATGCCAACTCACCTCGGTTCGCAGCCGGCGTGTGAACCGTTTCGCTCAAAGTAGCATTTGGATCGGCCTGATCAACAATTTGATTGGAGTCGTTGTACCACACAAAGTCATTGGCAGCATCCCCGCCAATGTCGAAATCGGAGTACTGGAAGAAATTGAGATCGATAGCAGTGGTGCCCGTATTTCGAATCCGAATCGATTCCGCCAAATCGGAGGAACCCGAACCGGCGCTTCCGCCAAGCAGCGTGTATGCCACGGTCACTTCAATGCCGTTGCCGGCATAGGTCACCGACAGCGTGTTGGTGCCAGGCGTAATTGCAGTTTGCGTGAGAGTGTCGATGGAGGCCTCTGGTCCAGTCGCACCAATTCGATACCAAAACCACTGCTGGAATAGATGATCCGTTCCGTCGACTACCCAGTTATAGACACCGGCTTGGGTGCCTGTATCAATGTCGGCGGTTGAGTTAAGGTCGGTCAGCGTGACCAGGGTAGCTTGAGCCGGTGCGGCTGCCCACAGGGTAAAGCCGAAGGCCACAGCGGTAACGATCGTTCGTAGTGCTCGATCCATCTGGAAACCCCAATGTATGGCGGTGAGGAATTGGCTACTGCTTCTAATCTGCCGGCGGCCAGGCGAACCTGACAAACGCTCTAGTGTTCAGGGAAAATTTGAGAGAACTTTTGGGCAACCATTCGCAACGTCGTGAGTACAACCCCGCAAATGACCCGCTTTTCTCTCTGCCCACACCATTGTGGACCTACCGAATGAACTTCCTGACGTTTGCAAACCCATAGTCGGGAACTAGAATTTCAGTAGCCAGCCCAGTTTTCCTGAACCCTGGCGGATGCGGTCCGCCATTCGGGGGGGTTCGGGGGCCGACGGAAGCCTTGTACTCAATGGAAAACCGGTCCCAGGGGTTCCGGTTTTAGAGGATCTTTGCGCCCAATTATGGAATGCCTATCGCCAGCGTCCCCGGATTCCTCGGCCGAAATCGACCTCCAGCCGTTCGGAAGCCAAACTCCTTTTACCCCAGGTGCGCGTGTGGTTATCACGCGCGGTAACCTGGCTGGCTTGCGCGGCCAGTTAATCCATCCAACAGACGATGGCCGCTGCCTGGTAGAAACCCCCGTTTTGGGGGGTGGTGTGTTCTTGCGGATTCGCACCCAGTCGATTGAGCCTGGGTAAGCGCAGATCGGCTTGATTCCCCTAATTCGCGCACCAGGTCGGATCGAGGCTAACGCAGAAGTCGCAGCCGTACTTCTCGTCCTTGACAATCTTGCCTGACCATTCATCCTCCTTGAGGAGGATCTCCAACCCCTCTTCGTCGGCGATGACGATTCGCAGGCAATTGCCAAGCGCCGGTTCGCGGAGATAAGAGGCGCTACCTCGAAGCACCTTTCGAACTCCGCCAACGGCCACCACGACCGCCATTTGCTTTTGATCGTATTGCTCAAAACTCATCACGTCGCCTCTTCTTTGCACGAAACGCATCGCGCGTCGCGCCGGCGGCATGTGGCCCTGCATGCGCTGGCTAACCATTCAATTCTCCAAAATCTGAAAAAGATACACTTGAACATCGATCCACCAACCACTCGTGTTTTGTGATTGCCGGTCGCTACCGACCGGCGATAGCTCCCTGGTAGTAGGTCACGGTCTGTCGCAGTCCTTCCTCCACGCCCACTGCCGGCACATACCCCAGACAGCTCGCCGCCTGCGTGATATCGGCCAGGCTGTCGCGTACGTCTCCCGTCCGTGCCGGCTCGAACAGTGGCGACACGTCCGTGCCCAGGATTCGGTTGAGTGCCAACAGCAGCTCCAGCAGGCTGATCGACCGGCCGCTGCCGACGTTGAAAGTGCGTCCGCCCACCCCTGGGGTTTCGGCCGCCAGCAAGTTGGCTGAGACCACGTTTTCGACATAGGCGAAATCGCGCGACTGCTGCCCATCGCCAAAAATGACCGGCCGCTGGCGGGCGAGGAGCTTGGTGATGAAAACCGGAATCACGGCCGAATACGGCCCCGACGGATCTTGCCGGGGACCAAACACGTTGAAGTATCGCAGTCCGACCGTTTCCAAACCGTAGGTGTGAAAAAACGCTTGACAGTACGACTCGCCCGCCAGCTTGGCTGCCGCGTAGGGCGATAACGGCTGCGGCAGGTCGCTTTCGCGCTTGGACGAATAAGGCAGATTTCCGTATGCCGAGCTGGAGGCGGCGTACACCACTCGTTTCACCCCGGCCCGGCGAGCCTGATCGAGGATGTTCAGGGTTCCCGTCGCGCAGGCGGCGTGCGTTTCCAGCGGGTGTTCCACGCTGCGCGGAACCGACGCGATTGCCGCCTGATGAAAGACGCAGCTAACGCCGCGGATCGCGCCGGCCACGTCGGATGGACTGCACACGTCCCCTTGAACAAACTCGATCCGATCGGCGATCGCGGCCAGGTTGGCGCGGCGGCCGGTCGAGAGGTTGTCCAGGACGCGAACCTGATCGCCCCGACGGACGAGCGCCTCGGCAATGTGCGATCCGATGAAACCTGCACCCCCTGTAATCAGACAGGTTCGCATCATCATTCGTTTCGGAAGCGTTCGGAAAACATCAAACCTTAATTATGTTTTGCCACTCGAAGTGGGAAGCTGACGAGCCGAATGGCTTATTGCGGGAAGCCAAGCCGGAATGCTATGGCGAAGGGCTGCAATCAGCCCCTTCGGAGGAATTATACCGTTTGGGGCCCAAGGAATTGCCATCACAAGGCTGCCAACGTGCCACGCGACTGGGAAATCATGCGTCAGCTCGTTTAATCTGTCGGATTTGCCGAAAAGGAGCGGACAATTGAAACGATTGCGAGTGCTGGAGCGAGGCGCAGGCGTCCCACGCTGATCGTTCGACTGCGAACTTCCGTTGGGGCGGTAAAAATGGCATCAGTCGTCCAGAGTGTTTTGTCAATTTCCCCCTTGACTGCTGGCACGGGGATTTTGATGATTTTCCTTGCCGGGTGGGAGTCATTGGAACGGCAAGCTGGGAGCCGATGTTCATCGGTGCTGCTATGCGCGATCGATCGAGTTTTCATCGGGGGAAACCGCTGGACGCAACGTCGCCCCTGGAGCTACCGCGCGATTATTCGGGGCCAGGCGTCAGGTATAGTTGCTCAAAGGGCCTCAGTTTCCAGGGACGCAAGGAGGCGTTTCCACTTCGGCCGGAGCGAGGCCCCGTCATGGCCCATGAAATCGCCAAGCTCCTCTTGGAAAAGGCCGGCACGTTTCTCGAGCGGACTCAGGCGATCGAGGCGGCACTGCAGCTCGGCATGCCGCTGAACGAGATCGAGGAGTATCTCGACTGGCTCGACGCCATGCGCGGGCCATTGCCGCCGGAAGCCAGCGGTCCACGCGAGCCTGGCGAACCACGCGCTTGAGATTGCAGCCTGCTGGGCGGCGCGTTCCGCGGTTTTGCGAATCTATGCCTTGCAAATCTTCTCGCGGCAATTCTTCACCAGCCGGGTCGCATTGCGCGTGTCTACGATCAACCGCGCATGGCGCACGACCTGTTCGTAGTCGAACGCCGAGTGATCGGTGACGATCACCACGCAGTCTTGCGCGGCAAGGTACTGGGGAGTGAGCTCCTGGCTGGCGAGCTTGGGAACTTGAAATCGCCGCATGGCCGGCAATGACGGGATATGCGGATCGCTGTAGCTGACAATGGCGCCGGCTTGCTCGAGCAGCTCGATCAACTCGAAGGCGGGGCTTTCGCGCGGGTCGTCGACATCTTTCTTGTAGGCCACGCCCAGGATGCCGATGCGGCTCCCCCGCAAAGGCCGGCCAACGTCGTTGAGCGCGGCTGCAATCTTGCCGAGGACATACCGCGGCATTGCCGTGTTGATTTCTCCCGCCAGCTCGATGAAGCGTGCTGGCAAGCCGTGCTTGCGGGCGACCCAGCTCAAATAAAACGGGTCGATGGGAATGCAGTGTCCGCCCAGTCCTGGCCCGGGATAGAACGCCTGAAAGCCAAAAGGCTTGGTCTTGGCCGCCTCGACCACTTCCCACACGTCCATGTCCATCCGGTCGCACAGCATTTTCAGCTCGTTGACCAGCGCGATATTCACGGCGCGATATGTATTCTCCAGCAGCTTGCAGGCCTCGGCCACCTCGCAACTCGACACGGGGACGACGCGCACCACGGCCTGCTCGTACAAGGCGCTTGCCAGCTCAGTGCTCCGCGGTTCGATGCCGCCGACGACCTTGGGGATGCTGCCGGCCGTGAACTGCGGATTGCCTGGATCTTCGCGCTCCGGGCTATAGGCCAGAAAGAAATCGTTCCCAGCCGCCAGACCGCTGGTCTCGAGGATGGGCAGCACGACGTCGCGCGTCGTGCCGGGGTAGGTGGTGCTCTCCAGCACGATGAGCTGCCCTGGCCGCAGAACTTTGGCAATTTGCCGCGCCGTCGATTCGATGTAGCTCAGGTCCGGATCGCGGCTGTCGGTCAGCGGCGTCGGCACGCAGATCAGGATGGCATCGGGCTCGGCCAGCCGCGCCATGTCGGCGGTGGGTGCAAACTTTCCCTCGCGCACGCAGGTTGCGATCCATTCGCTGGGCACATGGCCAATGTAGCTTTGGCCCGCTTTCAGCTTTTCGATCTTCGTTGGATCGACGTCGAATCCCAGCGTGCGAAAACCGGCGCTGACCAGCGCGCGGATCAGCGGCAGGCCGACGTATCCCAGGCCGACGACGCCGATCGTGGCAGTCTTCTGGATGAACGATTGAGGAGTCAGTGTGGACATCCGCGATTGCGACGCCGCGTCGCCGACAGACAATTCGAGCACGCCACCCATCACCGAGCAGTCCTTATTCAGTCTACAACAACCGCTCGCCAGGGACGGTCGAAGGGAGCCCAGCGGCCGCGGGAATCGGGGAATTGGCGGGCCGATCCAGTTTGGCCAGCAGATGTAATTGGCTCACGTGCAAGAAATTCATCGCTGCCGCCTGGGCAGCCATGCCATCGGTTTCGCGTCGATCTCCGATCACCAGGCACCGCTCGGCCGCCGCGCCCACTTTCGCCGCGGCAAGCAGATAGCCGTCGGGCGCCGGTTTGAGCCGCTTTAGCTCCGCCGTTTCGCCGCTGGCGATCACGGCGTCGACTAGCGAGGAGATTCCCAGTGCCTGCAGTTTTCCGCCGGCTGGGTAATCGCTGACGACGGCAATCCGGCCGCCATCGTCGCGGAACCGCTCCATATGCCGCACCAGGCTCGCGCGGATACACCGCGGCAGCCACTTTCGCGGGCGCTCCTGCATCCACTGCTGGACCACGTGCGCGACGCGGTTGGCGGAGAGGCCCAGTGCCGCTGCGGTGCGTTCGATCTGAAGCGCGTAGGGCGTGCTCGCGGCCGGCTCGCGCTCATGCCGCAGCCGCTCGTGCTCCTGGCGAAAGCGGCGCAGGACGCGGATCGCCGACCAGCCGCAGAGCGCCAGTTCGGCGGCCATCAACATCCGCAGCGGCGTCGCACGGTAGAGCGTGCCATCCAGATCGACGAGCCAGGCGTCGTGGCAGGCAGAGTTCGGCGGGCGCATCGCTACGGTATCCCCCGCACGATGGCCGGGCCCATCAGGTTGGCCAGCCACAGCGGCAATCGCTGCCACACACGAATGGCCAGGCCATACTTGCCGCTTTCGGGACGCATCTGCGTCGCCGAGCCGCGGCGGACGTGATACTGCCAGACGGCCGGCGACGGTTTCGCTCCCCATTGCTCCTTGAACTTGAAGGTGCCGCTGCCGATCGTGCTGCGGCCGAAGTCGAACACGCTTTGGCCGCGCTCGATCGCGCGGCAGAGCAGTTGCCAGTACATCACCATGTTCGCGCCGCTGCCGTTGAACTGGCGCAGCGAGCTGGCGCTGGGGACTTCGCTCGTGCCGTGACCGTGAACGACCAGTGCCGCGGCCACGGCGCGGCCCGCCAGGCGCGAGACGCACAATTCGGCCTGGCCGGCAAATTCGTCGAGAATCGCAGCAAAGAATTGGCGCGGGTACACGGGCGTTCCTAGATCGCGCATGTTGCGGCTGAAGACGTCATAGAACTCGGGCAATAGCTCGCTGCCCCCCCATGCAAACTGAAAGTCGTTCTTCTGATGCCCTTTGAGCTGGCTGCGGAGCTTCGACTTGAAGGACGCCAGGAGCGCTTCCGCCGTTGGCGGCAGCGCCAGCCGCATGTGGACTTTGCTGGTGTTTGTGGCCGTCAGTGCTGCGTGCTCGATGGCAGATTCATTCCGCAATTCCAGATACCGGACATTCAGTTCGCCTGCCAGTTCGACCGCGCGGTCGATAAGCTGCCGCGCGATCTCGTCGTCTTCGGCCAGAGGGCCGGCCGAGTTGACATACGGCAAACTGACCAGGAACCGGCCGAAGAGCGGACTGGCGACGAGCGCCAGCGGCAAAATGCCCGCCACACGATCGTCCCGCTGACTCACAATCACCAGCGGCACGTGTGCCAGACCGCGCGATAGGCAAGCCAGCCAGCGCAGGTCGCGCGCCGGGTGCTCTGCCGGCCCGATTGCCGCCTGCCAGGCGGCAATCTGCTCGAGGACTGCTGCGCCGCGGTGGACCTGAGCATGTTCGGTGATGGTTGCCGTCGCCATGAAATACGCTGCGCTACCGCCGGCCGAGGACCTCGTCGTAAATGGCGACGACTTTTTCCATCCGCCGCGCGAAGGAAAACTCCGTTTCGACTCGCCGGCGGGCGGCGGCACTCAATCGCTCGCGCAAGAACTTGTCGTCCAGCAGCCGGCTAATTCCCTCCACGAGTGCTGCGATGCTTCCTGGCTCGACGATGCATCCGCTGTTGTCCTGCTCGATGAGCGTGGGCACGCCAGCGACGCGCGTGGCCAAAACCGGCGCACCTAGCGCCATTGCTTCCAGCAGCACGTTGGGCAGCCCTTCGCGGATGCTGCTGAGAGCATAAACGTCCATCGCCTCGTAAAAGAGCTTCGGATCGGGGACATGCCCCAGCAGCCGGACATAGTCGCCGGCCCCCAATTCGTCGATCAGCCGCGTCAGGTCGCCGCGCGCGTCGCCATCCCCTGCAATCCACAGCGACAAGTCACGCCCGCCGCGCCGAAGCTCGGCCGCCGCGCGAATCAGCAGGTCGAAGCCCTTCTCCGGCGACAGCCGGCCGACTGCGCCGATCAACAGCCCTGTTTCTGGTGCGCCCAGCCGCCGCCTGGCTTCGGCCAGCGAATGCTCGCGCCGGTACTCATCGGTATCGATCGCGTTGTAAACGAGGTGGCACCGCTCGGGCTGAACCCGCTGCCGATGGCACTCCTCCACCAAGTCGCCCGAGACGCACACTGCCGCCTGGTAGTATTTGAGGCACCACTTGTCGATTTTCGCGTACAGCGGCATTCGGCCGCTCATGTTGGTCCAGCCGTGCAGCGTGGTTACTAGCCGCATACGATGAAAAGGCCGCAGCAGCAGTCCCAGCAGGTTGCTCTTGTAGTCGTGCGCGTGCCAGATTGCGACGTGCTCCTGGCGACAAATCGTCAGCAGGCGGCGAATCACCGACAGGTCCAGTGGTCCGCGGTCTGGAACAGAGAGGACCTCGGCTTCGAGCGCGCGACCGCGAGCTGCGAGTGCGTCGATCCCTGGGTCGCCCGGCGGATGGAGGTAGGCGAGCTTGGACTCGTAGCCAAGCTTTCGGAGAAATCTCGGCGAGTTAAGGATCGTCTTCTCCGGCCCGCCGCCGTGTCCGGTGACCACGCGGACGTGCAGGACCATCGGGGAGCTGAGCACACTCGTTTCGCGCGCAACAGCCGCGGGCAATTCCGCTGAGCTAACGGCGTCGATCGTCGTGGGAGCGAGCAACGTCATCGCTTGAACAGGGCCGCAGCGCGGCACAGGCCGTAGGTCAAATAGAGAACCGCGAGCGCTGGAATCGATGCAGCACGCCGCACCTGCCAGCATGTTTTCACCGACAGCAGCAGCGCTGGTGCGACGAACAGGACCAGCGCCGTGAAGGGAACAAGGAGCGAACCGACCCAGATGCCATAGACCAGCGCCGCGACGAGCGCGATACCCGCCAGCAGGTGATACAGCGGCCAGACCAGGCTTGGCAGCTCGTGCAGCGGCATGCCATGGGCGATGAAGGCCCGAATGCCGCTGGAGCCGCGCCAGTATTCCTTCCAAAAGAACTGCCAGAGCGTGCGCGGCTCGCCGTGGTGGACGTTGGCCACGCGCATGTCGGAGATGACGCGGCCGGATTGCGCGGCAAAGCGGACGCACAGGTCCACGTCTTCGGCGGCGACCAGATCCTCGCGAAAACCGCCGAGGCGGTCGAAGTCAGCCCGCCGCAGGAACATGTTGCCGGTGCCGAGCCAGGTGGTCTCGCGCCGCTGGCGGTCGCGAAGGCGGTGCAGTTCCCAGCCTCGCTGGACCCACGTGCCGTTCGCCGGGGCCAAACATGGAGAGCCGATGATCGCCCGCCCGGAGTCTGCGGCGAGCTGCTGCACGCCGCTGCGGATCCACTCGGTTGGCACTTCATGATCTGAATCGACAAAGGCCAGGATTTCGCCCTGGGCCTGCTCGACACCCCGGTTCCGCAGCGCCCCCACGCGCAGGTTTGGATAGTACAGTACCCGGGCGCCATAGGCGCGGGCCACGTCGCGCGACTCGTCGCTGGAGCCATTGTCCACGACGATCACTTCGCAGCGATCGGCCGAGTAATCCTGCTGGCGCAGCGACGCCAGGCAGACCGCCAATCGCTGCGCATCGTTCCGCACGGGAATGATCACCGAGACGATCGGTAGCGCATGCGCCTCTGGCGACTTGCTCGCTCCCGATTGCGTCTCGGTGGTCGTCAATGACGCGGACATCGCTTGGATCACTTCCTTATCGGCGCGGTTGTCGGCCGCCGAATCATCTGGCAGTACAGTGCCGCGTACTGCTCGTGCATTTCGTCTTCCGAAAACATCTCTGCGGCGCGAGCCCGGCCGCGCCTGCCGAAACTCTTTCGCAGCGATTCGTCGCCGGCCAGCCGCAGAGCGGCCGCCGCCAGACCCGCGTCGTCACCGGCGGCCGCGAGCAGGCCCGTCACTTCCGACTCGACGACCTCACCCACGCCGCCGACGTCGGTGGAGACGATCGGCAATGCGGCCCCCATGGCCTCGATGAACGTGACGGGGATCCCTTCGCTGATGCTGGTGAGCAGAAACAGATCGGCCGCGGCCAGCAGCCGCTGGACGTCGCTGCGCTGCCCCAGCAGCCGCACCTGCTGCTGCATGCCGCGGCGGGCGATTTCTGCTTCGATCTTCGGTCGCTCGGGTCCCTCGCCGACGAGCAGCAGCTTGAAGCTGGGAAGCTGGCCCACGACTCTCTCGGCCGTACGGACGGCCGTGCAGTGGTCCTTGAGATAGTCGAGCCGGGCGACCTGGATGGCCACGAGGTCGCTCTCGTGGATTCCCAGCTCTGCCCGCACTTGCCGCCGCTGCGAGTCGTCCCGTGAAAAATCGGTCAGCCGCACGCCGTTGTAAATCACGTCGATTCGCGACGCCGGAATGCCTTCGTTGTTGACCAGCGCCTGCTTGACCGCGCCGCCGACGGCTACGACGCGGTCCATCCGCCGCAAAAAGAGCCGATTGAAGATCATTCGCTTGCGGTTGGGCAGGTCGGGGTGGAAGCGGCCGTGCTCGTTGAACAGCACCGGCGGCCGGCGGAGGAGCGAGCCAGGGGCCCGAGAGTAGAAGAAAGGCGTGTACTGGTGGGCATGGATCAGGTCGGCATGATGCCGGCGAGCCAGATGCGCGAGCTTTCGCACGCAGGCCAAATCGAAACCTGGCCTTCGGCCCAGCACCTCGACCACAAAACCATCCCGTCGCAGCTCTTGGCCCAGCGTTCCCAGCTCGTCAAGGCAAGCAAACACGAAGTGAAAACGCTCGCCCAAGTTGCGCGCAAGGCGTGCGGCAAGCACTTCGGCGCCGCCGACATTGAGGCTGTGAAGGACCTGAAGCACGGTCGGCATCGAAGTGGCGCTGGCGGGCCGTGGTAAGACAGCCGCGGAGACGTTGGATGGCCTCATGACGCGGCCCTCAGAGGAAGGGGGGCCGCCGCTACTTTTCCCTCGCGGCAACTTCCGGGATCGCTGGCCAAATACCGTTGCCCCAGTTCGCAGATCATCAGCCCCATGATGAGAAACGTGTGATTCCGCTTCCCGGCTAGGTGGTTTTCCACAACTGCACGCACGCCATCGGCATCGTACAGGCCGCGGTCGAGCGTCCTCGAATCCAGCAACACGTCGCGGACGGTGGCAGCCAGCTCGCGACGCAGCCACAATCCCAGCCGCTCGTAAGGCTGATAGCCAGGCAGGCCGAGCTTGGCAGCTCCGCGCAGCCAAAACGAGGACCACTTGCGGGCCCACGGCCCCGCGCCAACGCGAGTGCCGGTGTTGGCATTGACGACCTTCAGAAACTCCGGCCGACAGCGGCGGAGGATCGCCTGCTGAATCTCTTCGCCCAGTTTCAAGGACGGCGGCGCCGCCAGGAGCAAAGGCACCAGCGCGTTATCCAGAAACGGCAGCCGCGTCTCGGCCACCGAGCGGAATTTGTTCAGCGAGATGACTGTTTCGCGCCGCAGCCGCTGGGTGACGAACAGTTGCCAGATCCGTTGAGGCACACTTGGGCAATGTGCCGCGCCCTCGATGTCGTCCCGAAGCGACTGGCGGGCAAGTGCCGGCAGCTCGCGCTGGATGTCGGCCGCGAAGATCGGCCGCTCAACGCCGTTCAGCATGTAGGCCTGCAAACGTTTCAGCAGCCACGCCTCGAGCGCTTCCTCGTTCGAGATGGCCAGCGCCTCCTCGTCCAGCGAGTAGTTGTACGCTTTGTACATGTGCATCAGCTCGCCAGCGTGTCCGCGGAGTAGCACTTCGATCCCCAGCTCGCGATACACCGGCAGCGTCGGCATCACGATGCATTGCGACAGGTATTGCCCGTCGGTCAGCTCGACCATTCGCTGCAGGTGCGCGCGAAAGTCGCCGAGAAACCGCGTGTCCAGGACGTAGCTGTGATTTTCGCAGCCGGCAATGCGGGCTAGCCTTTCCGCGCAGCGATGATCGAGGCTGCCACGCATCCCCAGGCAGATCGTCTTTAGCGGGGTCTGGGCGACGTCGATGGCCCCCAGGATGGAACGGGCGTCGAGCCCTCCCGACAACGACAGTCCCAGATTCGCGGTGTCTGCCGATTGGCGCTCGACCGATTGCCCAAAGGCAGTGTTGATCAGATCGATCCATTCGCGAGTGGGGCGGCTGGGCTGCTGGTACGCTTCCGCCCACGTGTGGTAGGTATCGCTGTGCCAGCGCCCGGTGCGAGCGCTAAAGGTGCAGCAAGCCGAGGCGGGAAGCACGCGCACGCTCTCCAGCGACGTGTCGTCCCGCAGGTAATGGCCGAAGGTGAAGAACTGGACTAGCCCCCTCGGATTGACGTCTCGGGAAAGCGTCTCATCCGCCATCAGGCTCTTGATTCGCGAGCCGAAAACCAGCCGCTGGCCGCAACGGGCGTAGTACAGCGGCCGATTGCCGAAGCGGTCGCTGATGAGCGTTGCTTCACCCAGCGCGGCGTCCCAAATCACCGCCGAAAATGAGCCGCTGATCTGCCGCAGGCTCGTCTTGCCGCCGGTTTTCCAGAGCGATAAGAGAAGGGCCGCATCGCTGCTAGTGTCGCTCGCGCCCGCAGGATCGATCGCTCGTCGCAGCTCCTGGCGGTTGTAAAACTCGCCGTCCAGGACGCAGACGTGCGTGCCGTCTTGCGACTCGGCCAGGTGTGCCATTCGGCCGGCCCGATCGAGCGACACGGCAGAAAGCTGCACGCCGCGACTGAACTGGCGCGATTCCTCGATAAACCAGGGGTGTGGTACGAGCGGGCGCACCATCGCCGCCAGCGGCGGCAATTCCGCATGCGGCGTGAGGTCAATGATTCCGCAGATGCCTGGCATGGAGACTTTTAGATTTTGGGGTTTCCAACGACTTTAGATGTCACGGGCGCGGGCTCGTTAGATCCAAAACGCGAAATCTCGCGCTTGATCTCCAGTCCCCAGCTTGTCGCCAGCACTACCAGGCACGTGGCTGCCGCGGCAAACCGAATGCTGCGCCACGATCCGAGAACGTTTCGCCACCGATCGATGGCGGCCGCTGCGTACAGGATCACCAACGGCATCAGCGGCAGGTGATAGCGCGAATGGCCGAAAGCCAGCGCGTGCAGTCCCGTCACGAAGGCGATGAGGAGCAATAGCAGCACGTGCAGTCGCATCTCCATCGGGCACATCCAGGCGCCAAAAATGCCGGCCGCCATCGTCGCCACGTAGGCACCGAGAATGACCGCCGCCAGGCCGAGTATGGCCGGTTTGCTGAAATTGCCCCACAGGCCGCGCTGCGCCCCGGCAATCAGCTCGCGCTCGAGCTGCCAGAAGTGGAAGAACTTGGCGGCGCTGCGGCGGATCGTCTGCACCGGATGCGCCCGCACGTAGTCGATCGCGTACCGCAGCGCCAACTTGTCGACCTGTCCCTGAGTCTTGCCCTTTAGGCTTTCTTTTTGCGCCAGTACGTTGTGCCAAGATCGCTCGCCCTGCAGTTCGATCGTGGCCCACGGCCGGTCTTCGAGCGTGTGCTCGTAGTTCCCCATCATCACGTTGCGGCCCCCCATCACGTCCACCGTCGTGAACGTGTTTTGGAGCAGCGTGTTGCGAATCGTCCAGGGAGCGAGCGTGAGGGCGAACGCCAGCACGAGCGCCAACGCCGATGCCAGTCGCCCCAGCCATGTCTGCTCCCGGCCGAGAACGAGCAAATACACGAAAGCCAGCGGCGGAAAGAGCCACAGTACGCTGCGCGTGAGCGCCGCCAGGCCGAGACTCATCCCCGCGGCGACAAGCCACGTTCGAGCGGCGCTGGCCAGGTAACGCTGCATCGCCAGTACGAACAGGCATACGAGCAGTGTGAACAAGGTTTCTGTTAGTACCAAATTCGTTGCGACGACCAGCGAGGGATAGAAACAGCAGATCGTCGCGGCAATCAGGCCAGCTCGCGGCCCGTAAGCGCTGCGGCCGATCGCGTAGACGGCGGCCGCAGTGGCCAGTCCAAGCCCGATTTGCACGAGCCGCACGGCCTGGTAATTGCCGATGCCGGCGACGCGATAAATGCCGGCGACCAGCGCCGGGTAGAGCGGCGGTCGCAGGGAAGTCGGTTGTCCCGGCTCGAAGGCATACTCGCCCGAGCGGACCAGATTGGCGGCCAACCGATCGTAGTCCCCTTCGTCCCAAACCTTCAGACCCATTCCATCAAACCGCCACAGCAGCGCCAGCCGCAGCAGAAGTCCCGCAACCAGCACGGCGCCCAGCCACAGCGCCTCGCGCCGCGCGCAGCTCTGCTGGGCCGGTTGAACGGCCGGTGTCGCGTCCCTGGCGGAGGTTGTCAGGATCGTTGTCATCGGCGGCTAAATTTTCCACAGCGTCGGCAATTCCGACGGCGTGACGTTGAACCACTGATAAAGCGCGTCGATCCGCACGAACATCAGCAGCACGAACGCCAGCATGCATAACACCAGGTACACCATCAGACCGGACTCGCGGAACAATCGCTCGGGGGCCTGGGCGGCGCTGTCCGGCTTGAGGGCCACCCGCAGGTACATGCTGAAGAAGCCGGCAATCAGCGGAATGCTGAGGATCAGCTCCAGGTGGTAGCGGATGATGAAGATGCCGAGGAACATGGCGGCGGCGCTGGCATAAAAGAACATGCTCACCAGCAGTCGGTTGTCGTCGTAGTGGCGGAACGATTTGCGATAGGCGGCGGCGCGGGTCTTGTCGCCGATCGTGCGGTATTCGGCAAACCGCTTGGAAGCCATAAAAAAGGCCCCCACCATCCAGTAAGCCACAAGGAGCGAAACAGGAGGGATGGTGGAGGCCGAGACCACGAACCAGCCCAGGATCAGCCGGATCGGGTTGTTCACAGATTCACTGAGCACGTCCACATACGGCAGTTCCTTGGACCGGATCGGCCGCACGTTGTACACGAGCCCCATGATCCACAGGGAAACGGCCACGGCCAGAAACGGCCCGTTGACCAGCCAGGCCAGTGCGAAACCGGTCGCGCCGATCACCAGCCACTCGACATAGGCCAGCGGCAGTGAAACAAGACCGGAGGGAATCGGCCGGTTGTGCTTCTCGGGATGATTGGCGTCGGTGGGCGCGTCGAGGATTTCATTGAGCACGTAGTTGCTCGAAGCCACCAGGCAAGTAGCCGCAAAGCCAAGCAGCAACGTCACCCAGTTGAACGACTCGAGCAGCGCCGGCTTGTAGAAGAACGCCAGCACCACGCCGATGAGCATGAACACGTTCTTCAGCCAGTGGTCGGGGCGGGCAATCGAGGCATAGGCGACGATCTTCTGGACCAGCGTTGCCGCCGGCGCGGCGACGCGCAGCCGGCGCGACTCGTCGTGGCGTGCCGACGCGGCGCCGCTTTTGGCCGGGGCTAACGGCTGGGCAGGGGCTTCAACAGATGGCATAGGCTTGGTGAAGGTAAGAGTTTCGGTTGGATGTAGAAATGAAAAAGCGGTCTACGATCTGATCAGACGAAAGTTGGCTGCGGCGGACCGTCCTCTGGCGTCAAGCGTCCACCGCGTCGCTCAGATCATCAGCGGTCTCCGCCGGCACTGGTCCTTTTTCGGTGCGCCAAGCGATGATCCGCGCCGGCGAGCCGACCACGATCGCGTAATCGGGGACGGGACGAGTCACCACCGAACCAGCGCCGATCACGCAGTGCGCCCCGACGCTGGACATCACGATCGCGCGGTCGCCAATCCACGTGTCGCGACCGATCGTGATCCGTGGCCACAGCCCCGGCTGCTCGCGCACGGGAATGTCCAGCCGCTCGATGCCGTGCTGGCGGCTGCCGTTGGTGATCGAGACTTGCGAACCGACCAGCGCGTCGTCCTCGATGGTGACATCTCCCAGACACCCGTAAGGGCCCACGTAGACGTTAGCGCCTAGTTCGGCCGTGGGATGCGAGAAGATCACGCCCCAGGAAATCACACACCCGCTTTGGCATCGCGGCAGCACCAGGCGATAAAACGCGCGTCGCAAGTACACTCCGCTCATCCCAGGCAACACGCTCACGATCTGGGACCAGCCGGGAAACGCCCGCAACCGGCCCACGGCGGCGCTGTGCAGCCAGTACAGCGCCGCGGCCGGCAGGACGAGCACCAATGCCACGGCGCTCACAAGCTGTTTGAGCATTTCTCGCATGCAGTCTCGTTCAGTCGCTATTGCACTGCTGTGCAGACTGGCTCCCGCTGCTGGCGGCGCGACGGCTGGCGTTCGATTCCAAGAATCGTTGCCGCCTGCTGTGCCAGACTTGACCAGTCAAATTGTGCAAGGGCCCACTGCCGCGCGGAGTGCCCCATCGTTTCGCGCCGCAGCTCGTCGGTGAGCAACTCGATAACCGCCTCGGCCAGCCTATCCGGCCCCTCGCAAGGGACAATCAGCCCCGTCCGTCCCGGCTGCATCGTCTCCCGCGTTCCTCCCGAAGCGCCGGCAATCACCGCTTTGCCGCACGCCTGGGCTTCGACCAGCACCATCCCAAATCCCTCGAAGTCTCCGTTCACTTCGCGGTTGGGGAGTGCGAACAAATCGCACTGCTGATAACAGCCGATCAGCTCTTCGTCCGTCGGCTCGCCGTGAAAATGCACCAAATCCCGCACGCCAAGCTCGCTTGCCAGCTTTTCCAGCCGCGGCCGCTCCTGACCATCGCCCACAATCGCGTACAGCACGCCGGGCACTTGCCGCGCGATTGCCGGCAGTGCCCGGATCAGCGTGTCGTGTCCCTTGCGAATCTGGAGCCGACCGACCGTCAACACCACCTGCCGCCCGCTCCAGCCGAGCTTTTGCCGTCGCTCTTCGTCGCGCTCGGCCGGCACAAACCGCTGGGCATCGACTCCGGGGTGGAGGACGGCCAGCCGCCTGGCGTCCACCGGCCACTGCTCACACAAGAGCCGGGCCGTGTTTTCACTATTGGCGACCACCAGTCTGGACCCGCCAAACACACGCCGCATCATCCACGCCAGCTCGCGACTTGTCTGGCCAATCGACAGTTCCTCTCCATGCACATAGCAGACATACGGCAGACCGTGCGTCTGCTTGAGCATCCATGCCAGCCACCCTTCGGGAAGGCATTTTCCGCAGTGCAACTCGCTGACCTGCTCCCGCCGCGCGAGCCTGGACAATTGCCGATAGGCCCGCCAGTAGTTCTTCACGCCGCGGCCGCTGAACACGCCCCACGAATCGAACTTCAGCGGCATTCGCTCGATGGCCAGCTCTTGATCGGCATCGAATTCCTCCGTGCCGGCATGGTCGCCCGCCGCCGCCACCGCGCGCGGGAGCCGGCGATAGATCTCATACAGCCAGCGGCCGCTGCCGCCGGTCTGGGGAGGAAAAACCTCGCTGATGAGCAGTGGCTTCATCGCAGCGGCCGTCACGCCAGCACCGCCGCGCTCTGCTGCGACAGCACGATTTCGTACTGCCGCACGACGGCATTCACGTGCGCTTCGAGGCTGAACATCTCTTCGCACCGCTGCCGCGCCGCCGCGCCCATCCGCGCCGCCAGATCGGGGTCCGACAGCAGCCGGTCGATCGCCGCGGCCAGCTCGCGCGGCGATTTCGGCGGCACGAGCAAACCGGTCTGATCGCTGACAATCATCTCGGGAATGCCGCCGACATTGCCGCCGATCACCGGGCGGGCGTACGCCATCGCCTCGAGCGTGGCGTTCCCCAGCGGCTCCGCGTGCGACGGCACCAGCACCACGCTGGCCGCCGTCAGCCACGTCGGCACGTTCTTTTGAAAGCCGACGAACCGGGCCGGCACCGCCAGCTCTGCCGCGAGCTGCTCCATCTTGTGGCGATACGCCCCCTTCCCTTCCAGGTCATCGCCGACGATCACCAGCTCCGCCCGCTGGCCCCACCGGGGCATCAGCTCCCGCCAGGCGTGCAAGACGTCCGCCACCCCTTTCCGCTCGATGATCTGCCCGGCAAACAACACCAGCGGCTTGTCGGTCGGCAGGCCCAATTGCTGCTTTGCCTCGTAGGACGGGCTTCCCGGCCCGTCATGGCCGGACTGGGAAGTCCGGCCCACGATCTTAAGCTCCGGCAGCGGCAAACCGTCATACACCACTTCCCGCTCGCTGGCCGCTAGCTCTTGAGATTTGCCGCACAAGTCGTCCATCAGGGCCCGCGAGACAAACAAGTGCCGCTCCGCGCCGTACTTGTTGAACCAGTCGATCGCGGCTTGCTCGAAAATCCAGCGATGATGGCAGACGCGAGGGACGCCGGCGCGGCGGGCCGCATCGGAGGCCATCTGGTGCGTGGGGAGGTCGTTGCTATGAATGATGTCCGGCTGCTCGCGCTTCAGCAGTCGCAGCAGTTCATTTCGGCTGGTGCGATAGCTCCACCACCGCCACTTGTCGGTGAAGCGAGTGGGAATGAAGTGGCTCTCGGTTCCAGCTTCCCGCAACTTGGCCAGCAGCTCGCCATCGGTGCCGACGGCACATACGACCTCGTGCCCCGCGTCGCGCAGCCCGACGGCCAGCCGCAAAGCGGCCACTTCCGCGCCGGCATAAAAGGGGGCCCAACTGACGAGGCAGATTTTCATTAAGCTACCTTCCGCTTCGCGCCGCCGGCAACCAGCGATTGGTACTCGTCAAACAACTGGTACGACAGCTTGCGGATATCGAAGGCGACTTCCACTCGCCGCCGCGCGCCTTCCCGTCCGTCGGCCAGTTTCTGGTTGTCGCTCAGCCAAGATTCCACGGCTGCTTGGAGCGCCGGCACATCGTCTTGTGGCGTGATCTCCCCGCCGCCGGGAAGAATCTGTCCGTCGACCGATTTGCTGGGATAGCCAACCACGGGGCAGCCGCAGGCCATCGATTCCAGGACGCTGATGCTGCACGCTTCTTCGCGGCTAGTGTTCACGAACAGGTCGAGGCCGTTATAGAAATCTCGCAGCTCGGTCAAATAGCCGAGGTAGACCAGCCTCTCGCCCAGCTTCGCTTTGGCATCCGCAATCAGTTTCTCGGCATACTCCTGTTCGTCGGGCACCGACCCGCCGGCGACGACAATCTTGACCCGCGGATCGCGAATCCGCTGCCCAAGCTCAAATAAGTGTTCCAGTTGCTTCCGCCCGCGGAGGGCACACGCCACGCCGAGCGCCACGGAGTGCTCCAATCCGTGCTCGCGACGGAACGATTCCCGTCGTTGCGCGTCCACCGTGAAGTGCGTCAAATCCAGGCCGTTGTACAGCATTCGCCAGCGCGACTCGTCGATGATCCCGGTGACGCCCGGCCGGCATTCGGCCAGATTCCCCGGGCTGATAAAAAAAATCCGATCCGGCTGGCGCTTACCGCCAAAAGCCCACTGGCAGAATGGACGTCCCATCGTGAAGTGAATACTGACCACGACCGGCACCCTTAGCCAGCGGGCTAGATTCTGCCCAATGGGGTAGACGTCTTGCTCGTTGCAGTGAATGAGCTGAATGCGGTGCTTGCGGACGATTCTGGCCAGCTTCCACAGCGACGACAAAAACGGCCAGGGACGCCACTTGTCGGGAAACGGCAGCGCCAGCTTATAGAAGGGAAGTCCGCGGGACTCAATGGACTCCTGAAACTCCCCGGTCAGCGGAGACACGAGGACCGGCGAAAGCCCACGCGGAATCAGGTGCTCGTACCATCCCTTCGTTGGGACGGTTGTGCTCGCACGACCAGCATTGTTCGTCAAATAGAGAATGTTCATCCGTTACCAAGCCTGCCTTCCTCGACTACCGATCAATCGATTGTTAAACTAACCCTGCGGCGGCAGAACAGTGACTCTCTTTACGTCCCCATCCCTCGCGGGCCGCATCATGCTTCAACTTTTCCAGTTTCTCCAATAACCTGCTGGTGTGAGCGCCGATCACCGAATCCGAACTCAGCTTGGCACGAGACCATAACCTTGCTGGTGCCAATCTGCGAAGGAAACTCCGACGCTTGACCCACCGGCGAAGGCGAGCAATTCCCGTCTTTGGAGGCGACCCACCATCCCAAAGTGCTGGCAGAATGATCGGGTCATATTCAAGTCCAACCGATCGCGTCCAATCGTTCCACTTAAACCGACATTCACTAGCACTTGTGATAACCGGAATCCATGGTACGCGCAATGCGTCAGCGACAATTGCACCGTGCATTGCTTCGGTAACAACAAGTTCTGCACCCCGTATGGCATCAATCACGCGCTTGAATGGCCATAGAGGATGCACGTACGAGAATCCCAACTCGTCACAGGCAAATGACCAGTCACTGCACGTCGCACTCGTATGATGGCCCATGAGTACGATCCCCTTCTGTGCTTGCGATCGCTCCGTAACAAGTGTTCGAACAAGTACCGCGGGGTCCGTAATCGCCATCTCGGCGGGTAACCTCAATGCTTCAGCCGTGAGTGGGCCTCGAACGCAATAGAACCGAAATCTATCGTCGACCACGGGAACCGGCCGATATCCATTTCCAGCTCCAAATACGACCTTGGTCGGCTGTGTCGGAAGGCTATCATCCAACACCGTCCCGATACCTACAAATACGACAGAGTCATTGTCGTCGAGAAGCTCCGGCATGAGGGCTGGCCAAATCCAGAGATTGAGCTCGTCGCCGAAGTTCGAAAAGGCGGGCTTGTTTTCCTTATGAATGTCGTACAAGAGCTTCATAAATGATTGCTGGTGCCGCCACCGTGGAAATTACAACGGGGTTGGCGGGACGACTGGAGTTGACGGATGCGGTGCGCACCCGAGATAGACCTTTGCGATCGATGCCATATACGTCTTCAAGAACGCCATGTTGGAAGGACAAAGGCGAATCGCGCGGCGCATGAGCGGGAGCGCCTCTTTAACGTTCCCCTGTTGAAACAAAGTGTATCCCAGACTCCAAAAATATTCCTGACCCAGTCTCGCATTGAGAGCTTGGCGTTCGGCCCACGTCTGCGGTAATTCAGCTCGCAACACCTCAAGTGCGTCTACGTAGAGGCGGAACGCCCTAAGGCGGTTGCGCATCACTTCCGGGTTAGCAAACGACACGTTCTCATCATGCGTGTAAACCAAGACGGTGACCGTGTCGAAGTAGCCGAATCGTACGCCTGCTGCAACTGCCCGCATAAGGATGATGCGGTCTTCAAAAAATGCGACCGGCTCGAAACGCAAGCGAGAGAAGACCTCTCGGCGCGCCATTGTACATTGCATGCCGCCAAATCCACTTCCGCGAAACCCACATCGGCGAATAGCCGGGTCGTTAATTATCCGTAATGCACCAACACGTGTGGTCTTAAGCCGCAGGAATCGGGGCCGCGGCTTCTCCGAATAGATTGTGTTGTCGATGACTACATGTCCAGTCTTAAGGTCTATGCGGCGGCCGCCAGCAAAAACCCAGTCAAGCTCCTGATTGGCGTCCAAGGCATCCGCTAGAGTTGCAAGATGGTGAGGTAGCCAAACGTCATCGCTGTCGAAGAAGGCGACGTACTTCCCGGATGCTAACGCCAGGCCTCGATTACGCGCTTCCGCAGGTCCCTGGTTGTGCTGGTAGACATATCGAACGGGCTGGGTAACGTCCTGAGACTGGTTGTGGACCAAAGCGCGCGTGTCATCCGTGCTGCCGTCATCGACGACGATCAGCTCCCAGTCGGTCCACTCCTGCGCGCGGATCGAATCGAATGCCTGCGGCAGAAACTTCGCCCGGTTGTACGTCGGCAGAATGATGCTGACCGACGGCGCCAGACCGCTAAGAGACGAGACGAGCATGCTTGATCCAGTCGAGTGTCAGTTCCAGCGCCCGCTCGCGTTTTACCGGCGGGTCGTAGCCGAGGATTCGCCGCGCCTTGGCGATGCTGACGAGCGCTCCGCCGGAGCCCATTTCCACCCAGTCCGAGTCGGCCTGCGCCTGGCGGCGATATACGGCCAGCGAGCTATCCGCTCCGACGATGCGCCGGGCCAAGCGCTCCAGCGACGGAAAGCTCGCCAGGGCCCAGCGGGGCAGCGTGCCGACCGGGTCGGTCGCCAGCACGCGCCGCCCCAGCGACTTGAATTCGGCGGACTTCACGACCTGTTTGGCGGCTCGCAGCCAGGCCAGCGGATTCCACCAGGCCGTTCCGGCTGCGCTTGCGGCCGGCGGACGGTGGTACACCGGCGCGTCCAATGGGATTGCCAGCGCGTCGGCGAAGAACTGGTAAAACTGTCGCCACGTCAGCTCGTCGCCATCGCTGATCGTAAAGACGTCGCCCCGGGCAGCTTCAGCCGGAGCGCCGAGCGACCGCAGGATCGCATCCACGACGTTGTCCACGTACACCATGTCCGCCGGAACATCAGGATTGCCCAGCCAGCGAAAGCGCCCCTGGGCGATGGCCTCGATCGGCCGGTTGATGAAGATCCGCGAGAACGGGCCGTAAACGCGGGCCGGCCGCAGGATGATTGCCGAGAGACCGCGCTGCACGACTTGCTGGATGGCATGCTCGGCTTGCTGCTTGCTTTCGCCGTATTCCGAGCCGCGCGGCGGCCGCACGGGCGTCGCTTCGTCGATCGTGCCGGTCATGGCCGAATCGTCGCCGTAGACCGAGATCGTGCTCAGGTGCACCATCCGCTGGACCCCGGCCGCCAGCGCCGCCTCGGCCAACCGCCGCGTGCCGTCCACCGTCACTTTGAAAATCTCTTTCCG
>DASRJP010000224.1:0-10873 GCA_035649415.1 Pirellulaceae bacterium | reverse complement strand
TACAACGCGGGGGTCTGGAACTGGTACATTCCCGGCGTCGGCGCTGCTCCAGTGTTCAGTTTTCTGCTACTAGCAACGTTTTTTGCCATTGTCATTGGCCCCGTAAACTACTTGTTCCTGGGCCGCATCCAGCGGCTGTATCTATTGCTGGTGACCGTTCCGGTCGGCGCGCTCGTCGTGACGCTCGGTCTGTTCGCTTATGCCGTGCTCAGCGACGGCCTGGGGGTCAAGACGCGCGTCCGCAGCTTCAGCCTCCTGGATCAGAAAACCGGGCGATCCGTCTCCTGGTCGCGGCAATCGTACTACGCCTCACTCGTGCCGTCGCAAGGGCTGAAATATCCCGCCGACGCGGCCGTGTGGCCGCTGGTGGAGGAGCCGCAGAACAATCGGCCGGGAGGACCGTGGAATCAGTTCGCCTGGGAGGCAGATGGACAGCGGCTCAAGTCGGGCTACCTGTCCTCGCGCCGACTGACGCAGTTCATCGTCATCCGCTCGGGAAAAACGCCGACGAAGTTAAGTGTCGCCTTTCCCCAGCAGGGCGCTCCGCAAGTGACCAGCGCGCTGGGAGGCAAGCTCGAGCATCTGGTGCTGCGCGACGCAAAAGGGGCCTACTACGAAGCGGGCCGCGTAGTGAAGCCTGGCGAAAGCACGTCCCTGAAGCCAATTTCGGCCGGCGACGCAAAGCAAAAAATCATTCAGATTCTCCAGGACCATCGGCCGGAATTCCCGCCAGGCTACGATCCGGTGGCGGAGGAGCGGCGAGTCATGTCCGGCTGGGGGCGGGTCTACTGGCCGGGCTCTTCCGGCAGCCCGGTGCTGAGTTCCAGCATTCTGGAATCGAATCTGGCCCAATTGCAGGTGCCGCCCAACGACGTGCTCGAGGCGGGCACCTACTTCGCGGTGATGGACACCAATTCGGACGTGCCGCTGGGCATTGCCGAGGCCTACGAGGCGAACAGTTTTCACGTCGTGCTGGGTCGATGGTGAGGCTGGGAGCTGAGAGCAGAGGTCAGAGAAGAGAGGTCCGAGAGCAGAGTATGGTCGCTGCCCATCCGATGATCGAGCTTCGCCGGCTGTACCGCTACTTCGGTGCGACGAAGGCGGTGCACGACATCTCCTTTGAGGTCCATGCCGGGCAGGTGCTGGGCTACATCGGTCCCAACGGCGCAGGGAAGACGACCAGCATGCGGATCCTGGCCACGCTCGATCTGCCCACCTTCGGCGACGCCTTCGTGGACGGGTTTTCCTGCATCAACGATCCCGACCGCGTCCGCAGGCGGCTGGGCTTCATGCCCGACTACTTCGGCACGTATGCCGACGTCAACTGCTACGAGTACCTCGATTTCTTCGCCCGCTCGTACGGGCTGGTGGGGAAGGAGCGGCACCGGGCCCTTAGGTATACGATGAGCTTTACGCGGCTGGATGAGCTGGCGCACAAGCCGATCCGCGGGCTTTCCAAGGGGATGAAGCAGCGGCTTTGCCTGGGGAGGGCGATGATTCACGATCCGGGGGTGCTGATCCTCGACGAGCCTGCCAACGGCCTCGATCCGCGGGCCCGCATCGACCTTCGCGAGATGATTCACGAGCTAGCCGCCAACGGCAAAACGGTCCTGGTCAGCTCCCACATCCTTACGGAGCTGGCGGAAATGTGCGACCAGGTGGCGATCATTGAGCGGGGGCAGCTCCTGGCCGTTGGTTCAGTCGAGGAAATCCGCCGCCAGCAGCAGCCGCATCGCGAAGTGAAGGTGCGGGTGCTAGGCGGGGCCGGCTCCCTGGCCCAGTGGCTGGGGGCGCGGAAGGAAATCGGCAACATCCACTTGAACGGTGAGGACGTGCAGTTCGCCCACACGGGGGACCGACCGGCCGAGGTAGCGCTGCTGAAGGACATGGTGCAGGCCGGATTTCCGATTGCCGAATTTGCCAGCCACTCGGTGTCGCTGGAGGACGTGTTCCTGGCAGTGACGCAAGGAGCCGTGCAGTGAGTGAGTGCGAAATTCCTGGCACCCGCGCAAGCGGGTCGGCGGAGCGCGAAGGCGGGGCTCATCCTTCGTCGAACGGCGCGGCGTCGCGCGCGGGCCACGCCGAACTGGCCTCAGGCGGTCCGGATTCCGCACTCATGCTAAAGCGCGCCGCAGGCCCGTGGCTGGCGCACGTCGAATCGGCGCTCGACTATCTCGGCGATTTCCTCAATCCGATCCTGGTGAAGGAAGCCCGCCAGGCGATGAAAAGCCGCCAGTTCAGCGTGACCTTCGCGCTATTGCTCATCCTGGGCTGGATCTGGACCGTGGGCTTCATCGCCTACTGGAACGTCTCGCTGTACTACCAGTCGTACGGCATGTCGGCCCTCACGGCGTACTTCCTGGTGCTCACCGTCCCCATGCTGGTCGTGATTCCGTTTGCCACGTTCCGCTCGCTGGCGGCGGAAACCGAGGACGGGACGTTCGAGTTGATGTCGATCACGACCCTCTCCGCCCGGCAGATCGCCATCGGCAAGCTGGCCAGCGCGGTCCTGCAAATGCTCGTTTACTATTCGGCCCTGGCGCCTTGCATCGCCTTCACCTACCTGCTCCGCGGCATCGACATCGTCACTATCGGCCTGCTGCTCGTCCACACCTTCCTGGCGTCGGTGCTGCTCAGCCTGATCGGCCTGGTGGCCGCTACGCTCAGCCGCGCGCGGATGTGGCAGGTGCTCTCGTCGGTGCTGCTGATCATGGGCCTGCTCGTCTTCACGTTGATCTGGGATTACCTGGCGATGGCGGCCGTCTACTTCTGGAACGGCACGCTCCCCTACGACCAATGGTGGTTCTGGGTCGTCAATGCGGCGGCCGTCAGCTTCGCCGTGGCGTTTTGCGTGCTGTTTTTGTTTGTGGCGGCGGCCCAGATCACTTTTGCCAGTGAAAACCGCTCCACGCCGATCCGCTGGGTGCTGGTAGTGATCCATCTCATGCTCGTGGGCTGGATGGTTTATATGT
The DNA here is from genome assembly GCA_035649415.1 of Pirellulaceae bacterium. Classification (GTDB taxonomy): domain Bacteria; phylum Planctomycetota; class Planctomycetia; order Pirellulales; family Pirellulaceae; genus DATKDU01. Next base: position 7,901 of record DASRJP010000224.1, on the reverse strand, counting down.
GGCGGATCTTCCCCTACGGCCGCTCGGACCTGATGCTGGTCACGATGGAAATCCTGGCCGCCATCTATTGGATGTTTACCGGGGCGATCTTGACCGGCGAGACCGCCGAGCTGTCGCCGCGGGCCAAGCGCAACTTGCCACAGAGCCTGCTGGGTCGCTCGCTTTTGACCTGGTTCAATCCCGGCTCAGGGAGTGGCTACACGTTCACCGTGCTGAACCTGGCCGGCGTGCTGTTGACGCACGGCATGGTGGTGTGGATCGCCACGGAGTTCGCCGACGACCGCGTTCCCCCCGACAGCAACTGGTTCTACGCCGGCATTTGCCTGCTGGGATATGTGGCCGGCTATCTGGGCATCGTGCGGCTAAGCGTGACGGCGATCCGGCGACAAATCCCGGTCACGATGCTGACGGTTTTCCTGCTGCACGTGGTGGTAGTGCTGGCGGGGGTCTTCGTGCCGCTGGCGATACTGTCGATGCAGTACGGGATCAGCGGCTATGACTTTGAGTACACGCCGCTGCAACTGACGAACTGGGTGTGGACTTTGGCCGAGATCCTGGATCGCGGCACTGCTGGCGCGGTGGGGGAATACCTGCCGTTTGTGATCCTGGCGGTGGGGGGGACGATCTTTTTGATCAACCTGATCGATACGTCGTCCGAGGTGGAAAAGGTGCGGACGATCGCTCCACAGCGGGTGCTGGAGGACGACGCTGCCAAGCGGCCGGTGATTCGCCTGCCGAAGAATCCCTGGGACGATGGCACAGTCGGCGGGGAAAAGGTTCAGGTTTCAGGGTTCGAGGAAAGGGCTCAGGGTTCAGAATTCAGGGTCCAGGAGGGAGAGGGCAGCGGCGCGAACGGCGACGGCGACTCGAAATGATGTTGCGCGCGAAGTACGCCTGCGGTTTGAGTGAAAGGCCCCCTCTTTTGCCTCTCTGCCGCAATCCAGTCCGACGCTAAGATATATATGTCAACCTTTCCTGACTCCTGATCCCTGACCCCTGATGAAAATCCTCCTGGCAGCTCCGCGCGGCTTCTGTGCCGGCGTGAACATGGCGATCGAGAGCCTCGATCTGGCTCTGGCGGCCTATGGCGCTCCGGTCTACGTTTACCACGAGATTGTCCACAACCAGTACGTCGTCGATACGTTCCGCGCCAAAGGGGCGATCTTCGTCGAGGACCTGGCCGACGTGCCCGTCGGAGCGACGTTGCTGTTCTCGGCCCACGGCGTGTCGCCTGAAATCCGCCGCGTCGCCCGCGAGCGGAAATTGCGCGCCATCGACGCCACCTGCCCGCTGGTGACCAAAGTGCACTTGGAGGCCAGACGGTTTGCCGAGGAAGGGTACACGATCCTGCTCATCGGCCACGAAGGGCACGACGAGGTGATTGGCACGATGGGAGAAGCGCCGCAGGCAATCGTGCTCGTGGAGTCAGTGGAACATGCCGACCGGATCGAGTTTCCCCCCGGGACAAAGCTCGCCTACCTCACGCAGACAACCTTGTCGGTCGATGACGCCAATCGGATCATCGACCGGCTCAAGGCCCGCTTTCCGCAGATCGTCGGCCCGCCGAAGGAAGACATCTGCTACGCCACGCAAAACCGTCAGGAAGCGGTCCACTTGCTGGCCGAGGAAGCGGATCTGGTCCTCGTGCTGGGGAGCCAGAACAGCTCCAACTCGCAAAGGCTCAAGGAGCTGGCCCAGGAGCGGGGCGTCCCCGCCTACCTGATCGACGGGGCCAAGGACATCGACCCGTCTTGGTTTGACGGCGCCGAAACGGTCGTCATCACGGCCGGCGCCAGCGCCCCCGAGTCGGTGGTGCAGGAGTGCCTCGACTACCTCCGCCAGCGCTTCCACGCTCAGGTCGAGCCGCGCACGATCCGTGAAGAGAGTGTGCATTTTCCACTGCCGCGGGAGCTGCGCGGCCTGGCGATTCAGCCAACGGCGTAGCCGACGACGTATCGGCCGACTAGCTTAAGCAGTGGCTGCGGAGGTGTTCCATGCGTGTAAGCGGCATTCTGCTGGCGGTCGCAGTGTGGCAGATAGTCGCCGGTAGGATAGCGGCCGCCGAACCCGACAAGCCACCGGGCAGCGTGCCGCCGGAGCGAGAGCTCGACCACGGCAACTTGTTCCGCCCCGCCTCGCTCGGCGGTGGCGATCTGATCCTACTCAGCCTGGCGTTCTCGCCCGACGGCAAACGAATCGCGTCCGCGGGAGGAGGAAGCCAGGCAGCGGATGTTCCTGCCCAGGGGGAAGTGAAAATTTGGGAAGTCGCCACGGGAAAGCTGCTCCATTCGATCAACCTCGACAGGGGCATCGTATTCCACGTGGAGTTCTCACCCGACGGACAATTGCTTGCCGCCGCCAGCGGCCCGGGGACGCCCGTACGATCAGCGCCTGGGGAAATCCGATTGTGGAATGCCGCCACCGGTCAACTCGCTGGCAAGCTCGAGGGGCATGACTGCGGCGCGTATGTCGTGTCTTTCAGCCCGGACGGCTCGCGGCTCGCCTCCGGCGGCATCGCCACCATCGACAAATCCAAAATTGGTCCGGTGCGCGGCGGACACGCCGCTGGCGACTTAAAACTCTGGGACCTCAACACAGGCAAGGAACTGTGGACCCGAGGCGGACACAGCGGCACTGTCGGGTCGCTGGTGTTCTCGGCTGATGGAAAAACCCTGGCGTCCAGCGGCGGTTTGTTCGACGGCCAGGTGAAGCTCTGGGAAGTAGCCAGCGGAACCGAGCTCGGCAGTCTGCCGCTCGAGGCCGAGGTCGTCCACCCGGTGGCCTTTGGCCCGAAAGGGGATACCCTCACGGTCCTGGGGCTGGGCCTCACCGGGAAGGAGCATTTCTCGCCGTTTGTGATCCAGGTGAGTCGCTGGGACGTGCGCCAAAAAAGGCGGATCCAGGCCGCTCAAATCACCAACGGAAATGCCTATCGAATGGCGCTGTCTCACCGCGGAGACTTGCTCGCCTGCGCGTGTCACGACGGCGTCAAAGTTTACGACGTCGCCAAACAGATCGCGGTGCGAAGCCTCCCGTCCAAGCTCCGCATGCGACCCGTCGCCTTCTCCCCCAGCGACGACTTACTAGCGGCCGGCAGTGATGACGGGACGGTGAAGCTCTGGAGCACTGCCAGGCTTCGCCAGTAAATTGTCGTCGCGGCTCGCCAAAGCCAGCCCGCGGCGTTGCGTGCTGCAATTTCTCAAGCCCGAAGCGCCAGCGAGGGAAACGGCCTGTCCCTCGCTCGCACTTCGGGCTTGTGATCGTCCTACGCCGCAAACTGCGACTCGGCCGCCAGGCGGTAGTGGCCAGCCTGCTGCATCAATTCCTCGTGCGTGCCGATCTGGGCGATCTGTCCCTGGTCCAGGACGATCACCAGGTCGCATTGCCGCAGGGTGCTCAGGCGGTGGGCCACGACGAAGGTCGTGCGGCCGAGCATGGCCCGCTGCATGGCGTCGAGGATCTCATGCTCGGTGTGCGGATCGATGGCGGCCGCCGGATCGTCGAGGAGCAGAATGGCCGGATCGAGAAGCACGGCCCGGGCGATCGCCAGCCGCTGCCGCTGGCCGCCAGACAGATCGAGCCCACCTTCGCCGAGGACCGTGTCGTACTGGTCAGGGAGGGCCTCGATGAACTCGTCGGCTGCCGCGATCCGTGCCGCCCGCTTCACCTGGGCCAGCGTCGCCTCCGGATGGCCAAAGGCGATATTGGCGGCCACGGTGTTGGAAAACAGAAAACTTTCCTGGAAGACAATTCCCAAATTCCGCCGCAGGTCGTCCAGGTGCAGTTCCTTGAGGTCGATGCCGTCGAGCGTGATCCGGCCGCGCGTCGGATCGTAAAACCGGGCCAAGAGCGACAGCAGCGTGCTCTTGCCGGCGCCGGTCGCCCCCAGGATCGCCACCCGCTGCCCCGGCTCGACGGCAAACGTGATGTCGCGCAGGACGGGATGGCCGGGCGTGTATTCAAACCAGACTTTTTCCAGCGCGATGTTTCCCTTGGCCCGCGGCAGTCGCACCGGATTGGCCGGCGACTGGATCGCCACGGGCGCGTCGAGAATCTCGAACACGCGGCGAGCCCCCGACAGGCTCTGCTGCACGCTGTTGGCGATGTTCGTCAGGTTGGCCACCTGGCTGGAAAATAGCTGCAGCACGCCCGCGAAGAAGAACAGCCCGGTCCCCAGCGGCAATTCCTTCTGCGTCACCAGCCAGCCGCCGTAGGCCAGGAGCACCACGAGGTTGATCTGCGTCATGTAGCCGATCGTCGGCACAAACAGGCTGACGCGCCAAAAGATCCCCTGCTGCTGGTCCTTGACTTGGCGATTGTCGCGGCCAAAGCGGTCGATTTCCTCGCTCTCGCGGCCAAAACCCTTGATGACCTGCACCCCCTGGATGCTCTCGGCCAGCCGAAGGATCACGCGGTCCACCAGCTCGCGATTGCGGTCGTACATCGGCCGCACGATCCGCGAGAAGATGACCGTCACCAGCCACATCAGGGGCGTCGTCGCCAGGCAGGCCAGCGTCAGCCAGACGTGAATGCTGAGCATGTAGGCCGTAAAGAGCGCGAGCGACAGAATCAGGATCACGAACTGGATCATCACGCCGTCGATGAAAGCCCGCACCGACTGGGCGTCACTGGTGACGCGGTTGATGAGCGTGCCGGTAGCGTTCTTGTCGAAAAACGTGAACGACAGCCGCTGGAGCTTGTCGTAGACCGCGTTCCGCAGGTCGACGACGATCCGCGTGTGGATCAGATGGCCGCTCAAGACGGCATTGAAGTAGTTCAGTCCGCCGCGCACGAGGCTCACCAGCAGGACGACTGCCGCGATCAGCGCTACCTTCGCCATCGGAGACCAAGAATCGGGCGGGGCCAGGCCAAAGGGATAGGTGGGCGGTTCGACGTGAGATGGCTTCGTCGCCGCTACGGCGGTTTCAGCGACGCGATAGTGGATTTCGTCGATGCCCACGCCGGTCCACTGAAGCGCCGCGACTGACAGAAACAGGATGACCGATTGCAGCACGATTAGCCGGAGACAGCCCCGGCGGTAGCGCCAGAAGAGCCCCAGCATGCGGCGCACGAGCGTCCAATTCGACGGGCCGGCGGCAGCGCGATCCTCCTTGGCTGGTGCAGTCACAGCAACAAATCTCCAAGCTACTTCTGGCCAGTCTCGCCTTTCAGCTGGCCGATCTTGCCGATTGCCTCGTGGGCCTTGGCCGCTAGCTGGCGGTCGGAATCCGAGGTGAGCTTTTGCAGCGTCGGTAAACTGACCTCGGTGCCTATGTCCCCTAGCAGCTCGCAGACCGTTAGCCGGACCTCGGCCTTCGGGCTGGCGGCATACGTTTGGACGATGGACTCGGCCGCTGCGCCGACGTTGCGCAGCGCGACAGCGGCGGCAGCCGGATTCTCATCCAGCAGTGACGCCAGGAAATCGATGGCTTCGCGGTTGAGAATGGGCACGCGGCTGATCCCCTCGGCCAACTTGAAGGCCACTTCACGATCCCTCTGGTAGACCACCGCCTCGCTCATTTGCCCCATTTGCGTCGGGCTGAACCAGCCGCGCTTGAATGCCTCGGCGGCGTCGCTCGAGTAATTGTGACTTTGGAGGTGCAGAAACAGCAGGTTTCCCACCCTCTCGCGGGCAATATCGGGCGTTGTTTCCCGAAGCTCGGCCAGGGCGCTGGTCACCTGCTGCTTGTCGGCGGCAAGCAAGTTCTCGATGATCCGGTCGCATTCCGCCCGATGGGCTTCCGACGTGAATTCCGAAACCAGCGGTGTGCTCGTGGGCGCCTTGCCGTATCTCAAGGCGTCAAAAACCCCTGGCGTCAGCCCCAAGCGCCGCAGCTCCGCCTCATACTCGCGCATCTGCAGGGCAACTCGAGGCAGTTCGACGCCCACCATCCCCAGGCGACTGCGCAATTCGAACATTCGTCTGTGGATATCAGGGAGCCGGCAGACAACCGCGCGGAAGTTTGCCGAGAGCTCAACCGCCGATTCCAAGTCCGTCGTCTGGCGGAGAAGGTTAATAGCTCTTGCTCTCAGCCGCAGGATTTCGCGCTCCAAACCGTCGACGTCGTCGGGCATGACTGTCAGATCGGCAAACGGCGTCAGCTCGGGATCCATGTGCTCCAGCGCACCGGGAATGAATGCCACCCGCGCGTGCTCCTTCTTCCACTGCTCCTGAAGCTGCTCCCTCCGCTTCTTGAACTGCCGATTGACCTCCAACCTGACTTCTCTGGTCAGCAGGCGATTGCGGAGTTTTTCTTCCAGCAGGCGGTGACGTTCGCTCGCCGCGGGATATTTACCCGCAACCGCCTTGGCTGTTTCCAGATCCTTGACGGTGGACAACAAGCGGATGACTTCGGCGTGCGCTTCCACCAATTGCCGCGACTGCTCGAGCGGATCGTCCGGATTCACTTTCGCGGGTGCAGCAGCCGCTGGCGGCGCAGGTGAAGCTTGAGGGTCGGACGCTGCCGGCGGCACGCTTGCGGCTTGACTGGCAGCGGCGGGTGTTGCCGTAGCGGCGGGGGGCGGCGGTTTGCAGCCGCCGCTGAGCCCAATCGCAAATGCAAGTGCGACCAGACAGGGCAATTCCGCGCGCCGGCGAGCTGCTCCCAATGGACGAAACGCAGGCCAATCGGCGAACAGGACAGATTCGATCATTCGCATTTTCCGTTGAAGTCGATCGCCAAGGACGTCGGACTGCCCGGCCCACAGGCGGCTGTTCGTGAGAGTTGACAGACTATTCGATGCAAACTCGAATGGAAACCCCGCCACTATCGGCGCGCTGGCGTCGGCTTTGCCCACCGCCTGCCGACGGAGGTATCGATGCGAATCGCTCCACTTGCTTTTGTCTTCTGGTTCGGTTTAGCGGTCGCTGTAGCGCCTTTGTCGGCCGCCGAGTTTCACGTGACTCCCCAGGGCACTGCCGCCGGCAGCGGCTCGGTGGAAAAGCCCTGGGACTTGTCCACGGCACTTGCCGCGCCGGCCGAGGTGCAGCCCGGGGACACCATTTGGCTGCACGCAGGGACCTATCGCGGCGGGTTTGTCTCCCGCCTGGCGGGAAAGCCCGATATTCCCGTCGTCGTGCGCGGAGTCGCCGGCGAGCGCGTCACCATCGATACGCATCCGCGCGACGAGCGCGACAACGGACTATTTGTCATCCTCGGCGCCGATGCGGTCTACCGCGACATGGAGTTCACGTGCAGCCACCTGCAGCGCACGACGAACATCCCCCAGTCGTGGCCCGCGGACATTCGCCGCGGCAGCGTGGACGTGCGGGCGGACCGAGTGTCGCTTGTCAACCTGGTCGTTCACGATCAAGCGCAAGGCTTCAGCTTCTGGTCGCAAGGTGAGGGTGGAGAGATTTGCGGCTGCTTGATCTACTTTAACGGCTGGCGCGGTCCCGATCGCGGCCACGGTCACGGCATCTACACGCAAAATGCCCGCGGCACCAAGCGGATTGCCGACAACATCATCTTCCACAACTTCGGTTATGGGATTCACGCCTACGGTTCGGAGAAGGCCTCGCTGAAAGGCTACGAAATCGAAGGCAACGTCGTCTTCGACAACGGGTGTCTGATCAATCCGGAAGACCGAGCGCCGGGAATCATGGTCGGCGGCGCGACGCCGGCAGAGCGAGTCACCATCCGCGACAACGTCGTCGTGGGGGGCAGCATTCGACTGGGATATCCCTGGGGAACGACGAGCGAAGACGCGGTCGTTACAGGGAATTATTCCGATCAGGGGCTGGTGGTGCGCGACTTTCGCCGGGCGACGATTGCCAGGAATACCATCGTGGCCCATTCCAATGTCGTGCAACTGGAAGGGGCCGAGCGATTGCTGCTGGGCGGACTGCGGTGGAACGAGAATACCTACTTCGTGACGGACGGACGCTGGGGCCAGTGCAG
>DASRJP010000223.1:0-4541 GCA_035649415.1 Pirellulaceae bacterium | reverse complement strand
GCTCGCGCATCTGCGGGGAGAGATGGCCGACGTGCGGGAGCTGCGGCCGGAAGTGCCGGCGTCGCTGGCCGGGCTTATTTATCGGATGACGTCTCGCGAGCCGCTGCGGCGGCCGAGCATGGAGCTGGTTCATCTCCAGCTTCTGCGGCTGGAGATTTCCCAGTTGGCACGCGGCCAGGCTTCGGTCGGCGTTGGCGGCGGAAAACCCATTCCGTCGCCATCGTAATGACCACTGCGGCGACGGAGATCAGTGCCGCGGCGAGTGCGTGGTTGGAAAAGAGAACTGCCCGGAACGCCGGATCGTTCCAGTTCTCAATAAACCACGCGGCCATGATCAGACTAATCGAAATACCCACGCCACCCCAGAATACGGCCTGGGCAATCATGCGGCGGCGGCCCAGCGGGTGGCACTCGCGCAAGTGCGGGCCAAAAAAATACCACAATACACTCACTTCCACGACCGCGACAAAGGCCGACAAAAACAGACCGATCGCGGTGCCGGAGTTTAATTGATCCTTGAGCAGCGCGGCACCCAGTGCGAGCGCCCCCAGACCGGCGACCGGCGCAATGAGAATCAGGCCAACCACCAGCATCTGCGTCTCCTCGGGAAGCACCGGGTATTGGCGGAGCTTGTCGGCCCTTGTAATAAGCATTGGCCGCAGCATCTCGCGATGGGCGTCCACCAGTGCCTCGGCCGCCTTCAGCTCGGCGTAAGGCACTTCGACCGTCCTTCGTCTGCCGCGTCCAATAACACGTGGGTGAAATCCCCGCCCGATGAGAAAATCCTCGCATTTCTCGACGTCGATCCGCGCATCGGAAGAAGTCACCGCCAGATAGGTGTCGGGGTCGAGGCCGCCTGCGAGTGGGCCGACTGGCGGCGGACGATCCTGGGCGTTGTGAACCGACTTGAGCACCGACTGAATCGCGCCGGCGGACTTGGGCGGCTTGCCTGCCCACGACGACGACTCGCACCCAGCCGCCATGCTTGCTGACGGCGGTCGGTCCGTGTCCGCGTCGCCCGTGCGCCACTGCCCGCGCCCATAGCACGTCAGCAGGAAGCGATACAGCCGCACGCGGGCCAGATGGATCCAGCGGAACCGAGCCGTAGATTGAGCCAGTTCCTGGGCAGCCGCCAGGCGCTCCTGCCACTGAGTGACAAGCTCGTACCGGTGGATCATGAGGCAGACCTCGACCTGCCTAGATTCTAGCAGGGCAACAACGTCGCGGCTGCGCGGAATTGACCGCACTTCGCATTCAGGTCACGCTGCCCGACGCTGCTGACGCATCAGCTTCTTCAGCCGCCGCCGTTCCGCTTTGGACAGCCGCTCGCCGCCTTCGCTGCCACCGTCCCCGTCGTCGGCATCGTCGTCCTCGTCATCCTGAGAGATCGACGCAGCGACGCGGCTGGCCAGCGGTCCAGGACGAACGCCGGCCGCGCCGGACGATGTCGCCGCACGCGACGTGGAACTGCCCGCTGCCGGCGATGTGCCAGTCCCCCTCGCCGCCACGTGGCTTTCCTCAGCCGACTCCTTTTCGTCGCGGCCAACGACACCTAGTTTGCGAGGCTTGCGTTTTGGTTTGTGACCCTGTGTCCGCAGCCGCAGCGGCAATTTCCCCTCGGCGTCGAGATGGACGTGGCGGGCGTACAGCATGAGACCCGCCAGAAGAGCGACATGCGCCAACATGACAAGTGTCGTCTCAAGCACCGTCGCCAGCAAAAATCCCGGCAGCGGAATCCAGCCAACGGAGGTCATGCCGGCCACCAGATACAGCACGGCCGACAGCGAGAACGTGGCGAATGAGCCGACGGCGTGCCACGTCTCGATGCCCAGACGAACCGCCAGCGCGCCAAACAGGAGCAGATACAGAGTCAACCAACCAAGGTCTGCCAGTGGGGCGGAGCCAGCAGCCAGGCCGATGAGCGCTCCGATCGCCTGGTGTATTCCCGTCGCCGCGTCAAGGCTGCCCCACATGAGCGCCGCCACGGTCCACAGCCAGACGCGATAGCGTCCCCGGTAATCGTCCACCCGATGACAACGAATGGAGAAGATGACGAGTCCGCCGCACGCGCCGGCGGCCAAGAGCAACGAGCTATACCACGACGCCAGATTGCCCCTGCCCGCCAGGTCAATGGCCGCCAGTTGGGCACGGCCGAGTGCGGCGCCGCTGGCGGCGCGAGCGGGCGCTGGAGTCGTTTGCCAATGGATGTAGAGGGTCTCAATGGCCGCCACTCCTGTGAGAAGCGCCAGGAGCAGCGCGACGATGACGAACGGGCGAGTGGGGACAAGGTCGCAAGTGCGGAGCTGGCGATCGGTCAGCGCCCCGTCGGGGTAGGCGCGCGAGGGGGTGCGCCGGACAGCAGACTCCGCCGCTGGTTCCCCTTCTGCGGGGACGGCGACTTCTTCCATCAGGACGCGTCGCCGCCGGTCGTCGAGCTGGCTGCGTCGAAAATCCATGGCGGAATGCGTCCGGTGCCCGGGAGAGGGATGCTAGCACCGGGACTGCGCGCGCTGGGACAGACGACAGGCCTTGCGATCTGTCTCTGCATTTCGCTCCGGCAGCGCGGTCCCTGCGCAACCAATGGAGACTTCGGCAGGCGCGACAGCAAAATCAACTTTGCCGCCGGGCAGGTTTGCAGCCTGCCTAGACGAAATAGCCGGTACGGACAACAAGCAATGACCAAATCCGACTGACCACTGGAGACATGCCCCTGTTGGTCATGGTGGTCTGGTTATCGTCCCTGAATGGGCTCCCGGGCCGGCCCTAACCTGACGGCTTATAACTGGCTCTTGAGCGCCTTGAGCGCCGCGTCGTAATTTGGCTCGCTGGCCACTTCCCGAACCGTCTCGGCATGGACGACCTTGCCGCTAGCGTCCAGCACAAATGTGCCGCGGGCCAAGAGCTTCAGCTCCTCGATCAGCATTCCCCAGTTCTTGCCGAAATTGCGGTCCTGGTAATCGCTGCCGACGCGCATGCACTTGATGCTCTCGGCGCCGCAAAAGCGGTTCATGGAAAACGGCAGGTCGAGGCTGATCGTTACGGCATTGATTTTGTCGCCCAGTGCGGCGACCTGTTCGTTGAACTTCTTGGTCTGGATCTGGCAGACGGGCGTGTCGAGCGAGGGGACGACGCTAATCAACGTTGGTTTCCCCTTGAGGTCGGCCAGCTTGATGGTCTTCAGCCCGCCGTCAAAATAATGGACCGTGAAATCGGGGGCCTGCTGCCCAACCTTGACCGCCTCGCCAGCGAGGGTCAGGGGAGCACCTTTGAACGTGACGGCATTGGGGCGCGACATGGAAACCTCCTGCATCGCGAGCGGAAATTGGACGGGATCGACCCGCCAATATCGCGCGGCTTGAGGCTCCGGGCAATAGGCCGCCCCGCGGGAACGGCGGCGCGAGAAATTCTGCCGCTAGAACGCGTTAACGCGCGTTGCAATCGCGTTATTTGGAGGTATGATGGCCCGGCGGAAGTCGTCTCTAGCCGAATTCTCGGCGCAAAACGATGGAGCGACATCATGGTGCTGGACGTAGTGCCGGGTTGGATGATGGATTTGGACCGGGGGCCGGACTGGCTTTTCGTGCGGCTGCTGCCGCCGCGTCACGGCGACACGCAGGAAGTCGGTCTGGCGGAGACCATCTGGCGAATGATGGAGCAGTCGTTCAATCATCGGCTAGTGCTGGAAATGGAAGAGGTGTGGCTGCTAAGAAGCTGGATGGTGGGCGAATTGGTCAAGCTGCACAAACGGGTCGCTGCCACTGGCGGCACTCTGCGGCTGTGCGGCATGAACGATGGCAACCAGGAAGTGCTGCGGATCTCCCGCCTGGAAGATCGCTTTCCACAGTACCGCACCCGCGGCGACGCGGTCATGGGTTATCGGCCGGTCCAGCCGCGATAGGGCGGCGGATAGTTCGCTCGTGACACGACGCGCGGCCTGACGTCCCCGGTCATCACCGGCTGCATGCGGTGCAGCGGCTATTTCCTGCCGGATGTGGCGGCGTCCGCTTCGTCCTTTCCAACCCATTCCTTGTGGACCAGCAGTCCGTCCGAAATCGTCAGGATCATGCAGTCGTTGAGATGCAGAATCTCGTTGTCGCGGACATCGGGTCGCATATGACCGTATTTTCCGCCGCGTACCGGGTAGATCACATCACGAACTTCGGCGGCACTCATGCCGATCTCCAGCCGGTCAAACCGCGCCTTGTCGGTTTCGCCCCAGAGTGCATACGCGACCAGTGCCAGAATGGGAACGCCGAGCAGCAACCAAACCGGCTTGTCGAAATTCATGGGCCATCCTCCGGAGAACGTGTGCACTTCGCGCCAGTAGAATTACACAGGCAAATCTAGCTCTTTGCCGCCCAATGTTTTCCATTCACGTGGGGCGACGGACCGCCGTTTCGCGGGCTGAATGCGACCGACTAATCGACCCGTTCGGCTTCATCGCTACAGTCAGCAGCCTGTAAATGCAGACTTGCGGAGCGAGGGATGTGGTCGAGAGGGATTCGGACAAGGTGCTGAGACTGAGACTGGTCCGTCATGTC
>DASRJP010000222.1:0-13468 GCA_035649415.1 Pirellulaceae bacterium | reverse complement strand
TCCACGACATGTGGAAAGCCCGCATCTGCGGCGATGTGAAATCGAGCAGCGTGATGCGGGTAGCTTTGCCCTGAATCTCCACAGAGACCTCAGCTGCGCGGGGTGGAATCCCATCCGTGCCACCGACGCCTCGGTCGCAAGTGTTGTGGCGTGGGAAAAAAGCACATGTCGTGCCAGCAAGTGTTCTTAGTCACGGGACGACGTCTCCGGAGCACTGTTGAGACCAAGAAATCGCCGATCTTTTTTCCGGATGCGCGCTCGATTCCGGAGGGCGTTGCCCTCCGGCTAAGAGCGTGGTGGTGCCCAGCGGCGCGGCGAGCACTGCACAGCCAGCGCGCAAATCTTCGCGCTCGGCTTCAAGCGGCACAGCAACTTGCGGCAAGGCACGCCGGTTGCTTTGCAGAATGCCATTCTCACGGCGGGGAGGAGTCAGCGCCTGGGCATGCAACAACTCGATCACCGTGCTTCCTACGGTGAAACGATCTGTCCTTACTGCGGCGTTGGCTGTCGTTTGTGGGCCGACGTCGGCTACGGCAAGGTGCTGCGCGTCAAAGGGGCTGAAGCGCCTGCCAATCGCGGCGGCATCTGCGCGAAAGGGGCGACGCTAGACCAAACTGTCGATGTTCACGACCGGCTGGCCCAGCCGCTGATGCGTCGCAGTCGGCAGCACGAGCTGGCGCCGGTGTCGTGGGATGCGGCGCTCGACACGCTTGCCCGCTCACTGGCCGAGATCATCCGCGATCATGGCCCAGATCGGGTCGCCTTCTACGGCAGCGGCCAGCTCGATAGTGCCGCGGTGTACTGTGCGGTGAAGCTCTTCAAGGGGCGACTGGGAACAAACAATACCGACTCTAATAGCCGCCTGTGCATGGCGACCGCCGTGGCGGCGTATCGCAGCAGCCTCGGCAGCGACGGTCCGCCGACCTGCTACGACGACATCGAGCTGGCCGACACGGTCTTCATCGCCGGTTCGAACATGGCCGATGCCCATCCGGTAACGTTCGATCGGATCAAGGCGGCTCGCAAGACTAATCCCGAATTGAAGCTTATCGTCGCCGATCCGCGGAGAACCGCGACCGCCGAGCAGGCCGATTTGCACCTGCCCGTGCGACCGGGGACAGACATCGCGCTGCTCAATGCGCTGGCCTGTTCCATCTGGCAGCGCGGCGGAACGGACGAGTCGTTTGCCCGCGAACACTGCCGCGGGTTTGACGACTACGCCGCGGCACTGGCGCGACTCGACATCGACCGCCTGTGCAACGAATGCGGCGTTGTGAGGGATAACGTCGAGCGGGCGGCGGAGTGGCTCGACGCCAGCCGCCGCTGGCTCAGCTTCTATTGCATGGGGCTGGGGCAGAGCACCGTAGGGATGTGGAAGATCAACAGCCTGATCAATTTGCACCTGCTGACCGGCTCGATCGCCAAGCCGGGCTGCGGGCCCTTCTCGCTAACCGGACAGCCCAATGCGATGGGGGGCCGCGAAATCGGCCTCTTAACGCATCAACTTCCCGGCTATCGGTTCGTGGACAATCCCGAGCACCGTGCGGAAGTGGAGCGCTACTGGGACGCGCCGCCAGGAACAATCAGCGACAAACCCGGGCTGACCGCGGTCGAGATGTTCCGCGCGCTGGAGACGGGGCGGCTGAAAGCGATTTGGATTGCTGCGACGAATCCCGCGGTGAGCCTGCCCGATCTGCATCACATCCGGCGGGCGCTGGCCAGGGCGGAACTGGTCGTCGTGCAGGACGCATTTCATCCGACAGAGACGACGCGGCTGGCCGACATCGTCCTCCCGACTGCAAGCTGGGCCGAACGGGAGTGGGTCAGCACCAACAGCGAGCGAATGGTCGCTCACAGCGAAAAACTCGTCGAGCCCCCGGGCGCTGCGCTGCCGGACTGGCAGATTCTGTGCAAGGCGGCACAGCGATTAGGACTATCCGGCTTCGATTTCAACGACGCCGGCGAGGTATGGAATGAGTGGATCGGCCTGTCTGCCGGCCGGCCGTGCGACATGGCGGGGATGAGCTACGCGCGGCTCGAGCAAAACAAAAATCTCCAGTGGCCCTGCCCCAGGGAGGACCATCCGGGAACGTCGCGGCTGTATCAAGACGGTCGCTTTGCGCACGGCGACGGCAAGGCCGTGTTTCTCTTCCGGTCGTCATTGCCGCCGAAGGAAGCGGCCGATCATGAATTCCCGCTGGTGCTCACGACCGGCCGCGTCTATTCCCACTGGCATACGCTCACCCGCACCGCCAAGTCCAAACAGCTCTGGCGGCGCGACAGCGAGCCGTTTGTTGAGCTGCATCCCGACCTGGCCGAGAAGCTTGGCGTCGGCGACGGCGAACTGGTCCAGATCACCAGCCGCCGCGGCACCGTGCAGATCAAGGCCGCGGTGACCGACCGCGTTCCCCCCGACGTGCTATTTCTGCCGATGCACTGGGGGGACCAGTTCGCTCCCGGCAATGCGGCCAACTACCTGACGATCAGCGCGATCGGCCGCGTGGCCAAGCAGCCAGAGCTGAAGCACTGCGCGGTACACGTCGAGAAGGCGCATGTGCAACCGGAGCAATCCCCGGCCGAGCTGCTGCACGGATCGCGACTGGCGCCGTTTCGTGTCATGAGGAAGTGAACGATGAACAAAGTCGAACAGTGGAAAGCGGAAAAGCACGGCTTCGACGTCTGGCCGAATGTGCTTGACTACGCGGCAAAAAGCACGCCGATGAAAGCCATCGACGACGCGGAGCTGGAGCGGATGAAGTGGTACGGCGTCTTCTATCGCAAGCGCGACGGCGAGGGGACGTACATGCTCCGCATCCGACTCACCGCCAACGAGCTGACGGCGGCGCAGGCCAAAGAGATCGCCTACATCGCCTACGAATATGGCTATGGCATTGCCGACGTGACGACGCGGGCCAACCTTCAAGTGCAGGGACTGGCGATCGACCATGTACCCAAGGCCCTGGCGCGCCTCGAAGCCGTCGGCATATCAACGAAGCAGACGGGTCACGACAACATTCGCAATGTTTTTGGCCTTCCGCTGGCCGGCGTTGATCCCGACGAGCTGATCGACACGCGCCCCCTGTGCCGCGAAGTCACCAATCTCTTCCTGGGGAGCCGCACCTATTCCAATTTGCCGCGGAAGGTGAACATCGCCATGAGCGGGGCGGCGCAACACGCCTCGCACTACTGGTCGCAGGACATCAGCTATCTGGCGACCGAGACCGAAGAGGGGGAGATCGCCTTTCAAGTGCTCTTGGCCGGAACGCAGGGTCAGAACCCGCATCTGGCGTGGCACCTGCCGGTGCTGGTCCGGCCGGAGCAGGTGGTGCCGGTGACGCGAGCGATTCTCGATTTGTTTCGCGAGCAGGGCTCGCGCGAACGGCGCGACGCAGCCCGCCTGCGTTACCTCGTCGAGCAGATTGGCATCGGCGGCGTGCTCGCCGAACTGGAGCAGCGGCTCGATTTTCCGCTGGAGCCGTGCCCGAAAGAGCCACAACCCCCCAGCGGCTATGACGACCTGGTCGGCTGGTTCCGTCAGAACGAACAAGCACGCTGGGCGATGGGAATCTGCATACCGCTCGGACGGCTCTCGTGGCAGCAGCTTGAAGGGCTCGGCATTCTGGCCAAGCGCTGGGGGAGCGGCAATCTGCGGACAACCGCCGAGCAAGGGATTATGGTGCTCGACATTCCCACCGGTTTCAAAGACGCCGCCGCGACGGCTGCCGCGGCACTGGGACTGAGCCCACACGCCGATTCGCTTTCCCGCAATACGGTCGCCTGCACTGGCAAGCAGTTTTGCAACATCGCGGTGACCGAGACTAAGGGGCACATGTTTCAGCTCATCGAGGCCCTCCGCAAGCGGGCGGTGACCCTCCACGGCATTCGCATCCACATGAGCGGCTGCCCGTCGAGCTGCGCCCAGCACCACACGGCCGACATCGGCCTCAAGGGGGTGCGCGTGCGGCGGCTGATCGGCACGTGCGAAGGTTTTGACATCTATCTCGGCGGCGGCATTGCCGGGCAAATGCACCTGGCTCTGCCGTACAAGATGAGCGTCGATGTACACCAACTGCCAATTGTTATCGAGGACGTGATCCGGCAATACTATCTCAAACACCGGCCAGGACAGACATTTAGCACGTATTGGCGTGAGGAACTCAAAAATCAGGAAGCAGCCAAAGTCGGCGACGGTGAATACTCGCCGCCGATCTGGTTATGCGAAAACTGCAACCATCGGCACTTGGGGGAAGACCCGCCAGTCTTCTGTCCATCGTGCGCCGGCCTGCGGCGGCATTTCGCGCGGCTGGAGAGCGACCGCGATGAACCAGCGACCGAGCAAGCCAAAATTGTCGCTCCACAGGCAGCCGAAGCACAGCGGATCGATGGATTCGTGTTTGCCTGCCGCGAGGACCAGGTGACCGAGGGTCAAGGTTACGCAGTGGAAGTTGGCGGCAAAGAGATCGCAGTGTTTCGCGTGGGCGGGAAGATCGTCGCCATCGACAACGACTGCCCGCACGAAGGGGGTCCGCTGGCTCAAGGGACGATTGAAGACGGCGTCGTCACTTGCCCCTGGCACGGGTGGACCTTCCACGCTTGCACCGGGTGCAGCCTCGATCCCTCAAGGAGAGACGTGGCTTCGTACGCGGTCATCGTCGAGAGCGGCAATATCTACGTCGCGACCAGCCCAGTGCGCGCCGCGACGCCTCAGGTCGCCTAGCCGACCGCCAGCAATGCCTTACGGCATGCAGACTTGCTGGCATCCCTTTCGAGGCCCTTTATTCTCGGCTTGAACCTCCGGCTGCGCGCACCTGTCTGTCTCAAACCGCGCGTCGCAATTTCGCGCTCGCGCCGGCAAGGCGTCTAGCCGCTGCCTGTGTCCTCTAACCGCTGCCTGGCAAGCCGCGACAGCATAGCAGGCAGGCGGTCTTTGCTTTGCTTCTCCAGTGCCTTATCACTCGTTGAAAGGAGGATGCAATGGCCAAGGAGATGTTTGTTCGTCAGAAAGTCCACGTCAACGTCGGAACCATCGGTCATATCGACCATGGCAAGACCACGCTGACTGCCGCGATTTTGCGCGTACAGAGCGAAAAGGGTCTGGCCGAGTTCAAGAGCTACCAGGAAATCGCGAAAGGAGGGATCGTCCGTGACAAGAACAAGACCGTCACCATTACTGCGGCTCACGTCCGCTATGAGACCCCGCAGCGAATGTACGCGCACATCGACTGCCCCGGCCACGCCGACTACATCAAGAACATGATTACCGGCGCGGCCCAGATGGACGGCGCGGTGTTGCTCGTCAGCGCCGCTGAAGGGCCGATGCCCCAGACGCGCGAGCACGTGCTCCTGGCGCGGCAAGTCGGAGTGCCACACCTGGTCGTATTCATGAACAAGTGCGACTTGGCGCCCGATCCCGAACTGCTGGACCTCGTGGAAATGGACCTCCGCGGGCTGCTGACGCAGTACGGTTATGCAGGCGAGAAGGTGCTGGTGATCCGCGGGTCGGCCAAGCTGGCGCTGGAAAACCCCACCGATCCCGAGAAGACCCGCTGCGTCGAGGAGCTGCTCAGCGCACTCGACACGGCCATTCCCGATCCGCCGCGGGCGATCGACCAGCCGCTGCTCTTGCCGATTGAGAACGTGTTCTCGATCGAAGGGCGCGGTACGGTCGTTACCGGTAAGATCGAGCAGGGGGTTCTGCGCGTTGGTGAGGCGGTCGAGATCGTCGGCCTGTCCGATGAGCCGCGGACCGCCGTGGTGACGCAGATCGAGACCTTCGGCCAAATCCTTGAGGAAGCCCTCGCTGGCGACAACGTCGGCTGCCTCTTGCGGGGCGTCGCGTACGACGAGGTGCAGCGCGGCCAGGTGCTGGCGGCGCCGGCATCGATCACGCCGCACCGCCGCTTTGAGGCGGAGGTCTACGTGCTGGATAAGAGCGAAGGCGGGCGTCACACCCCGTTCTTCAGCGGCTACAGCCCGCAGTTCTTCTTCCGCACGACCGACGTCACCGGCGAGGCGGTTCTGCTCGGCGGCGCGGATCTGGCGCTGCCTGGCGATGGCGTGAAGCTCGGCGTCACGCTTCAGCAACCGGTGGCGCTGGCCGACGGCGCTCGCTTTGCGATCCGCGAAGGGGGCCATACCGTTGGTTCGGGAGTCGTCATCAGAGTCTTGGCCTGATCGGCACTGCCGCGACGGCCGCTAGATACGCCCCCGGTTGAAGGAACAGCCGGGGGCGATTTGTGCCTGTCGGGATCGCGGAGGCGGCACGTTGATCCGCGGCTGCTCCGATGCGAGAAATGGACAGGTTGAAAACCTGTCCTACGTGGCCGCATCGAGCTTCGGCAGCGGCGGCGGGATTTCCTCTTCCGCCAGCTTGCGGGCCACGCTGGAATCTTCCAGCGAACGGGCGGGAAGCTCAAGCATGAACTTGCTTCCTTGCCCGGGCGTGCTTTCGACGACCACGTTGCCACCGTGCTCGCGCATGATCTTCTGGCTGACCGGTAGACCCAAGCCGGTGCCGCGGGCCCCCTTGCGCGATTCGAAGACCGAAAAAATGCGTTTCAGATCGTCGGGGGCGATTCCTTCGCCATTGTCGGCCACGACGATGCGCACCGTCTGGTCCCCCGGCGCATACTCGATGTGCACTTCCACCCGGCCTGTGCCTTCCTGGTGGTCGCTGGCGTCGATGGCGTTGGTGATCACGTTCAGGATCGCCCGGTGCATCAGGTCAGGATCAAACGTGAATTGCGGCAGATTGTCGTGGGAATGCCACTGGAGCGCGACCACCGCGTCCTTGGCTCGCGTCTGCATCAGCTCCACCACGTCGCCGACGATGTCGTTCAGATTCGTGGGGACGAGGTCCGGCTCTCGCTCCTTGCTGAACGTGAGCATGTCCATCACCAGGTTCGAAATCTTTTCCTGGTTCTTTTCCACGATGCGCCACCCCTTGCGCACCATGTCGTTGTCCTCACCCTTTAGCCCTTCGTCGATCAAGTAGCTGCCGCCTCGGATACCCTGGAGGATGTTCTTGATATGGTGGGAGAGCGTGGCGATCGTCTGGCCCATGGCCGCCAGCCGCTCCGCCTGGACCATCGCGGAGTAATACGACGTGTCCTCGATGGCGAGTGCTGCCTGGTGTCCGATGGCGACCATCAGTTTGAGGTGCTCCTCGGTGAAGCGATTGGGAGTCGGAAGCACGGCGACCTTCCCCGGCGGCGTGTACGTATCGATGTAGATCACGCCGACGATGCCATATCTCCCCTGCATGGGGACGCAAATCGCCTCGCGAACGCCGGCAGTCACAATGGATAGGCCTGGCTGCCATCGCTGATCGTCGCGGGCGTCGCTGGTGAGCACGCCCTCCTTGCGTTGCATGACGAAGTCGAGGATGGTGCGGCTGATCGTCAGGCGGGCATCGCCCCGCACCCCTTTGCGATTGCGGCTGGACGCCGGCTCGACTTCTCCCGTCTCCTGGTTGACCAGCATGACCAGACCGCGGTCGGCCTGGACCCATTCGAAGATCAGATCGAGGATCCGGCTCAAGAGCTGGTTGATGTCCAGCGTGTGGCTGACGGCGAGCGCGGTGCTGTACATCACCTGGAGATTGCTGCGGGCGCGGGCCAGCCAGGGACTGTCGGCTGCGTCGGGGACGCGGAAGACCTGGCTCCCCTCCTCCTGGCTCACCGATTTGAGAATTCGCGATCCTTCGGGCCGCGCTGCTGCGACGATGTCAACGTCGTGGGCCAGTTGATCCTCGCTCTGGCCGTCGGATTCGGTGAATACCAGCAGTGACCGGCCGAGCAGGACGCGGTCCCCGGTCTTCAGCCGCTTTTCCTTGATCCGCTCCGTGTCCACGAACGTGCCGTTCGAGCTTCCCAGGTCTACAAGCAGATAGCCCTGTTCGTCGCGGAGAATCTGGGCGTGCTGGCGGGAGACTTCGCCGTCGGCAATTTGAATCTGGTTCGAGCCATCGCGGCCGATGCAGATAACTTCCCCCTCGAGATCGAATTTCTTGCCGAGATCCTTCCCTTGCATGACGAACAGCGTGGCCATTGCAGCATTCCTTGCCAGCAGCCGGGCAGCCAATGAGGCCGATTGCTCTTGCCGCAGAGCGGCCGCCGCAAACGCCGGATCATGGGCCTGTGTGAATCGCCATGGCGTTTACGCCGCTTTCGCTGCTAGCTCTTCGATTGTATGAATCAGCGGGGCAAAGTGGTAGGGTTTCGCCACGACCTGACGGGGTAGCAGTCCCTTGTCCCCCACGCGTCCCAGCACGATGAGAGCCGTGTGCCGGCCCGCAAGTTGCGACTGTAGCTCGGCTGTCAGCCCGCCGTCATCCGGTCCGAGGCCCTCGCCGTCGAGCACCACCACCGCCGGATCATGGTCGCGAATCAGCCTCAATCCCGCGCGGGCCCCCGGAGCGGAAAATGCCCTCAAGCCGCGACTGCACAGCGCCGTCTCGATCACGTCGCAGCAATCGGTGCTGGGGCCTACGACCACCACGCAGCCGGCAGTGGAAGAATCGGGGCGGATGGCTTGGCGGTTGCTCATGAGTTGACGAATTGGAATGGGAAAGTTGGAGTTCTCCACAGGGCACCCGAAAATGGACTAGCCCCGGCGCGGGGGCGAAGAATAGCAGCAGGTACCGCTGCTGTCAAAAGCGATGCGAACGAGCTGGCGCTGGCCCGCCAATGACGGTCAGGCCAACCAATCGGCTCATGGAACGTCTGTTTCATGGCTGCCAAACTGGATCGAGGACTGGTAATTTGGAGTTCACCCGCTAGCAGCACAGCGTTTTTTGGTATGAGGTTTCCGTACCCCTGCGGCCGCAGCGAAACGCCGGCTTTCACGGCCCCAACAAGGCCGCCGAGGCAGCCGCGCTGCGCGCGCGGCGCTTTTTTCTCAAAGAGTGCGCTTTGTTTCGCTGTTTCACGAAGCGTGGGACCACCACAGCGACGTCGCTGGAGGAGTGAAGGCGCAGTGCGCACTGACCGACAAACCGGCCGCGGCCCTGCTGGTCGATCTGAAAGAGCGAGGCCTTTTGAATGACACGCTCGTTGTCTGGGGGGCGAATTCGGACGAACGCCGATGGTCGAGTCGAATGCGTCCCTGGGCCGCTCTCAAGGTCGCGACCACCATCCGCAGGCCTTTTCGATGTGGCTCGCCGGTGGCGGCACAAGACCGGGCCAAACATTAGGCGCCACCGATGAGTTGGGCTTTCACACCGCCGAACGGCCGGTCCACGTCCATGACCTTCAGGCCACGATCTTGCATCTGCTTGGACTGGACCATGAAAGGCTGACGTTCACCTTTCAGGGGCGAAAATATCGGCTGACGGATGTCTACGGCAGCGTCGTGCCGGAACTGGTCAGCTAGCTCGCTTGCGCCAATGGAAAGGTTGCAAAGCAAAAAATCTTCTCTTGCGGCGAAGTTTTCGATCCAAAAAAACTTGCGCCCGCCATCTTTTCGCCTGCCCAAGCTGAATTGCCATTGATTCTGACGCTGTCTCTGCTGCAAGCCCAGATGGTTTGCGGGTTTCCGAAAAAAGAAGCTGCCGTGGCGTCCGATTTACACCCGGTTCCGTGCTTAGGGAGGTAGGAGAGAACAGTTCATCCTGAACCTGACTCTTCTGCACAACTCGAACGATACGAATTGCGGCCTGCAACCTCGACAGGCTGCAACCTATGCCGCGGGTCTCCTGTGTTACCGCGAACCCCAACAGCCAGGAGGCCCGCGGTCTTTTCGTTTTGTTTGCGGGATTCCGCAATTGGCGGCACCAAACAGCGTGCCCCTCTCAGGGCCGCGAATTGACTCCGCGCATCAGAATTCGGGCTGCCTGATTGCACAGCGTGTCCGGGTCGCTTGGGCTCAGATCGTGGTCCTTCACCTGGTCGGTGTTCCAGCAAACGACGAGATCAAGGCTGGGAACGATCCACAACATCTTTTGGCCGCCGTGGCCGACGGCGGCATACGCATCGGCGGGTAGTGCCGCGTAAAATCGGCGTGCCTGGTTGTCCTTGGCGTTCAGCCACCAGTTGAAGCTGTAGTAGCCCGGGCCGACACGCGTAATGCTCTTGCCGCCCCCGATGCTCTTTTGGCCGGGGAGCATCGCGGCGTCTTTTTCGGCCGTCAGCGGTATGTCGGCGGCAATGGGGCTGGTAACTGCCAGATTCGTCAGCACTTCCGGGAGGATCTGTTTGCTGTTCCACTGACCGCCGCGGAGATACATCAGGCCGAAGCGGGCGAAATCCCGCATCGACATGCACAAGCGGCCGGGACGATCGCGACCCAGGCAGTCGAACTCGCAGCGATCTTCAAAGGCCAGCGGGAGCACGATGCGGCTCTGCATGACGTCGGTTCCGGTTGCGCCGAAGACCTTACCCATGAGGACCTGATAATAGAGTGCCAGCGCAAAGTCGTTGTAGGCATAGGCCGCACCGGGTTCTTCCGTCAGCCCGTAGCCCGAAGTTTGCGAAGCGAGATGACGCCAGGTGATGGCCGCGTCCTTGCCGCCGTTGAGTTCCTTGAGATGCGGTTCGAAATCGGCAACCAGACTGTCGGGGGACTCGATTTTCCCTTCCGCGACCGCCATCAGCATCAGCGTGCTGATCACCGGCTTGGCGGCACTGGCCAGGTCGCTGCTCTTGGCGGGATCGCCCCAACTGTAGGCCAGTTTGCCGTGACGAACGACGCAGCCGCGCCCGCCGACGAGTTCGCCGAGTTCTTTGAGCTTGTCGGCATCGAGGCCGACGGTGGCCGGCTCGACCGATTCCCACGTCTTGGCGGGAAAGACGGCGCCCTGCGATTCGTTCGGCGGGAGCGCTTTCTGGTTGCCGCCGGTGATCTCCTTTAGTTTTGCGAAAAACGCCTTTTTCCTCGGGCTGGAGATACCCCAGTTCACCGGCACACTCTGGTAGCCATCGTCGAAGCCTTCGCCCTTCATGCGGAAGTCGAAGTAACCCCAAGAGGCATATTCGCCGACGGCCGCGGTGAAGTTGTTCTCGGGCTTGTCGAAGTCGAAGTGGTCGTCCTCGTTGAACAAGATCGGCATGGGCCGGTATCCGGGCACCTTTCGCGTCTGGCGCACCATCTCGGCGATCCGCTTGGGATCGCCGACGCCATTGCCGTGCAACAGCAGAAAATCGGAAGCGCGGACGACATTTTCCTTGGGAATCGCGCCGCCGCCGTAGCTCGTGCCGACGAGGAGCCGCCAACCGTCGCGATGGCGGTCCTGGGCGCGCTCGATCAACTCATGAACGCCTTCGGGCGTAAGGACGGAATGGTCGTACCGGACGTTACACTCATTGTTAATTTCGATAAGAACATTCTTGTAACGATGAAAAACCCACTGGACGGTAAGATCGAGCGCGTGCTTGACGGCATCCTCATCCTCCTGCCGCTGGTCCTGGCCAAAGTAAAAGACGCCCAGGATAATCACCATGCCCAGCTCGTCCGCCTTGTCGATGATCTGCTTTAACCGCTGGAAGTATTCGGGACGCAGGTTTCCCTCCGGCGTGAACGCCGAGTTGTGCCACGGCTGGTCGCTGCCATAGCCGCGCGGGTTACCTCCCTGCAAATTGATTGTGAACGCCAACAGGCCGTGCTCGCGCCAGCTCGGCATCGCGGCGATGAATTCCCGAGTATTCCGCTCGGGATCCCACTTGCCGGTGTCGGGATAGGCCCAGTTTTTGACCGTGTCGGGATTCAGGTCATCGAAAATCCCCTGCACCATCCGGCTGTTGAGGAGCAGCCCTTCGATCTTGTGGCCATTCCACGTCCGCCCCTCGTACGTCGGCCGGCCGTTGATGTGGAAGGCGTCGCCGACGATGGAGACTTGGGTCTTTGTAGCAGGCACACT
Source organism: Pirellulaceae bacterium (assembly GCA_035649415.1). GTDB lineage: Bacteria > Planctomycetota > Planctomycetia > Pirellulales > Pirellulaceae > DATKDU01. Next base: position 1,614 of record DASRJP010000222.1, on the reverse strand, counting down.
CCGTGTGGCTTCCTGGGCGAGAATCGAACCGGCGGATAAGACTATCGCGACAAACAGTGCGATCCGCGCCATGGATGGGTCTCCGGTAAGCGGCGACGGCACGCGGAGTGTGCCTGCTACAGAATACGGTACGCGGAGTGTGCCTACTACTCATTGCGGACGCGCCGGCGGCAGTTGGCTCATCACGAATTTTTGCCGGTCGGTGACGAAGTCGAGCTGCTTCTCCACATTCGTACCGGGAACTAGCACGCGCACGTTCAGCCGCCCGTTGGTGCCATAGGCGAACGTGACTTCGACGGGATAACCCTCCGGCAGTCCCGGAGGCAGATCGCGAATGAGGGCCTGGCCGACGGTGATGCACTCGTCCGGGTTGAGACTTTCCCCTTCCAGGACCTGGATCGCGAGCGACGTCTGATTGGCCATCTTGGTGACGAACTTTTTGCTGGCCGCTGCTGGGAGCTGCGTATTCTTCTTGATGAGGATCGAGTTTCGCTTGATCTTGGTCGCCTGATCAATGCCGCGGACGCCAAGGCTGTGGGCGTTGACGTTGGTAACGGAGAAGTTCGCTGCCGCGGGCTGCGGCCCGCGCTTGCCCAAAAGATACGCCCCGTACAGCGCCGCTCCGCGAGCTACTGCCTCATCCGGATTGACCTTCTGCTCGGCGGTCACGCCGGACACCTGCCGGAGCATTTTGGCGACCATTGGCATTCGCGTCGATCCGCCGACGAGCAGAATACGATTGACGTCCTTCCACTTGGCGCCGGCCGCATTAAGGAGCTGCCGCACCGTGTGGCTGGTCCGCTGCAAAAGATCGGCGGTCATCGATTCGAACTGGGTCCGCGTCACCGAGACTTCGGTCTTGTTCCCGAAGTGTTCGATCCCGAGCTTGGCCATTGTCCGCACGGTCAGGGCGTGCTTGGCTTCTTCGGCGTCGATCAGCAGCTTGTGGTAGGTGACCGGGTGTTCGCGGGCGTCCGTCCCATGCTGGCGAATGAACTCCGCCGCCGCGTAGTCCGCCAGCCGAGCGTCCCAATCATGGCCGCCGAGCCGGACGTCGCCATCCGTGGCGATCGTTCGGAATTGCCCGGGCGACAGGTCCAAAAGCGTAGCGTCGAACGTGCCGCCGCCCAGGTCGTAGACCAAGACGCGCATCGATTCTTTCGCCTGACCCTGCGACGTCAGGTATCCAAGCGCCTCGCCAAATGAGAGTGCCGCGGCGGTCGGTTCATTGACGATGTCGAGCACGTCCAGCCCGGCCATTTGTCCCGCCTCGGCAGTCGCCCGCCGCCGCGTCTCGTCGAAATAGGCCGGCACCGTAATCACTGTCTGAAAGCGGCCGGGAACGACCTTGGCGGCATCCGCTTGAAGCTGCCGCAGGATGCACGCCTGGATGACCTCCGGCGGCATATAGCTCCCCATGATCGGCCGCGAGTAGACTTTTTGCCCCATGTCTCGCTTGACCAGATACGCCACGCGGTCGGGCAGGATCGCGGCGTGCTTGCGGGCTTCCTTGCCGACGATGACCGCGTCGTCCTCGAACAGCACGTAGCTGGGGGTGAGGATTTCCCCGAGCGCGTTGGGGACCATCTTCGTCCGCCCCTCATCATCGACGTA
>DASRJP010000221.1:0-7832 GCA_035649415.1 Pirellulaceae bacterium | reverse complement strand
CATATCAGAGATTTGCAGAAGGCTCGTCCAAGCGACCTGCGTGTGGCTCAAAAGTCCTCCGGAAAATCCCGTCAAAAAATGCCCACGAGCCAGTTCCAAACCCACCCACACCACCGGCGCCGCCACGACCAGCGGCACTTTCAACCGCTGCACGGCCACGCGGCACAGCCAGACGAGAAGCGGCGTATAGAACGCCAGGTACCAGGCCAGGGCAATCCAGCCCAGGATCAGCCACTGATGTGCCAGGCGGATTCCCTCGAGCATCGCCAGCCAGTGGACGAAACCACCCAAATAAATCCAGGCATACGTTCGCCGCGTGAACCGTCCCGGAAAGCGCGCCAGGCAGAGCCACGGCACGGGTGCGATCCAGGCCAGTGGCCACAGATTGAGCGGCGGAAACGAAGCCCAGAGAAGAACGCCCGCCGCGAGCGAAAGAAGGAGTGCGATGCGGTTGGTATGCCGCGCAGCGGCGGCCGCTGCCGCATTTCGCCGACCCGCTGTCGCGGGTGCCCGGCGCTCCGCGCTCGACATTTGCGTCACGCTCCCTTGATCTCAAATACGGCTTCCACCTCCACCGCCGCCCCGGTGGGAAGTGCCGCAAACCCCAGCGCGCTGCGGGCGTGATAGCCGTCGCCTTCCTTGCCGAAGATCTGGTGCAGCAGGTCGCTGGCGCCGTTGATCACCAGATGCTGGTCGGTGAATTTTGGATCGGAGTATACGCAGCCAAGGACCTTCACCACGCGCAGGCCGTCCAGCGTTCCGTGGACCCGGTGGACCGACTGGAGGATTTTCACCGCGCATTGTTTGGCTGCTTCATACCCTTGCTCGACCGACAAACCTGCGCCAAGGATTCCTTTGGTATCGCTGGTGTGGCCGCTGGTCATGTACAGATTGCCCGTCCTGGCGCAAAGGTTGAGGTACCCGCGGGCCTGGTCAGGGAACGTGACGCCCAGTTCTTTTGCTTTCGCTTCTGGCGACATGGCTGGATGCCTGGGAGCAATGATTGGTTCGTGTATGAAGGCGATTGTAGCAAAACAGCGTCGCTGCCGGGGACGCAAACGTCCCCGTGGCGGATTCGCCTTTTCCCTCTGCGAAATCTGCGTCATCTGCGGATACAATCACTCGGGTCGTTTTCGCTCCCTGGGCAGTGACGACGCGCCGCATGTATCCCGCTAATTTTGCCGATCTCTTGGGCGAATTTCGCCAGGCGATCGACGAATGCGCGCGGCTCTATCGCGATGCGGCGGAGCAGGCAGTGCTCGAGTGTCCGGGCCAGCTCGGCGCGGATCCCGCCAAGTTTCGGCTAACGATGGCCGACCTGCATGCCGGCCTGCTGCTGAAAATCTACACGTCCGTCGCCGAAGCCGATCTCCGCTGGAACCAGCCGGAGCAGGTTTTTGCCCAAACGGTGTTTGAGCACGTGTGGGGAAAGTCGCTATTCGGCGACGAGCTGCGCGAAACCGTCCTCCACGTTTCCACTTCGTCAGCCGCGCTGAAATGGTACAGCCTGTTTCGCCCCTTCGATCGCTTGCCGCCGCTGCGGGAGCGAATTCCGGAACTCGAGACGCTGGTGCTGCGGATCGCCAACCTGGTGGCCAAGGCGGACGGCAGCGTGACGCCCGGTGAGACGTCGGCGCTCCAGTCCATTCGCCAGGAGCTGGAGTGCACCTTCCGGCCGCTGCCGCTGGAGAAGACGAACGAGCCTGAAAGACCTGCGCTCGACAGCGGCACCTATCAGCAACTGCAATCGCTCGAGCCACCCAAGCTGGTGCCGATCGAAGACCGGCCGCTCGGTAGGCAGCCGGCCGAACCGCCGCCGAAGAAATCGCAGCAGCAAATCCTCGACGAAGCGCTAGCTGAGCTCGACGGGCTGATCGGCCTGGCCAATATCAAGAATGAAGTCCGCACGCTGTCGAACTTCCTCCGCATGCAGCGCGAGCGAAAGGCGGCCGGCCTGCCGCTGACGCCGGTCAGCTTGCACCTGGTCTTCCGCGGCAATCCCGGGACGGGCAAAACGACTGTGGCGCGAATTGTCGGCCACATTTATGCCGCGATGGGAGCACTGAAGAAGGGTCACCTGGTCGAGACCGATCGCAGCGGTCTGGTGGCCGAGTACGCCGGCCAGACGGCGCCCAAGACAAATAAGAAGGTCGACGAAGCGCTGGACGGCATTTTGTTCATCGATGAAGCCTACAGCCTGGTCGCCGATGCCAAGGAAGATCCCTATGGCCAGGAAGCCGTGCAGGCGCTGGTCAAGCGGATCGAGGACGATCGGCAGAAGCTCGCAGTAATCATCGCCGGCTATTCGGAGCCGATGGACGCGCTGTTGGAATGCAACCCCGGCCTCTCGAGCCGCTTCGCGACGCAGATGACGTTTCCCGACTACTCGCCTGGCGAGCTCGGCCGCATCTTCCAGGTGTTCTGCGACAAGAATCATTACCAGGCGCCGGGAGCGACACAGGCCAAACTCCTGCTCGGGCTGAAGTACTTGTTCGACCAGCGCGACGAGCATTTCGGCAACGCGCGGCTCGTGCGGAACGTCTTCGAGCGGGCCATCCGCCGGCTGGCCAACCGTATCGCCGGCATTGCTCCGCTGACCCACGAGCTGCTCACGGTGCTTGAGCCGGCCGACATCGAGATGCCCGACGTGCCCACGAGCGTTTGGGACACGGCTGGGCAGGAGCCGCACAAGGTGACGATCGCTTGTCCCGGCTGCGCGGCCGAGAGCAAGCTGGCCATGGAGCACCTGGGTCGCAAGGCGAAGTGCAAAAAATGCGGGGAAAGCTTCGTGGCCGCGTGGGGAGAGCCCTTATGACCGCGGCAATGCGCCGCCAGCCAGCGCATGCCGCTTAATGGTCTCATGTCGGCTACGAGGTCGATTCCGCCAGTTCACTCTCGTCGGCAGGCACCTCACGACGGGAAATCAGCGCGGGCACAAACATTCCAACCTGCTGCTGATAGCGCCGGTATTTTTCACCGTAAAAATCCACCAGGTCGCGCTCCTCCACCAGCGCCGCGGCCGCCATGTAGATCGTCAGCACGCCGGCAAAAAGCAGATGCCCCACGGTCATCGTCGGCGTAGCCCAGAAGGCCAGCGCCCAGCCGAGGTAAAGCGGATGCCGCACCCACGAGTAGGCCAGCGGCGTGCGGAACGGCAGCGGCGTGTACTCTTTCCCCTGGAGGTAGAGCCAGACTTGCCGGGTGCCGAACAGGTCGAAATGGTTGATCATCAGACTGACGAGAGGCACCGACAGCCAGCCGACCGAAAACAGCAACATGCCTATCGACCAGCCGATCGTGTTCTGAACGTTCCAGATGACGATCGGAATCGGCCGCCACTGCCAGATGAGCAGTCCAGTCACCAGGCAGGAGATCAGCACGTACGTGCTACGCTCGATCGGCGTGGGAACGATCCGCGTCCAGAGCCGCTTGAAGGCCGGCCGGGCCATGACTGAGTGCTGTATGGCGAAGGCGGCTAGCAGCAACAGATCGACGACGACAGCCGCGGCAATTGTCCCACCGGCCGGTGGTCCGTCGATCGTCTGGGGCAGGAGCAGATTGCCGACGAAGGCGGCCAGGGCGGCAAACGTGACCAAAAACAGGAGGTGGCAGAAAACGCCGTACGCAAAGAACAGGATTCTTTTCATGGCAACACCTTGCATCGTGGGGGTTCGTGATTCGTTCTCGCCGGGGCAGCCAACACGCGTCGGCGATGCGCTGCGGCTTCCAATAAGTCGTTTCTCATGCCAGCCAAGGGTAGAGGGGACGGGGCGGGAAGTCATAATCGAATGGTGATTCTTGGGTGATCTATCGGTGATCCACCGCCGGGGCAGCGCCGACAGGGAAGTTCCGGTGACGCCGATTTCACGTGTGGGTAGTGATACGGTATCCCTACCCACGCGTTTGGTCAGTTGACTTGTGGTACACCTGAAGGTTGACTACCGGTACACGTCTTCGCTGAAACCTTCCTCCGGAGCGATCACATTGCCTTCCGATACCCGCCAGCGACTTGTCGATACCGCCATGAAGCGGTTTTACCGCGATGGCTTTCGCAACGTCGGTCTGGACCAGATTCTGGCCGATGTCGGCATCAGCAAGACCGCCTTTTACAAGCACTTCGAGTGCAAGGAAGACCTGATGCTGGCAGTGCTGGAACACCAAAACCGCTGGCTGCAAGAAACCTTCCGCCAGATGATGCGCCAGCGGGGCGGTGACTCACCTGCCGGCCAGTTGCGGGCACTGTTCGACGTGGTCGAGACAATCATCGAGTCGGACGACTACCAGGGGTGCATCTTCGTCAACGTGTCGATGGAGTTTCCGCTGCCGCACGAGCCGGCCCACGTGGCCGCCCAGCGGAGCAAGGTCGGCATCGAAGAGATCGTGCGGGCTGTGGCCGCCGAAGCCGGCGCGGCCGATTCGCGCGCCTTGGCTCAGGAGCTGTGCCTCATTATGGAGGGGGCCTACGTGACCCGGCACGTCAGCGGCAATCCCGAGACGATTGCCATCGCCCGGCGGCTGGCAGCGCAGGTGATCGAAGCGCACCTCGGCAACGGAAACGCAGTTCAGGACTGACCACTGTCGCGGTGAGGCGCCGAAACACTTGGAGACCTCGCCGGTTCCGTACCGGCTTGGTAAAGTATCCTTCCCACCCTTCGTTTCCCGCCTCGGTATGTCTGGAGCTCAAGCTCATGTCGCATGGTCCGACCAGTTTCAATCTGCCAGCCATCATTATTTCCATCATGGGGACGGCGATTTTTTGGGGCATTTACGGACCGCTGCTGCAAAAGGGGCACATGCTGATGGAAAGCGGCCGGTTGCGTCCTTTCATCTGCGTCGGCATTGCCTATGTGTTTGTCGCCATCGTCGGACCGATCGTGGTGATGATGGCGACGGGCATGGAAATGAAGGAGGGCGAAGGACTCGTCCATGGTTGGACGTTTTGGGGCATCTTCTGGAGTCTGATTGCTGGAACGGCAGGCGCCCTGGGCGCCTTGGGCATGATTCTGGCCTTCAATTTCGGCGGCACGCCGAACTACGTGCCGCCGCTGATTTTTGGCTTCGCTCCCGTGGTGAACACTTTCTTCACCATGTATCTCAATCCGTCGCTGTGGAACAAAATGACGCCGCTTCGCGGCAGTCTGTTTGGCGCCGGATTGATCCTGGTAGCTGTAGGTGCTGTGACGGTGCTCATCGCGGCACCCAAAGGGGGACCGCCGCCAAAAGAGGATTCCGTCCCCGCTGAACCGGAAAAGGACGCGGTGGAAATGCCGCCAATGGACAAGCCGCTCGTGTAAGCGCGGTGAACGTCCCGCGGTCCAGGCGTGCTACCGCGGCCTTACCGGCAGATCCTCCGCCAGCGGTTTTCTGCCGGCGTATTCATCGGCCGCCGTGATTTCCTTGCTGGGATCGAAGCCCTCGCCGGCCACAATGCGGATTTCGCCGTGCAGGTCGTCCTGCTCGGCCCGGACGCTGTGGTGCCGCACCAGCTCCAGGATCGCCAGGAAGACGCCGACGATTGCCGACTTGTGCATCCCCGGCTCGAACATCTCGGAGAACGTGACCTGCTTCTGCCGCGTGATCCGCTCGTGAATCCGCTGCATGTAAACCTGAATCGGCGTCTCGTCGTAGACGATCGCTTGCGCTCGCGTCTGCCGGTTTTCGCGCAGGATGCGCCCCATGGCGCTGACCAGGTCCCACAGCTCGACTTCGTGGATCGGCTGGTCGGCTGGGGCAATCTGCCGCGGCGGCAGGTCGTCTGCCAGCCGCGGATAATGCTGCTGCCAGTCGCGGCTCCGCTCCTCGAGCATGCTGGCCGCGTCCTTATATTTTTTGTATTCCAGCAGCCGCTGCACGAGGTCTTCGCGGGGATCGTCGATCGCCTCGGCCTCTTCGCCGCCGTGCGGCAAAACCAGCCGCGACTTGATTTCCACGAGCGTGCTGGCCACTTCCAAGAATTCGCCCACCTCATCGACGTTGAGCTGCTGAAGTACGTCGAGGAATTCCAAGTATTGCTCGGTAATCCGCGCGATCGGGATTTCGGTCACGTCCAGCTCGTGCTTCCGCACGAGGTAAAGCAGCAGGTCCAAGGGCCCGCGGAAGAGGTCGAGTTGAACGCGAAAATCGTGCATAGTCGGATGCTAGACGCAGGCCGACGGAGTGGCAAGCCAAAGATCGTGCTAGCGGCGCAATTGACAAGCCCGAAGGGAAACGGTCGTTCGCGAGAGGACGACTGTCCCTCGCTGACGCGTCGGGCGTGTGCCGCTTACACCTCGTGATCCACCACCGCCAGCACGCGGTCGAGCAGATGCACGCCGTAGCTCATCAGACAGCTTCCCAACACGGCTCCCAGGGCCAGGCCCAGAACGATCTCCTGCTCGCGGCTTTGCTCGCGCCCCAGCGGCCAGCCGACGAACACGGCGGCAAAGACGCCCACGGTCACCAGCCCGGTCAGCGCCGCCAGCCAGTGGAACCGCTCGGCAACGAAGTCCCGCGCTCCCAAGTAATAAACGGCCAGGCAGAGCCAACTGATCAAGACTGCCAAAGAACCCGCGGCAAGCAGCAGGTTGATGATCGCCCCGACTCCCACGGTGAACCACAGGAGCGATGCCAGTCCGAATTGGAAGCGAGCGCGGTGCATAAAACGTAGGACAGGTTTTCAACCTGTCCCAAATATCTTTAGGACAGGTTGGAAACCTGTCCTACGCAGCGGACATCTTACTGCTGCAAGAGCGTCGCCACTACGCCAGAAGCTCGCGAATTACGTGCCCATGCACGTCGGTCAGCCGCCGGTCGATGCCATTGTGTCGCACAGTCAGGCGCGTGTGATCGATCCCGAGGAAATGCAGGATCGTAGCATGGATGTCGTAGACCGTCGTGGGATGCTCGCGGTCGGCCGGCTTGTATCCCCACTGGTCGCTCGGCCCGTACGAGGTGCCGCCGCGAATGCCGCCGCCGGCCAGCCAGTTGCTGAAGCAGTACGGATTGTGGTCCCGCCCTTTGCCCCCCTGCGTGCTCGGCATGCGGCCGAACTCGGTCGTCCAGAGGATGATCGTGTCGTCGAGTAATCCGCGCTGCTTGAGGTCGGCAATCAGGGCGGCGGCGCCTTTCGCCATGCCTGTGGCGAGCGGGCCGTGATCGCGGCGGACGTCCTCGTGCGAGTCCCAATTGCGGCGCGGGAAGCTGTTGTCGTTGCCGCTCCAGATCTGCACGAACCGGACGCCGCGCTCGAGGAGTCGCCGGGCGACCAGGCATTTGCGCGAGAAGTACTCTGTTTCTTCGAGCGCGTTGATCTCTTTATCGAACACGGTCCGGCCGTGATCCAGGCCGTAGAGTTTCAGGATGTGTGCCGGCTCGTCCGACAGATCGAGCGCCTCCGGGGCGGCAAGCTGCATCTTCGCGGCCAGCTCGTAGCTCTTGATGCGGGCCTCCAGCCGGTCGTCGCTGGGATGCTCGGAAGCATGCTCGCGGTTGAACTTGCTGAGCAGCGCCTGGGCCGCAGCCTCGCTGCCGACATTGATGAACTCGCCGCCGCGGCCCGGAAACAGGTCGGCAATCGGCGTCTGGCGGCCGGGATAGATGATCGTGCCGGCGTGCTGAGCCGGGAGGAATGCCGAGTCCCAGTTTTTGGGGCCGTTCGACGCAAAGCCGCGGTGGTCGGGAAGGACGACAAACGTCGGCAGGTTTTCGTTCATGCTCCCCAGCCCGTAGCTGATCCATGTTCCCATCCCGGGAAAGCCTGGAAGCTGAAAGCCGGTCGCCTGGAGATACGTCGCCTGACTGTGGACGCCGGTCTTGCCGACCATGTTGTGGACGAAGGCCATTTCATCGACGAC
>DASRJP010000220.1:0-12338 GCA_035649415.1 Pirellulaceae bacterium | reverse complement strand
CTGAATTCGATGTCCAGACCTAGTTCGGCCGCCACCAGGTCCACATACTCGCTGGGAATGGCCGAATTGATTGGCGGATTGGTGAGAATATTCAGCGGGAGCAGCACCTTCACCACTTCGGCCGAGCTGACGCCAGCCGCTTCCGAGAAGGCGCGGACGGTCGTCGGCAATTGAACGACGACCTTTCCCTTGCGGGGGGCGGCCGTGCTGCCGTGTGACTTCACGCGGACGAGCGTCTTCTTGCGGCGAGCCGGCGTGACGTCATCTTCATCCTCGCCAAAGCCTTTCCCTTTGGCCTTGCGAGCCTTCTGGCGGTCGGCTCGGACCGACGCCATATCGCCCAGTCCTTCAAATTCGCCGCCGCGACCCTTCTTCCCCTTGCCTGGTTTTGCGGCCAAGGCACCGGCCAACCCTTCCCCTTTGCCTTTTTTGTCGCCGTCGATCTTGGCCTTGCGTTCCTTCTCGAGCCGAGCGGTAAGATCGTGCAGCGGCGCTTTGGATCCCTTCTTGATGATGTCGCTGGGGAGCTTGATGACCGGCTTCTGCGCCGGGGGCTCGCTCCCTTTGGCAACGGGAGTCGGCTGCTTCACGTCGGGCATCTCGGCAAAACGCGGACCGCGGCGATCGCGGTCGCCGGGGCGGGCTTCGAGACGCTTGCCTTCGGCAGGGCGTTTGGTCTTTGTATCGATGACCTTAATGGGGCGCCTGGGAATCAATGAATCGCCGCGCTGCGGAGTCAAATCCGTGGCGGGTGAAGGCGGCGTGGACTTGGCAACGGGTGAACCGGCAGCGGGCCGGCCTACGGACAATTTGGGAGCCGAGGGGGGCGCATCGGGCGCCGCCGGCGGCTCAGCCACCTTGGCCGAAATTACGGGGGGCGCTTCGCGCGACGGTACCTCGGGCGGCGCGGCGGGAGCGGGAACGGGAGGTGGCGCAGGGGCGGGAACCGGAACCGGTCGGGTACGCAGCGGAGCAGGTCGAGGCGGAGGGGGAGGAGGAAGCGTCGCCGTCCCGGTTACTGGGGAAGAGAGTACCGTCTTGGTATCGACGAGGGGCGCAGGACCCAACTGGGCAGCGCGTTTTGTCGTGGCACTTTCGAGAAACAACTTCAGCTTGGCAACTTCATCATCTTCCAGGCTGGCCAGCGCGGAACCCTTGCCGGGAATCCCTGCCTTGGTGCAGAGGTCCACCAGTTCCTTACTGTCGATCTTCAAATCTTTGGCTAACGCGTAAATCCGAGTGGGCACGCTTGCCCTCCTATTCATCCGCGCGCCCGAAGCGAGTTTTCTCTCGTCGCGCGAACCTGGTTTTCCGATTATTTGTTCATGACCGCAATCTCCTTTGCGAGCGCACTGGCCATTGAACCTTCCTGCCAACGGACACGCCCGACAATTCACCCCTGGCGGACCGCCCACCGGGAGACAGTCCGATCAACGAGTGGGCGACCGCAACCCCCGAGCTGATCCCGCCGAAGCGAGCAGGAAGTGACCCGTTAATTTACCTTGCTGGTGGGGGATTTGCCAATTGGGCAGGGTCAGGTGAATCACCAATCACCAGGTCCGATGACCAATGTCATTCCCGCTTCAACTCGGTCCCTTGACTTGATGAAGCCCTAGGCTGGTGTCTCCGGCGGTGCGGCTGGCTGACTTGCAGCCGCTTGTGCCTCCTCCATTTTCTTGCGCTCCTTCTCCGCTTCCGCCAGTCGTTCGGCTTCCTCGGCCAAGACTTCCGCCTGCTCGACGATCGTATTGACCTGCTCTTCCGTTAATCCCCCCATTTCCGCCAGCGCATCGGGCTCGATCACCGACAGGTCGTCGTACGACAGGTAACCCTGTTCGACCAGCCGCTGCGCCAGTTCCTCCGTCATCCCCTCGATGCGCGAGAAGCCGCCGACAGCCCGGTCGATCTGCTTTTCGAGTTCCTCGTTGGTCATGATCTCGATGTCCCAGCCGCACAGCTTGCTCGCCAGGCGTACGTTCTGCCCTTTTCGCCCGATGGCCAGTGAAAGCTGGTCCTCGCGAACGAGCACGATGGCTCGCCCAATCATGTCGCAAAGCAGCACCTGGTCCACCTCCGCGGGCTGGAGGGCGGCCCGAATCAGCGTCTCGGCGTCGTCGCTCCAGCGGACAATGTCGATTCGCTCTCCGGCCAGCTCGTCGATGATATTCTTGATCCGATTGCCGCGGACGCCGACGCAAGCGCCGACGCAATCGACGCGGGCGTCGCTGCTGGAGACGGCCACCTTGCTGCGGTGAGCCGGCTCGCGGGCGATGGCGTTGATCGTGATCACGCCATCGGCAATTTCGGGAATTTCCTGCTCGAACAGCCGCTGGACGAACACCGGGCGGGTGCGGCTGAGGACGACCTTCACTCGGCTTCCTTGCGGCTTGACCTCGAAGATGATCGCGCGGACGCGCTCGTTGGGGTGGTGCGTCTCGCCTGGAATCTGCTCGCTGCGCGGGAGGATGGTTTCGATCGCCCCCAGCGAGACGATCGTTGCACCTCCTTCGGCCCGCGTGACCACGCCGGTGACCAGTTGACCGATCTGTTGTCCATATTCCTCCAGGAGCTGGTCCCGCTCCGCCTCGCGAATCTTCTGGATGATCACCTGTTTGGCGGTCTGGGCGCCGATCCGGCCGCTGATTTCTTCCGGGTCGAGGACCGTGCCGTCGTGGCTGCCGGATACCGCCCCCGTCTCGCGGTCGATCAAGACCTGGACGTCCGACAGCTCGCCATAGTGCTTCTTGGCGGCAGTGACCAGCGCGGCCTCGATCGCCTGGAACACCAATTCCTTCTCGATGTTCTTGTCGCGGTGAATCGAATCCACCATCCGCAACATATCGCTTGGATTCATTTCTTCCTCTCCGGCCGAATCGGCCCTCACGCACTTGTATCGTTAACTGCCCGCTGTCTCCGCCTCGAATCGCTCCCCGCTATCCACTGCAAACCAGTGCGCCCGCTGCCGCGGGATGAGCACCTGTTTTCGTTCTCCGATCCTTACGACTCCATTCGGCTCGCCGCGGCAGACCCACTCTGAGTTGCCGCTGGCGCCGTTTTCCGTTAGTCCGTTGATTTCCAGCCTCAGTCGCACAAAGGTGCTTTCTCCCAAATCCTCAACGTCGATCACGGTCGCCAATCCCAAACTCATGACCTGCCCGTCGGCCGTTAGGCCTGGTTCCACCAGCCGAATATCTTCCGGCCTTGCGCCCAGCAGCCTGACCTGGCCCGAGGATTCCTGACTCACGGGGAGAAAATTCATCCCCTGCGAACCAAAGAATCCCGCCACAAACCGGTTGTCTGGACGCTCGTAAATCTCCTGCGGCGTGCCGAGCTGCTCGATGCCACCATCGCGAATGACGGCGATCCGGTCACCCAGGGCCATGGCTTCCGCCTGGTCGTGGGTCACATAAATCATCGTCCTCGCCAGTTCGCCGTGCAGCCGCTTCAGCTCCCGCCGCAGCGCCAGCCGCGTCGGCACGTCCAGGCTCGCCAGTGGTTCATCCAGCAGCATTGCCTGCGGCCGCCGAACGATCGCGCGTCCCAGGGCCACTCGCTGCTGCTGACCGCCGGAAAGCTCCGCTGGCTTTCGCTGCAAAAGGGGAGTAATCCCCAGCATGGAAGCCGCTTCGCGGACCCGCTCGTCGATCTGGGCTGCGGTCAATCGCTCGCCCGAACCAACTGCCAACCATCCTCCTTTCTGCCGAAGTCGCAAACCAAACGCCATGTTTTCGTGCACGCTGAGGTGCCCGTACAACCCCAGCTGCTGGAAGACCATTGCCAGGTCGCGCTCCCGCGGCACCAGCGCCGTCACATCTCGTCCAGCAATCCGGATCGTTCCGCTCGTGGGTTGCTCGAGCCCCGCGATGAGCCTCAGGATGGTGGTCTTTCCCGATCCGCTCGGTCCGACCAGCACCAAAAGCTCACCGTCGCGCACAAATAAATCGAGCCGATCCACAGCCTTTGTGCCGCCGGGAAAGACCTTGGACACGCCGAGAAACTCAAGGTCGGCCATGCCGCGATCTCGCCGCGACGGAACAAAAAAACGCGGTCTACCCATTCGAGCAGCTCGCGCCGGTGTATCGCTCGAAAATATTGTGCGAACAAGACTTGCGAGAAATCCCGCACGTCTAAAGGAAGGATACCGGGGAGGGAGAATTGTGTCAAGTTGGACTAACAGCAGCGGCGACCTGTGGCAGCTATACTGCGCTCACTTCTGGCGCTTTGAAGGAGGCTTGATCATGGCTGCCGGTGATTTTCGCGACCGCTTGCTCTCCGGGCTCGGCGGCAATTGGCCCAAGCCTGGGCCGCTTAAACTCGAGCGGCACGAATCCGAGCAACTTGATCGCGTCACTCGCACGAAGGTCTCCTATGAAGTCGAGCCGGGCGAGCGGATTGCCGCCTGGCTGCTCGTTCCCGATGGCGCTAGCGCGTCGAAGAAAGCGCCCGGCATCTGCCTCTGGCACCAGCACAACGGAGCGTGGCAACTCGGCGCTTCGGAGCCGGCCGGATTAGCGGGAATGAAGGAGCATCACACCGGCCTGGCGCTGGCCCGCGAAGGCTATGTCGTCCTTTGTCCCGACGCCTTGGGCTTTGGCGAGCGGAGCAAAGGCTACAAGCAGACCGGCGGCAACCTCGAGCGGTTTCTGTTCCTTAAGTACGTCGTCGCGGGCAAGTGTCTGGCGTGGAAACATATCCTGGACATGAAGCGAGCGGTTGACGCGATCGCCAGCCTGCCTGAGACAAATGCCGAGCGGATCGGTTGCTACGGCCATTCGATGGGCTCGACGCACACCTGGCTGGTCGGCCCCTGGGAGCCGCGCCTCAAAGCGCTGTGCGGCAATTGCTGCCTGCCGACCTACGCCGGCATTCTCCGCGAACAAATGCTCCACTGCTTTCCGAACTTCGTTCCCGGGATTCATCAATACGGCGACACGCCCGATATCGCAGCCCTGATCGCTCCGCGCCCCTTGCATCTCAATTTCGGGGAATTCGATGGCGGCAGCCCGATCGACGAAGTCCGCCGCGGCATCGAAATCATTCGCAAGTCGTATCAGTCCATGCACGCCGAGGATAAGTTCACCTGGTTCATCGAGGAAGGGGCGGGGCACGTGCTGAGCGAGACGATGTGGTCGAAAATCAAGAGCTTTTTTGCCCTTCACTTGAGAGCATGACCCCGGAATTCACCCCGCCCCCAATCGTCCGCACGGCCGCAACTCCGCCGCGCCGCAACCAAGGGATGTTGTGGTTGATCCTGCCAGGAGGCGTGCTGGCTTGCATTGCGGTTACTGCAATCGGAATCTTGGCTTACCTGCTCCACGATTCCGGTTACTTGCACATGCGCGACGGGTTTCGCGTGGACGGCAAGGCGCTGCGGGCTTACGTGGAAGCCCGGCGGCTCAAACCGGAATCGCATCTCGTCCTCGAGACGCGCAGCAGCTTCGTTGGTCCTGACATGTACACCGATATCTACATTGGCAGCAATTTTGACCCGCAGGAGCATGTGAAGCTCGAGGTGCGCGGGGTCACGTTGGTCATGTCGCGTTATTTCTACGATTTGCGAACGCTGGACCCAGTCATCACGCATGACGGCCGCCAGGACAAGCTGACTGGCTATCAGGTCTATTACCGGCATTAGCGAACAAGCCGATCGTCAGTTCCGCGCTGCCGCAACCGGGCGAGAGACAGGAACTCGATCGGCAGGCTGGTCGCGCTCTTGGTGGCCAAATCGGCGAGCGCCTCCCCCAGTACGCTCGTGAACTTGAATCCGTGGCCCGAAAGTCCTGCGGCAAATACCACGCGTTCCGATCGCGGGTGCTTGTCCACGATGAAATGCTCGTCGGGTGACATCGTATAGAAGCAAACGACGTGGTGATTGAGCAGGCCGTTGACGGTCGGCATGCATGTCGCCAGAAAGTCCTTCACGCGGGCCAGGTCGCGCTCATCGAGCTGCCGCGGATCGTGGAGCGGATCGGCAACGATTTCTCCGCCGCTGTGTTCGGCGACTTTGACCCCCAGCGAATCAATGACGGGAAACCCGTAGAACACTCCCTGCGGCATTTCATAGAGAAACGTCGGGCAGCGGCTCTGGTCCCACGCCGCGTCAGTCGTGCCGAACCAATAGAGATGTTTGCGGCGGATTTCCAAGCGAATGCCAAGGTCGGCCAGGAGCTGCGGCGCCCAGGAGCCGGCGGTGATCACCAGCTTGTCAGCGCGAAAATCCCCTTGGTCGGTGGCGACGCAAACGCCATCGCCTTCTTTGCGCCACGAGAGGACTGAAACGCCCGTTTTGAGTTCTGCTCCCTGCCGCTGCGCAGCCGCCAGATGGGCGCGGACGCAATTCTCGACTCGCAAATAGCCGGCCGCTGGCTCGTAGACGCCGACCGAGCCCGCCGGCACTCGAAATGCCGGCCAGCGGCGGCCGATCTCCGCCGCGTCGAGCCGCTCGACGGTCAAACTATGCTGCCGCGCGCTGGTGAGCACTCCGCCCACGACCGCGCCCGCCTCCGGCCCAATCTGCAAAAGGCCCACACGATGGAAGAGTTGCTCGCGGACCAGATGCTCCAATTCTCCCCACAGCTCATACGCCCGCTTCAGCAGCGGCACATAATCCGGATGCTCGAAGTACGCTTGCCGGATAATCCGCGTTTCACCGTGGCTGGAGCCTCGATCGTGTCCGCCGGAAAACCGGTCGAGTCCCAGAACCTTCGCTCCTCTGGCCGCCAGGTGATACACGGCAGCGCTACCCACGCCCCCGGTTCCGATGACAATTGCGTCGTACACAAGTCACCTCAGCCGAGCAGCTTCCTGCGGAGTTCGCTGATCGCCTCCAGTGCCGGCTTGGGCTTGCCCTGCGTGTCGAACAGGCCGCCGTGCGGAAAATCGTGCGGCACGTCGTCCCGCATCTGGTTCCAGAGCACGGCCTGCACTGGCTGCCGGGCCATCAGCAGGGGCACGAGCCACTGGACCACGTCGCGCTGCCAATCCGGCGTGACGCGCCCGTCCGCCAGCCCGGGCAGGACTTTGGCCTGGCTCCGGGCGGCCGAATCGGCATCGCCGCGGCTGGGTAAGGTAATCACCGCCACGAGCGGCGCACCAAGTTGGCTCCAGCGATCGATCTGGCGACTGATCTCCAGCGCATCGCGCGGCAGCGTTCCGTCGGGCGCATAGCCGAAATTCATCTCCAGCGCGACTCCCGCCAATCCCAATTCACCCCGCACCAGCGTGTCGGCAAAGTGCAGCGGCGTCAGCTCCTGTTCTCGATCCGCGACATACTCCGCCCACGGTTGATCGAAGCTAACGATCGTCGGCGTGCGCGGATCGAGGCTTCGCACCAGCTCTAGCAGATCGACCGTCAATCGCAGCCGCTGCTCTTCCGACAGGTCCATGACCCCCGGGACGTTCATGCGCCCCGCACAATTCCACAGGTGCACCCGCCCCAGGTATCGCTGCACGATGGCACGAGCGAACTCCACGACGCTGTTTTCCAGCTCGTCGAATTCCTCCTCCCACAGATACAGCCAATCGGGAAGCGACGCCCGGTCGAGCTGCACCAACGGTCCCATGCAGATGCGCAGGCCCGCATCGCGGCACCACTGGACTTGCTGGTCCAATTCATCCCACTGGTACTCCCCAGCGCGCGTCGCCAGGTTAGGCCAGGATGGCACGATGACAGCCGTATTGAACCCGGCGACAAAAGCCTCGGCGGCGGCGCCGTCAGGCACCTGGTCCAGCCGACAGCCCAACAGCGCGCTCATCACCGGCTGTTCACGACGGCGAGCGTCCAGCACCTGTTGGCAATAGTCGCGGCAAACGATATCGATCGCCCGCATGGCCAGGTCGATCGATCGCGACGCCTGTTGGTCGGCTGTCCTGGTATCGGACTGGCCGATCGCCGCCTGAGCCAGCGCGAGCGTCGCCTCGTGGGTGAGCTGCCGACACTCGTCGGGAATTGTCGCGCCGCCGCTTTCCCACTGGTCCACCTGGTTGCGCAGTCGGTTGAGCGTCCCGCGGGCCAGCTCCACGGTCAGGTGGTAGGGCTTCTCCCTTTCCATGAGACTGGCGGTGCACAGAGTTAGTTCCCCCTGTTCTTTTACCAGCCAAGGGAAATACAGATTCCCGCTCTCACGCACGTCGCGCTCGATCGAAAGTACGCCGTCGGCAAACGTGCGACGGCACTCCCAGGGAATGCCGTCCAACCCGGCAACGTAGGCCCGTGTCAGTGCTCCTGGCAAAAGCTGCTGGGGCTCTGGAATGAGAAAACGAAGAAATCCCATGGGGCGCCTGTGCGAGGAGCGGTACGCGGAGTCTACCCGAGCTTGGGACAGGTTTCCAACACGTCCTTAAGGGGGCTCTGGCACCGCCCCGTCCTTGAGCCCGCCGCAGCCGCCGCGTAAAACGTGACGAGTTCGTTATATTGAGTCTCGCTGCCCCTCATCCGTTTCATGCTGAACATGCCTGCTCTTCTCCAATCCAACCTGTCTTTTCCCGTCCGCCGCGGCAAAGTTCGCGATGTTTACGACCTCGGCGACAAGCTGTTATTGGTCGCCACCGATCGGATTAGCGCCTTCGACTGGGTGATGCCCAACGGCATTCCGGACAAGGGGCGAATCCTGACGCAAATCAGCGCGTTCTGGTTTGAGAAGCTGGGAGTGCCGAACCATTTGCTGTCGCTGGACGCCTCCGCCGTAGTAGGCACACTCCGTGTGCCGTTGACTGAGGACGGCACACGGAGTGTGCCTACTACGGGGGAGGAGCTTGCCGGCCGGTCGATGATCGTCACCAAGACCAAGGTCGTCCCCATCGAATGCGTGGTCCGCGGTTACCTGGACGGCTCCGGCTGGAAGGAGTATCAGAAGAGCGGCACCGTCTGCGGAATCAAACTGCCATCGGGACTCGTCCAGTGCTCGAAGTTACCCGAGCCAATCTTTACGCCGGCGACCAAAGAGGAATCCGGGCACGACATCAACATCAGCTTTCCGCAAATGGTCGAGATCATCGGCCGAGAGCTCGCTGAAGATCTCCGCCGCCGCAGTCTCGACGTCTATACGCGTGCCGCCGAGTTCGCCCGCACCCGAGGCATTATCATTGCTGACACGAAGTTTGAGTGGGGCCTCGTAGGACAGGTTTCCAACCTGTCCAGTCAGAGGTCAGAGGTCATTTTGATTGACGAAGTATTGACCCCCGACAGTTCTCGCTTCTGGCCCGCCGATCAGTACCAGCCTGGACGCGGTCAGCCTAGCTTCGACAAGCAGTTCGTCCGAGACTGGCTGGAAACGACCGGCTGGGACAAGGATAGCCCGCCGCCGGAGTTGCCGGCGGATGTCGTCGCCAAGACGAGAGCCAAGTATGTGGAGGCGTACGAGAAGTTAACGGGGAAAAAGTTTGCGGCCGTCTAGCCCCGGGAACGGAGGGTCCCGCGCCGCCGATGGGACCTACTTCGTCGGATTCTCAAACCACACCACGCCCCACAGCGAGCGTTCTTCGGTCGTCAGTACGTCCAGGTCCCCGTCGGCGTCCAGGTCGATCAGCTCCAGGCGGTCGAACTTGAGGCCCTTGGGGCCGGCAATGCCGCTGATCTCGTGGACCTCGTAGGACAGGTTTTCAACCTGTCCTGACTTGCCAAAAGACAACCACACGATCCCCGACACCTGCTCCCGCGTCTCGCACGAGATGACGATGTCGCGGCGGCCGTCGAGATCGACGTCGGCGAAGGCGGCCGATTTGCCATTGCCGATTCCCTTTGGCCACGGCAGTTCCGTCACATTCCACTTGTCACCGGATTTATCTTGGCCCTGGGCGAGCCATAGGTGGTGGTCGTGCGTGGGGACGATGATGTCGTAGGACAGGTTTTTAACCTGTTCAGGCTTCGTTTTGGACAGGTTGGAAACCTGTCCTACGTCGAGGAACATCACCTCCCCGCCGAAGCCGCGAAGATAGTGAAGTGACCACTTGCCGGTCGCGTCTTTTGGCGCCGGACGCTCCAGCCAGTACACGCCGCGATTTGCTCCCTTTCGATCCGAAACCAGCAGATCGTCATCGCCGTCGCCGTCCATATCGCGGGCCACCAGTGACATGATCCAGCCCGCTTTTGTCAGCGGATGCCACGTCCACTCTGGCAGGTCCCGCGGATTTTTCGGCGAGCGCAGCCAGCCGACGTCCGCCTCCTTTCCCTTGCTGCCGATCACCAGGTCGATGCCGTTCTCGCCGTCAACTTGCATCGGCAGGCAAAACATGGCCAGCCGTTTGCCGGCCAGTGCGGGGAAGGGCTCGGTCGTAGTAGGCACACTCCGTGTGCCGTTGTCGACTGTCGGCACACGGAGTGTGCCTGCTACATGCGGTCCCCAGTGCACGAACACGCTCTTCGTGTTCCCTTCACAGCAACTCACCACGTCGAAGTGACCATCGCCATCGAGATCGACCGGCACCGCATCCTCGGGCGATTTCACTTTGCCGACGGTGACGGCCGGCCAGTGCTCCTTGGCCTTCGTCGGACCGGGATTGAGATAGAGCCGCACCAGTCCCGCCTCTTCCCAGCCGGTGGCGATATCGAGATGCCCGTCGCCATTGACGTCGGCCAGGCGCACGCCATCGGCGCCGCGGGCCGAGTCGTCGATCGTGTGTCGTCGCCAGGGCTGGCCGCGCGAGGTCGGTTCCTCGGCGGCTGCGACGGAAGCTAGCAGCCAAACCATCCCCACGACTGACATCTGCTTACCCACGATAAACTCTCCGCAACCGGTACATCTTACGAGAAATGGAAGCGGACGACACAGAAAACGTGGAGACTATTGCCTGAGCTCATCCGTGTTCTCCGTGTGTTCCGTGTCCAAACCGAGTTCGCTGGTTCTGCCGATAGCGAAAAGTCGTTTGGCTAAGCCTCATTTTCCTGAGCTGCCGATAGTGACGAGGAGGGACTTTATACTTCGGGGGGAAGATAGTGCGCCCGCTTGGTCCAAAGTGCGCGTGTGCGACTTTCGCGCTGGCTGCGGCCCTGGCTGCCTGCGCAGCACTCCCCGGCTGCGCGCTGTCTCGCAGTCGCCGCACCGACCAACCCGCTGCTCACAAGCCCGACGCGCAAGCGAGGAACAACGAAGCCACGCCGCGAACTGATGCTCCCATCGCCCTGACATCGCACTTGGAGCAAGTCCAGCCCGAGCCGGTAGCACCGCCTGCGGCGCCGCAACCTCTCGATCGCGAGGGGACGACGCTCAATGAGCTCGAGCGCCTGGCTGAGGAGCGCCACCCGAAATTGCTGGCCGCCGCGCAGGAGGTCGAAGCGGCCCACGGCCGCACCTGGCAGGCCGGCCGGATGCCCAATCCGTCGCTCGGCGCCAGCTCGCCGCAGCTTGCCGGCAGCGAGTCGCAATACAACGTGTTCGTCAGCCAGGAAATCCCCACCGGTGGGAAGCTGCGGCTGAACGCGGCCGCAGCCGGAGAAGAAATCGATCAGGCCGAGCTGACGCTGTCGCGGGCGCGGTATGACGTGCTGACCGGCGTGCGCAGGCACTTCTACGCCGCCCTCATCGGGCAGGCGCGAATGCAGATTCTGGAGGAGCAAGTGGCGATGATGAGCCGTTCCGTGCAACTCGTCCGCATGCGCTTCGAAGAGGAGGAGAAAATCAGCAAGACCGACGTCATGCTGGTGGAGATCGATTTGCAAAAGGCGGAATTGGCGCTGGCGGGCGCGCGAACCAACCTGGAAGCACAGCTTAAACAACTAGCGGCCGCCCTTGGCACTCCCGATTATCCGCTGGCAAAGCTGGCCGGCAATTTGGACGCGGAGCTTTCGCTGGGGGACCTGACAAGCCTATCCCAGCGGGTCATTAATTCTCATCCTCAGGCGGCGATTGCAGCCATCGAAATCCGCCGCCGCGATCTGCTCGTCGAGCGGGCGTACGTCGAGCCCAAGCCCACGTTCAACCTCCAGGGGGGCTACCAGCGACAGGTCGGCCCGCCGCAGGATCAGGGCATCTTGCAGCTTACGATGTCCGTGCCGCTGTGGGACCGCAACTACGGCGGCATTCAGGCGGCCGAGGCCCAGGCCATGAAAGCCCAGGCGGATTTACAGCGGATCGAAACGGAGCTGGCGTCCCAAGCCGCCGCAGCCTACGGACGGTATGCGGCCGCGCAGCTGCTCGCGGCAAAGTACTACGGCGAAATCCTCCCCAAAACGCGCGAGGCACTGGCCCTGGCGCGGCGGCTGTATGAAGCAGGGGAGACCGACTTTCAGTCGCTCTTGCACACACAGGAAGCACACACGGAAGCAGAGCTCAAGCACCTGGACGCCCAGGCGGCGCGGTGGGAAGCGGCCATTGACATCGCCGATTTGCTACAGCTCGAGC
>DASRJP010000219.1:0-8171 GCA_035649415.1 Pirellulaceae bacterium | reverse complement strand
GGCCGGGGGCATGGGCGCTGGCGCCGCGGGCGTGCCAGGGACGACGGGAGCTGTCGCATCAGGAGGCAGGGGTGCGGCTGCGGCGCCTGGCGCCGCAGCCGCGGGAGGAACTTGAGTCGCCGCTGCGGGAACTCCGGTATTGGCGGGAGCAGTGGGATTAACTGGCGCACCTTGCTGCGTGGCCGGCGGTGCCGGCGCAGGTCCTGGCGCTGGAGATGCCTGTCCCGGGACAGGGGCCGTCTGACCTTGGACAGCCTGCGCGGCGGCGGCCGGCTTCTTGGCCTTCTCTTCCAGGCGGATGTTCAGCGGTTTTTCCTGCCACACGAACTGAACAACGAACTCGTAGCGTTGGACGGTATAGAAAGCTGGATTATCGGGATCCTCCGTGGCCGCTTCTTTTCCTTTCTTGGCGCCATTTGCTCCGGGCGCGGGAACCGCGCCGAAACCGCTGGCAACATTTGCCGCGGGACCTTCGGCAGCCGGGGCGGCGTTGGGATTGGGCAGTTTGACCTCCTGGGGCCTGGCGTCATAGGCAGAAATGACGTATCCGACTCCCAGCTCATCCATCGTGAATACCATTTTCCCGTTGGGCGTCGGCAACTGGAGAAAACCATTTTCCAGGTTATGGATCAGGGTCGAGCGGACGTGATTGGCGCCCACGCGCGGGTTTACCGGATCGTGGTAATAGTGGTACCCCTTGAGTTCGACCACCCAGCCCGGTCCGGTCGGGCCAGGAACATTGATCGAATCGACGTTGATCGTCCCTGCGCTGGCAGCTTGTCCACCACCCGCCCCGGTCATCCCCGGGGACATTGCCATCGGTCCGCCCCCCCCTTGAGGCGACTGCGGCGCCGCGGCTGGTGGAGCGGCAGGAGCCGGCGCAGGCCCGCCGGCATTCGGAGCCGCAGTCAGCAGATGCGGATTGGCTTCCAGATAGAACTGCTTGACCTTCGGCAATTTCCACCACTTGTTGAGGTCGTCATAGAACTCCGTTTCGACGTACTCGACGTGCAGCTCTTTGCGCTTGTTGAAAGGAACCGTCTTGGGGTCAGGAACCGTGTTGGCGGCGATGCCCTCCGTCTTGGGCAGCGCCAGGTTGATCGCGTTGAGCAGCTCCAGCCACATCACGCGGCGATCGGAAGTCCCGACCACTTCCGTGCTGAAGCCGCCGATCTTCTTCACGAGCTCCTGCTTCTTTTTGTCCTCCGCCTGGAAGGTGTTGCTGACGGTCTGCACGCTCTGCGCTTCGCTGAGCGCATTTTCCCAGGTCACGCCGCCGACGGTCGTTAGCGGATGGACTTGCTCATACGTGCGGTACCAGAAGACGTAGTTCAGCCCCAGCCCCAGCACCAGCGCGCTGAGCGCCGCCACCGCCCACGGCTTTTTGGCGCGGATCATGCGCTCGGTCATGATCTCGCGGGGGAGCAGGTTGGTGGAGAGCCTTCCTTTTCCCAGGGCCTGCAGGCACAGCCCGTAGCAAGTGGCGAAGGTCAGAACGTTGTCCTTGAATGCCGGTGCGCTGACGACGCCCGACCCGGACAGCCGGTGGTAGGAGTCGACCTCCTTCACCTCGTATCCCAGGTGCTTGGACAGGTACTGTCCCAGCCCCGGCAGCTTGACCGTATTTCCCAGCAGCACAACGCTTGAAATCTTCGCCTTGCGGTCGAGGCTCTGGAAAAAGCCGACCGAGCGCTGCACTTCCGTGACCATGTCGCCGAAGATGGGGCGCATCGCCTGGAAGATTGCCTTGGGATCGTCCGCCTGGCGCGGATTGCGCTTCAGGTGCTCGGCCTTGGCGAACGTGAGCTTGAGGTCCTTGGAGAGCTGTTTCGTGAAGTGATTGCCGCCGAGCGGTATGTTCCGCTGCCAGACGCGGTAACCATTGGTGACGACCAGGTCCGTGGTGTCGGTGCCGATCGAGAGCACGACGGTGGAGGGGGGCGGGTCCTCGGGGTTGTATTCCTGACCCTCGGGGAGCGACTTGAGAAAGTCGTAGGCGACGTAGTTGTAGGCCGCGATCGGCGCGAGCTGGATAATGTCCACCTCGATGCCTGCGGTTTTGAACGGCGCCAGCGCCTTGGCCACCTGCTCGCGCTTCATGGCAAACAGGCCGATCTCCGACTCCAGCACGAAGCCGTCCACTTCCTGGCCGCCGGCCATCCGCTGGTAATCCCAGATCACGTCTTCGAGAGCGAACGGGATTTGCTGGCGAGCTTCGAACTTCACCAGGTCGGAGATTTTCTTGGCGTCCACGGGGGGCGGCTTGAAGTACCGCGCCAGACCCGATTCGCCCGAGACCGAAATCGCGACGCGGTCCCCCTTGACCGTGTTGCGCGACAGAAATTGCTCGAGCGCTTCCTTGATCAGCTGGGCTGCGTCCGCCTCCGGCTGGTTGAGCAGCTTGGGATATTCAATGTAGTCGAAGGCGTCCGCCACGACGCTGTCGCCGTCGAGCCGGCAACGAAGAGCCTTCAGCGCGCAGCGACCGATATCAATCCCCCAAACACCGACAGTTTTCGCCATAGTTTTCCTCACGCCCGCGGAATCGAGCCCCGAATGGACCGATGGGCGTCCTTCGGCTCCGCGTGATTAGACAAAGTCCGGATAAGTGCGGCAGGTGACTGCGGAAGCCGAGGGTTCTCTGTTCTCATTTACTGTAGCGAAACGAGATTGCGCTCGTCAACCGTTTTTTCACGATCCGCTGGGACTGCCTGCCAAGATCCGGGCGAGGGTCATCTTAATTGGCTGGACCGGACGATTTCAATCAGTCCGCCGCCTGACGATGTAAAAAGGTTGAAACATCGGGCCAGTCACCCCGGGGCAAAGGGGTCGGGAGTCGTTTCGGGCCAATAGTTTGTCCATCACCTATGAGGGTAGACCCGAAACGACTCCCGACCCCGTTCGTCATTATCGCGGCGAAAACGGGGCATTCTCGACGCTGTCGCCCACTGCGGTTATCGTGAAGCCTGCCTGAAAGTCAGCCGTTTCCATCGAATCATTTCCAGCAGCCCCGACCCAGCCGCCCCAGCAAGCCCATGAAGTACCAGGAGCTGCTGATCCTCCTCCCCTGTCACAGCCTGGAGGACTTTCCCACGTATCCCGAGGGGGACGACGCCCAAAGCCTGCTCTGCTCCTGGTCGGCCCTCTGGCACCCGGTGTTGTTGGCCAATGCCGGCCAGGCCCCCGCCTGGCGGCGAATCGAAGACCCGCCTCAGGAGGTCAAGGACCGCCTGATTGTCGTGCCGAGTGTGTGCGTCCCCAGGCTCCCCACCGGCTTTGCCCAGCGCGTCAAGGACGAAGGGGGCTGCATCGTCCGCAAGACCGCCAGCCGCCAGGAGATCGTCGAGGCGGCCCTCACTCCGCTGGGGGAAGGAGTGCCACCGGTCGATCCCGAGCTGGCCGCCGATTTTCTGGCGCTGGGATACTGTTATCTCCAGGTCGAGCTGCTGACCCGCCAGATGCGCTATTCCAGCAATCTCGATGAGACGTATTTCAAGGGGCAAGCAATCGGCGCCGCCATCGCGGCGGTCGAAGGGAATCTGGCGACCGCCAAGGAAAAGCTGCACGCCTGCTTCAGCGTCCTGGCGGAAGAGCGCGATCACTATTATCCGGTCGATGCCTTTCTGCTCGATCTGAATCTGATCGCATCGACCACGCTCGGTGACACGCTGCGCCAGGAGCTGGCGCAACCAGCATCCACGAACCTGCTCCTCTCGGCGGCACTGCTCAAGGAAATGCAGCAGAAGGAGCCGGCATCGCTGGCCGCGCTGCGGGCGGCCATTGCCGAGGACCGCATAGGCCTGATTGGCGGAGAGGACCAGGAGGAGCGGCTGCCGCTCTTGTCCCAGGAAACGATTCTCGCCGGGCTGCGTCACGGCCTGGCTGAGTACGAATCGATTCTCGGCCGGCACCCCGAAGTCTTCGGCCGCTGGCGCTTTGGTTTGACGCCGACGCTCCCCGGAATTTTGAGCAAGCTGGGCTTTCGCGGCGCGCTGCACGCCTGCTTCGAGGAGGGGGGCGTTCCCAGCGGCACGCAGTTCAAGGTCCGCTGGGAAGGGATCGACGGCAGCGTGATCGACACTATCGCCAGGCCGCCGCTGGACGCCAGCAAGCCGCAGACCTTTCTCAGCTTCGCCACGAAGATGGGAGAGTCGATGGACTCCGACCACGTGGCCACGCTGTGCCTGGCGCATTGGCCAGGACAGGCCAGCCAGTGGATGGCCGACCTGCGGCGAATCGCCGGCTATTCAAGGGCCCTGGGAAAATTCGTTTCGGTCGAGCAGTACTTCCGCGACACCGATCTGCCGGGGCATCTCGACCGCTTCGAAGCCGATCGGTACCGCTCGCCGTACCTCAAGCAGTCGGTCATCCGCAAGCAGGATGATCCGCTCTCGACCAGCGTGCGCTACTGGCAGCGGGAGTATTGCCAGCGCGCGGAGAAGACGCTGAGGACGCTGACGACGCTGGTCGCTGGGAGGGTTCAGGGTTCAGAGGTCAGGGTTCAGGAAGCGGCCGCGCTGGCGGGGTCGGGAGTCGTTTTCGGCCGTAGCGCCAAGCCGACAGAACGATCCCTGCCCGAAAACGACTCCCGCCCCCCTGACGTTTTGGAATCGGCTGCCCACTCTGCCTCGACTGCCTTCTCTCTCGATTCCGCTGCCTCCGCCTGGGCCGACACTCTCGCCGGCGGCAAGTCCGAGCCACGCGGCTGCCTGATCCTCAATCCGTGCAGCTTCGTGCGCCGCATCGGCGTGGAATTGCCCTCCAGCGCGTCCTTGCCGGCTGTCGCCAGGCCCGTTTATGTCGCCGACGAAGCGGCGGAGCGAAAACTGGCGGTCGTCGATTTGCCGCCGTCGGGGTTTGTGTGGCTCGGCGGCAATTCGGCCCCACTGGCCCGCGACAAGAAAGCTCTGCTCCTGGCCGAGGACAACACGCTCCGCAATGAGTTCTTCGAGGCCGTCATCAATCCCGCCACCGGCGGGCTGGCGGCGCTGCACGAATACAAGGCCCGCGGCAATCGGCTGTCGCAGCAGGTGGCGCTGCGAATGCCCGGCCCCAAGCAGCGGCCGGGGGACACGTTCCGCGATCCCGACGAGACGGCAACTTACTCGGTGATGGCCGCCGACTCGCTCGACGTGACTTGCTCCACGACAGCCATGGGGGAGATCGTCGTCCGCGGACGGCTCGTGGACCTGCACGGCGAGAAATTGGCGGGTTACGTGCAAACCTATCGCGTGTGGCGCGGCAGCCGCGTGCTGCAAGTCGAAGTCGAGCTCGATCCCGCCACGGAGCTGAAGCCCGACCCGTGGAATTCCTATTATTGCTGCCGCTTTGCCTGGGCCGACGAAGCGGCCGAGCTGTTCCGCACCGTGAATGAAACTCGTCAGTCCGCCAGCGGTCAGCGATTCGAGTCGCCGCATTATGTCGAAATTGCCGCCGACAAGCACACCACGACGATTCTCGCCGGCGGCTTGCCCTTTCATCGGCGGCACGAGTCGCGGATGCTGGACACGCTCCTGTTCACGCGCGGAGAAACGCAGCGAAAATTCCGGCTGGGGATCGGCATCGATCTGACGCATCCGATGCTCGAGGCCGTGAGTCTGCTGTCGCCGCCGCTGATCGTCCAAGGCGCGGCGCAGCCGACGAGCGGCACCTCCGGGTGGCTGTTTCACATCGACGCTCGCAACGTGATCGCGACGCACTGGGAGCCGCTGGCGCAGGGAACGAGCGTGAGCAGCTTTCGCGTGCGGCTCTTGGAAACGGCGGGCCGGCCGGCGAACCTGACGCTGAGCGCCTTCCGGCCGATCAAGACCGCACGGCAAGTCGATTTTCGCGGCGAGCCAGCCGGCGACTGCACGGTCGAGGAAGGTAAGATCCGCGTCGATCTGCCGGCACACGGATGGATTGAACTTGTCGCGACCTGGTGACCCCTGACTCCTGACTCCTGGCCTCCCATGATCGTCACCATCGACGGACCGGCCGGAGCAGGCAAGAGCAGCGTGGCCAGGCAGCTCGCGCGGCGGCTGGGCTTTCAGTTCCTCGATACGGGCGCTATGTACCGGGCCGTGGCGCTGGCGGCACTGCAGGCCGGGCTCGGGGATGGCGACGCGGACCAGATCGCGGAGCTAGCCGGACGATTGAAAATCGAATTCCAGGCGGATCGCGTGCTGCTGGACGGCCAGGACGTGACGCAAGCGATCCGCACGAGCGACGTGGCCGCCGCAGTGCACCTGGCGGCTGACAACCCGCGCGTGCGGGCGCGACTGGTCGAATTGCAGCGGCAGATTGCCGGCGGGCAGGACACGGTGACCGAAGGGCGCGACCAGGGGACGGTCGCCTTCCCCAGTGCCGAGTGCAAGATTTTTCTCACGGCCACCCCGCAGGAGCGTGCGCGGCGGCGGCACGCCGAGCTGGCCGCCCGCGGCGAGACGATTTCGCTGGAGGAAGTGCTTGCGCAGCAAACCGAGCGCGACCGCCGGGACGCGATTCGCCCCGTGGGGGCGCTGGTCCAGGCGGCCGACGCGATCGAAGTGCTGACCGACGGGCTGACCGCCGAGCAGGTGGTCGATCGGCTGGAGGAAATCGTGCGGCAGTGCCAGCGCCCGTAGAACGAAATTCATTCCGTTCCTGGTTCGGCAAATATTCTCGATCCGGTTGGGCGTTTTTTCGAACGGAATGAATTCCGTTCTACATGGCTGGGCTTTCCCGAACGGAATGAATTCCGTTCTACTGTCTCGATGCACCGCACCTTCGCTCAGCGCCTTGTCTACGACATCCTCCGCGCCCTGGCGCGGCTGGTCGTGGTGTGGTTCTTTCGGTTCCGCGTGACGGGACGCCAGCACTGGCCGGCCGCCGGCGGCGCGCTGGTCTGCGCCAATCACCAGAGTTATCTCGACCCGCCGCTGGTCGGGCTGACCTGCTCGCGGCGGATGACTTACCTGGGACGCACGACCCTTTTCGAAAACAAGCTGCTGGCCCCGATCATCAGCTTTCTCGACACGATCCCCATCGATCGCGAAGGCGGGGGACTGTCCGGCCTCAAGGAGACGCTGCGGCGGCTCAAGGGAGGGGACATGGTGCTCATCTTCCCCGAGGGGACGCGCACCAGCGACGGCCAGTTGCAGCCGCTCAAACCGGGTTTCATCGCCGTCGCGCGGCGGAGCAAAGTGCCGCTGGTCCCAGTTGCTCTCGACGGCGCTTACGACATCTGGCCGCGGACCAGCCCCTTGCCGCGCGGCGGGCGTTTGGCTGTCGTGATCGGCGAGCCAATCAGTGCCGCCGAGGTGTCGCAGCTCAGTGATGAGGAGCTGATCGAGAAATTGACGCGACGGATCAAGCAGTGTCTCGACGAGGCGCGGCAATTGAGGGGTCGCCGTAGGTCAGGTTTGCAAGCCTTCGTCGCTGATGAATGCCGACATGTCGCGTGAACGACGAAAGTTCTGGACAGGTTGGAAACCTGTCCTACATGTTGGTCACGTCATCCGCGCCCCCCGGACCTAGCAGTTGATCCAGGGCCGCCGAGATGACTGCCGCATGCTCGGCATTCTGCGCGTAGACGCGGCAGATGCGGTGACTCATCGGCAGTCGGTTATAAAACTCATCCGCCGTCAGGGGCCGCACAACGTTTCGCGCTGAGTCGTAGAGAAAATTCTGCCCCGCCGCCGGGCCCGTCGTGTGCGGCCGAAAAATGGTCCGCGCCAGATCGACCCGCAGCGGAACGTCGCGCAGCTCCGCCGACAATAGTTGCCGCAGCTTCAGCTCCACGAGCGCGGCATCGCTGAAGATGCTGGCCTGCTCGGCATCGTCCTTGGCGAAGAGCAGGCTCCGCTGGCAGACGGCGACCCAGGGAATCTGCCGGGCGATCAGCTCGCGCCACGCTCGCCCCAGCGAGGCCAGCTCCGGATCGGAAGATTTTGCCCACCGCTGCACATCCACCAGCAGAGACGACTCGGTGAAGTGCAGATAGTCGTCGAGGTGCTCGAGCGGATTCCCGGGTAACAAATGCCGGCGGCTGGCGATGAACAGGTCCTTGAGGGCCAGATCGATCGCCCGCACAGTGCGATGGAAATAGATCGTGCGGAACAGCTCGGCGCGGACGTTGATGAACTGGAGCAGCGTGCCCGCTCCCTTGTCATGGATCGTGAGCCCCTGCGGGCTGAAGAAGCTGTAGTGCA
>DASRJP010000218.1:0-8407 GCA_035649415.1 Pirellulaceae bacterium | reverse complement strand
CATTCCGGCAGATTTTCTGGACGACAAGGTGATCTTCGACGCGGTCGCTATCCAGTATCCGCCGTGGATCGGCCTGGCGGCTTGCTTCGGACTGATTTGCCTCGTGTACGCGATCCTGACCGCGGGCTTTCGCGTCGCCATGTACTGCCGCGGGCTGGGTGCCAAGCGCGGAGCATGATTGCGGAGTCTCCTGTCTCCTGACTCCCGTCCCCTGCCCCCTCCCTACTCCGTCCCAGCTCCCATCCGCGACACCTCGTCTTCCCCCGGCAAGCCGAAGCTCCGCAGCACGCCCGTGTTCTTCTTGGGAAAATACGCCTCGAAGTCGTACGGGCTGAACAGCGTATTGCCGCTGCCGGCATAAACGCGTCCGCGCGAGACAGAAGGGCCGGACCAGACCGGACCGAGTTCGATCTCCTTGAGCACTTCCCCCGTGGCCGCGTCGAGCGCCACCAGCTTGCCGCTGGCGACGGCCGTGAAATAGAGGACGCCGCCGCCGATGGCAATCCCAGATGCCACCGGGTCGCCCGCGTCCTTGTACTCCGCTTTGGGGGGCGGGCCGCCAAGCGACGCAATCTTTGGCCGCTCGTGCCGCCAGAATTCGCTCCGCGTGTCGAGGCTAATGGCCGTCACGCGGCCGCCGGTCGGCGCTTGGATGCTTTGGGCCAGTTTTTCCATCGACCCCAATTGCACGGCGTCGATGCCGTTGGTGAAGATCGACTTGCCGTCGGTCGCGCAGCCGGTTTGCAGGCCGCCGATCGGGCTGGGGAGCGCCAGCGTCCGCTCGTCGAGCGCGGTGGCCAGCGGCTGCTCGGGCGGCGCCGTGTAAATCGGCGTGTGGGTGATGATCCGGCCATCGGCCGCATCGAGCACGTAAAAGCCGCCGTTCTTGCTGCCGACGCCCACGACCTTGGTCGGCCGGCCGTCCACCTCGATGGTGTACAGCTTGGGCGTGTCGCCGATCGACTGGTCCTTGTACCGCCCCTCCTCGGGGTTGTAGGCCCGCATGGCGTTGGTCCACACGTCGCCGGGGCTGATCTGCATGATCCATTTTTTCACGCCGTCCTTCACGTCGAGCGCGATGACCGCGCACGACTCGGGCGTGTCCAGCCGCGGATTGTCCTCCGTCGGCCGCCGCGGCGCCGTGTTCACGTCGGTGCCGAAGTAGATCGTCCCCGACTCGGCATCGAACGAAGGCGTGCACCAGACGCTACTGGTCGCCGGCCCGAAATAGAACTTGTGCTCTCCCCAGGAATCAGTGATCGTCATCGGCGGGTCGAAGGCTTCCGGCTTGGGACCGACATTGTATTTCCACAGGATCTTCCCGCTGGCCGGCTCCAGGGCCATGACGAAGCCGCGGCCGGTGCAGCCGCGATAGCCGGGGAATGCCGCCACCACCTGCTCGAGCGTCCCGCCGGCAACGATCAGCTTGCCGTCCGCCATAATCGGCGAGGCGAAAAAGCCGTTGATCGGATGCGGATCGGGAAACGGCTCGGCGCGGGCGTTGATCTTCCAACGCTCTTTGCCGCTGGCCCGCTCGAGGGCGTAGAACCAGCCGCCGATGTCGCCGAAATAGACCGTGTCCCCCTCGACGAGTGCCGAGCCGTGGATCCCTTCCGCCGACGACTGAAAGCGGGCGTTGGGGTTGATGGCCGTCGCCACCGTGGTCACCAGGTCGGGGCTGCGGCTCGGATTGCGGTAGACCCACTTGAGCGTGCCGTCGGGCGCCAGCTTGTAAAAGGCCGGGTCGGTGGCGGTGCCGAAATACACGTACCCGTTCACGACGACCGGCGTGGCATGAATCACGCCGATTGGCTGCTTGGCATCCGCCGCCGGAAACCGCCACTTCTCCTCGAGCTGCCCGGCATTGGCCGCTCGAATCGTCTTCTCGGCCCGATTGTGCCGCGTGCCGATCACATCGCGGTTGTACATGGGCCAGTCATGGTCGGCATCCTCCGCCAGGATGGAACCAGCGAGGAGCAAAGCGGCGGCGAGCGCCGCCAGCGGACACAACTTCTTCATCAACGTTCTCCCGAAAGACTCAAATTATCGCGGCCGAGCGGATCGACGCACAGCGACCCTCCGC
Source organism: Pirellulaceae bacterium (assembly GCA_035649415.1). Taxonomy (GTDB): domain Bacteria; phylum Planctomycetota; class Planctomycetia; order Pirellulales; family Pirellulaceae; genus DATKDU01. The sequence goes on along the minus strand of DASRJP010000218.1, from coordinate 6,324 downwards.
GCAGCAATCCTATTCGCTCGTCGGCAGTCAGTATTGCCGGTGCGATTGCCTTCCCACCAGCCCCGAAATGGGCGTCAGGTAGTAGCGTGGGCGTGAGCCCACGGTAGGCGAAAAATCCCCACGAACCCGCGGCTCGCCGTCAGCCCACCTCAACCGCCACCTTCTCCAGCGCCAGCTTCTTGAGCGCCCGCAGGTCCAGCTTGCCCGTGCCGAGGATCGGGATCGACTCCACCTCGATAAAGCTATCGGCACTGGGGATGAACAGGTTCGGCAGGCCGGCCGCGGAGAGGCCTTTGCGCAGCTCCTCCACGCTCTTGTCGAGCTTGGTGTGCAGCACGATCAGCCGCTCCCCCTTCTTGTCGTCGGGCACGGCAGTGACGGCAATCTCCGGCGCGGCTTCTTCCGAGCCACCCACTAGCTGGCAGAGGATCTCTTCGATCTTGATGTGCGGCACCATTTCGCCGCCGATCTTGGAGAAGCGACTTTCGCGGCCGGTGATGTGGATGAAACCTTCGTCGTCGATGAAGGCGATGTCGCCGGTCTGGTACCAGCCCTCCTTGATCACCTGCTCGGTCAGGTCGTCGCGATGCATGTACCCCTTCATCACGTTGGGGCCTTTGATCCACAGCATGCCCGGTTCGCCCGCCTTGCACTCGGACCCAGTGTCGAGATTGGTGACCTTCGCCGTAACGCCAGGCATCGGCCGGCCGACGCTCCCCTCTTTGCGGTCCTTCTGAAAATTATCGATGCTGCGGCTGGGGGGAATGTTGACCGAGACGAGCGGGGAAAGTTCGGTCGTGCCGTAGCCTTCCACCGGCCGCACGCCGAATTTTTGCTCAAAGGCGTCGGACAGGTCTTTGGGAAGCTTTTCGGCGCCCGCGACGACGACGTCGAGCGACGCAAATTCCGCCTTCTCGCACCGCCGCAGGTAGGTCCGCAGAAACGTCGGCGTGGCCAGCAGCAGCGTCCCCTTGTGCTTGTGCGTGACCTTGCCGATCTGCCGGGCATCGAGGGGGCTGAAGTGATACGCCCCCTTGATGTCCAGGCCGGCCACGCCCCACAGCGTCACGGTGTAACCAAACGAGTGAAAGAACGGCAGGATGCCGACAAGGACGTCGCTGTCGCGGAGGTGGATCACCTGGTCGATCGCATCGACATTGTGGCCGATGTTGGCGTAGCTCAGCATCACTCCCTTGGGAGTGCCGGTGGAGCCGCTGGTGAAGATGATGGTCAGCACGTCGTCGGGCTTGACCGAGCCCAGGCCCAGCGACGCTTCGAGCAGGCCGGCGGGGCAGAGATTGGCGCCGATCCAGCCGGCAGCCTTGTCCAGCAGCGTAGGGCCTTTTTTGGGATCATCACGAAGATCCTCGAGGTAGACCAGCTCGGCATTGATGCCGGCGAAGTCGGGCATTTTTTCGATGAACTTGCGGCTGGTGAGCACGTGCTTGATGCCGGCCAGCTCCAGGCACTGGTTCATCACGTCGGGCGTGACGGTGTAGTTGAGGTTCACCGAGATGCGCTTGTCGAGCGCGAGGGCCATGTTGATCACGAAGGCGGGAACGCTCGGCGGCAGAAGCACGCCGACGATTTGTTCGCCTTTGGCAAATACGTGCCGCCGCAGCAGCCGCCGCGCGATCAGCGAGCGCATCAGCGCCTCGCCGCCGGTCAGGTCAGCGCCGGTCGAGTCGGCGACCTTGGATTTCCGCTTGCGGCTCTTGGCCTGGCGAATGAACGAACGGGTGATCAGTTGCATGTTGTGCCGTGTTCGCTGCTGGACCGCCTCGGCGCCGACCTCCAGCACCGCCTGGCGGATGCGGTGGACGTCGCTGGGGTCGGCCACGGGCGAACCGATGTGGATGGAGAGAGGATACGGCAATTGCCGCGGCCATTTCCAGAAGAATTTTTCATCGTCGAAGGAGAAGATGCTACCCCACAGGCCATCGAGATAGATGGGAACGACGGGAACGCTGGTCCCTTCGAGGATTTTCATCATACCAGGCATGAAGGCCTGGACCTGGCCGGTGCGGGTCAGCCCCCCCTCAGGAAAGATGCAAACCAGCTCGCCCTTGTTCAGGGCTTCGCGAGCCGTGCGGAACGCCTGGATGACCGTCTTGGGCCGGGTCGGCACGATGGGGATCACGCCGAACAAATCGGACAGCCGCTTGAGCCACTTGTTCTCCAGGTTGGTCGCCAGGGCGATCATGCGAATCGGCCGCGAGCTGACGAGCATGAGGAACAGCGCGTCTACCCAGGTGACATGGTTGGGGACGAGCAGAGCCCCGCCCTCGCGAGGCAGGTTTTCGCGGCCGAAGACGCGGATGCGATAGATCGTATGTGACAGCAGCCAGGCGAAGAATCGCAGCGACGCCTGCGGGATCAGCCAGACGATGTAAACAAAAACCGGGATGGTGAGCAGGCCGGCCAGCAGGAAGATCTGCCGGGCGTTCAATAGCGGATCGATCGCGGCGCCGCTCTTCCAGAACGGCGCCCGCAGGCCGGCAAAGATCAGCGACGAGATGAGTATGCCGCCGAACGTGAGGAAGTTGGATGCGGCCAGGATCGAGCCGCGGCTGGCGCGGGGGCTGCGGTGCTGGATGAAAGCTTCCAGCGGCACGCTAAACAGGCCAGCGCTGCCGCCGAGAAAGAACAGCAGAGCGCAAGCCCACACGACTCCGCCGCTGGCCGCGGCAGTGCCGTTGAACAAGTCCTTGGGGACGGTAAACAGCAGCAGCGAGCCCGCCGCCATGCCAAAGGCCCCCAGCGGCAGGATCCCCAGCTCAACGTGGTCCCCCGACCAGATGCCGGCCAGCACGCTGCCGACGCACACGCCGATGATCAGCGAGATGAGCAGCGGCAGCTTGGACGTGTCCCCTGCTGCGCCCCCTTCCGCAGCGAGCTGGTCGATATTGAGCTGGGCCAGCGCCCCGATGGCATAGAAGAAGGCAATCCCGACGGCGACGCGGAGCATCGGCAGATTAGAGGCCAGTTGATGGAGATCGCGAAAAGTCTGTACTGGCGCGTCCCAGGGAAACTTGCGCGACGGATCGCCCGCGGGGAGGCCGGTGACTGCCAGGCTGGTGAGCATGCCGAGGATGGCGATGCCGATGAGCACCGCGGCCGATGCGCCGACGTTTTCCATCCCCTTGTGGCCGGTGAAGTCGGCCAGGGCGCAACCGATGGCCATGCCGATCACCGTCGCCACGACGGTCGCCAGTCCGAACAGACCATTGGCCTTGGAGATGTAATTGGGATGGAGCACTTCGGGGATGCTCCCCGAGCGGGCCGGCGAGAAGAGGGCCGCCTGCGCGCCCATGAGCATCAGCACACCGAAGAGCAGCGCCAGCGCCAGCGGCGACGAGAGGTGGCCAAGCAGGATCGCCCCAGCCCCGAGCAGCATGATGACGATCTCGGCCAGCTTGCAGGCCACGATCACGTCTCGCTTGCGAAACTTGTCCGCCAGATAGCCCGACGGCGCAGCGAGCACGAGGTACGGCAGCACGAAGCAGGCGGTCCCGGCCATGAGCACGTTCCCTTCGCTCAGCCAGGTGCCGCTGCCGTGCTGTTTGGCATATTCATCGACGTGGTCCTTGCCGATGCCGATCACCAGCCAGCGAAAGATGTTGTCGTTGACCGCAGTGAGAAACTGCGTGGCCAAGAGGCCCAGAAAGCCAGGGGACAGCAGCTTTCCGCCGGCAGAGTGGCGGGCATCCGAGGAAGCGGAAGTCATTTCCATAAGATTGGTATTCCGTTGCCGAATAACCTCGTTGGCGCTGCGAACAGACCCAAGTCTACGCCGCTCAAGCTGGCACTGTTATCCGCCACTTTGCTGCCGTGGGTCAATGCTGCAAGTACAATAACAGTTCGAACTTCCGGAAGATTCTATCGGGCCAGACCACAGGCCGCCCTAATCCCTAGAGACCGCCCGCTGTTCCATTTGCGCCCATGCCCACCAGCCGTTGGTCCGAACGCGTTCTGATGCTGGTGGCTTTAGCGGCCGTAGGGGTGCTGCTGGTGTGGGTGCCGCCGCAGCTTGTCGAGCAGTACGAAAGAGTCCGTGGCTGGGGCCAATGGCAAGCGTATCTCTATTTGGCGATCGTCTGCACCGGCGGTGCCATATTGCTGGGGTTGGCCATTTCGGTCTTCTGGAAGCTCTGGTCGGCGACGCGGACGAAAGCGGCACACAAGGAGCGGCAGGCGAAAAACCCCAGCCAGCTTTCCGCCGCCGAGCAGCAGCGGGAAGTGGCCGATAACCTGGCGGCAGTCGGCGACCTCCAGGCCGACGCGGCGATTACCGACGATGTCAAGCGCGAGCTGAAATCGCTGGCCGCAAAAGTGGAGCAGAAGCAGCAGTCGCACAAGCTGGAGATCGTCGCATTCGGGACCGTTTCCAGCGGCAAGTCGTCGCTGCTCAACGCGCTGGCCGGCCGCGACGCTTTTCAGACCGACCCTCGCGGCGGTACCACGATCCAGCGGCAAGAGATCCCCTGGCCCGGCGACGACCAGGTGCTGCTCGTCGATACGCCGGGGCTGGGTGAGATCGACGGAGCCGACCACATTGCCGTCGCGGCCGAAGCGGCCCGCGATGCCGATGTGGTGCTAATGGTCGTGGACGGCCCGCTTCGTCAATCGGAGTTCAAGCTGCTGGCGCGGCTGGGGGAGATGGAAAAGCGAGTGCTGCTTTGCCTCAACAAGGCCGACTGGTACGAACCGCAGGACCAGAAGAAGCTGACGGGACAACTGGCGTCGCAAGCCCGGGACGTCGTGCGGACCGAAGACGTGATTGCCGTGCGGGCGCAGCCGGTAATGCGGTCGCGGGTGCGCGTTTTGGCAGATGGCGGCGAAACGGAGGAGCAGGTCCGCGAGCCGCCAGACCTGGGCGCGCTGGCGGACAAGATGCTGTCGATCGTGCGGCGCGACGGCCAGGATCTTTTGCTGGCGAATTTGCTCCTGCAATCGCGAGGGCTTTTGGACGAAGCGAAGCAAAAAGTCCGCGAGTCACTCGACCGCCGCGCGTGGGAGATCGTGGAGCGCTATACGTGGGGTGCCGGGGCTGCGGCCGCTGTGAGTCCGCTGCCGGTGCTCGATCTGTTTGCGGGCAGCGCCATCACAGCCAAGATGGTGGTCGATCTGGCGCAGGTGTACCGGCAGCCGCTGGACTTCAATGCCGCGGTCACGCTATTGGCTCAACTCGGCAAAAATCTGGTAGCCATCCTGGGAGTGAATCTGGCTGCTCCTGCGGTGACGGCAGTCGTCGCCTCGCTTCTCAAAGGGACGGTGCCCCTGGCCGGGCATTTTGCCGGCGGGCTCTTGCAAGGGATCGTGCAGGCCCTCGTGACTCGCTGGATCGGCGCTGTCTTCATCGGCTACTTCAAGGCCGAGATGCAAATGCCCGCTGAGGGCCTGGCCAACCTGGCTCGCCGCGAATGGCAGAGGCTCACAAGCCCGGCAGAACTGATCAAGCTCGTGCAGCAAGCGAGGCAGGTCTTCGGTTCGGGAAATCGGGGAAAGCAGGACTGAATTCAGTTGGATAGATCAAAGCTCAGCGATATGCCAAGTCGTTCGTTTTTGAACACGGAGGAACAGAGGCACGGAGCCGCAGAGAGGAACGGAGAGAACGATGATGAAAAGCTTTACTTGAGTTCCTTTCTTGAGAGGATTGACATGACATACAACGAACTGTCGGAAACGATTATTGGCGTGGCGATCGACATTCATCGCAAGCTCGGTCCAGGTTTGCTGGAATCGGTGTATCAACACATTCTCGTGTATGAGCTGCGGAAGCGAGGTCTCAGCGTGCGGACCGAGGAGCCGGTTCCGCTGATCTGGGACAAGATTCAATTTGTCATGGCCTTCCGGGCCGACCTCATCGTCGAGGAGATGATCCTGGTCGAAATTAAGTCGCTCGAAGAATTGGCTTCCGTACACAAGCGCCAGCTACTTACCTACCTCCGCGTGATGGACCGCCGTCTCGGCCTGCTCGTCAACTTCGGCGACGAAGTCCTGAAAGACGGCATTCGCCGCGTGATCAACGGAACTCTGCCCGATGACAACGCTTGAAATACCTGATCTCTCTGTCCCTGCTGCTCCGTATCTCTGTGCCTCCGAGCCTCTGTGCTAAAAAACAAACCGCTCTGCCACACCGATTGACTGCGCGCCTTCCCTCCATGAACGACTCGCAGCCTGCCATCGCCGACGACCACTACCGCGCGGCCATCGCGGCGGTCGAGCATGCGCTGGATAAATACCGCCACTGCACCGACGAGGAGAAAGCCAAGCTGCGGGCCGAACTGGCGGGTCTGCGGGACATGCACGACAAGCTCCAAA
>DASRJP010000217.1:0-3786 GCA_035649415.1 Pirellulaceae bacterium | reverse complement strand
TGCACATCTCGCAAGCCGAATACCCAGGAGCGGCAGGCGATCCTCGACCTGCTCGCTTCGCGCCGCAAGCGGCTGGCTGATGGTTGGCTCGATCCTCGCTCGATCGCCACCGGCGACGCGACGAAGCTGCCGACGTTGCCGGAAGGCGCTACTCCGCAGGATGCCGCGGCCTGGACGCTTGCCGCCCGCGTCCTCTTGAACCTCGACGAAACGGTCTCCAAAAACTGAGTGAATGCCATGCACGCTGCCCAAGAACTGTTCGCCGCCCGCGCCCGCTACCTGAGCCGCCGCTGGTTCCTGCGGGACTGCGGCATTGGCCTGGCCGGTATTGCCGCCAGCTCGCTGTTGGCCTCGGAAGCGAAATCGGCGGCCCCCGCGGCGGACAATCCGCTCGCGCCCAGGGTGCCTCATTTTCCCGGCAAGGCCAAGCGGGTGATCTACATCTTCCAGGCCGGCGCGCCGAGCCACCTGGAGCTGTTCGACAACAAGCCGGAGCTGGCCAAGCGCAACGGGCAGCTTCCCCCCGCCGAGCTGCTCAAGGGGTACCGGGCGGCATTCATCAATCCCAATTCGGCCCTGCTCGGGCCAAAGTTTTCGTTTGCCAAACATGGCAAGTGCGGCATGGAGCTGAGCGAAGTGCTGCCGCACACGGCCAAGATCGTGGACGACATCTGCCTGGTGCGCACGATGCAGACCGAAGCGGTCAATCACGCCCCGGCCCAGATCATGATGAACAGCGGCTCGCAGCAGTTCGGCCGCCCGAGCTTCGGCTCGTGGACTCTCTACGGCCTGGGGAGCGAATCGGAGAATCTGCCCGGCTTCGTCGTGCTCACGAGCGCCAAGGGAACCAGCGGCGGGGCGAGCAACTACGGCAACGGTTTTTTGCCGACGGTCTACGGCGGCATTCCCTTCCGCAACTCGGGGGACCCGGTGCTCTACCTGTCGAACCCCACGGGGATCGATATGGACACGCAGCGGGCCTCGCTCGATGCGCTGACGCGGCTGAACGACCTGGCGCTGGGAACCGTCGGCGACCCGGAAATTGCCGCCCGCATTCAGAGCTATGAGATGGCGTACCGCTTGCAGACGAGTGCGCCGGAGCTGATGGACCTGAGCCAGGAAACGCCGGAGACGCTCAACCGCTATGGCATCAAGGACCCCAAGGACGCCAACTTCGCCCGCAACTGCCTGATCGCGCGGCGGCTGGTGGAGCGGGGCGTGCGGTTCGTGCAGCTCTTCCACGAAGCGTGGGACCAGCACGGCAACCTGACCGCCGGCGTGAAGCAAAATGCGCTCGACACCGACCAGGCGAGCGCCGCCCTGATCATGGACCTCAAAGACCGCGGCCTATTGAACGACACGATCGTGATTTGGGGGGGCGAATTCGGCCGCACGCCGATGGTGCAGGGAGGGAACGACGGCCGCGACCACCACAACCGCTGCTTCAGCCTGTGGCTGGCCGGTGGCGGCATCAAGGCCGGGTACATTCACGGCCAGACCGATGAGCTGGGCTTCAATGCGGCCATCGATCCGGTCCACGTTCACGACCTGCACGCGACGCTGCTGCACCTGCTTGGTTTCGACCACACGCGGCTCACCTTCCGCTTCCAGGGGCGGGATTACCGTCTGACCGACGTGCACGGCAAGCTGGTCGAGCAGATTCTGGCGTAGTGGGCGAGCGACGGGCGTCTCACTCAAAGTGGCAGAGCAGGCCGTCAGCCGGCCTCAAGGCGGGCCAGAATTTCCTCCCACACCTGGTGCAAATTGAGCCGACTTGACCATTCCGCGATGTACTGGCGATCGATCTGATCGCCGGAAATCTTGAGCATCGACAGAATATCGCGAACGTGCTTTTCCGATTCGCCCAGCCGGAAGTACTCCAGCTTTTTGATGATAACATCTTCGGGCGACGCGAAGGCCACGATGTAACCTTCGTCGCGACGGGGGAGCCGGACCGCCCGCTGCAATTGAGCCTGGTCAAATTCGCCGCCGCCTGCGACGAAGCAATCCACTTTGAAACCTGACGTCGGGTGGATGATATTGAACTGAAATTGTTTGCGAACGGCCGACTCGACGGCTGGCTGGCTCAAGTAGTACTCCGACTGGGGAAACTCGGCGCAGAAGGCATCGATTTTCTCAAGCGGCAACTCCATCACGACGTCTATGTCGTTGGTGTTGCGACTCTCGCCGTAAATGATGCTGGCAGTGGACCCAACGACGACATAGCGGATCGCCAGCTTGTCGAAGGTCTCGGCCATCTTGCGGAGAAGATCACCCTGCTCCATGCAACATTCTCCGCGCCACTTCGCGGTCGACCTGCTCGGGCGACCAATCGGGGTGATCAAACCGCAGTTTGTCGCGGATCAGGCCGCGAGCCATCCGCCGCATGCTCTCGGCCATCGCCAGCCGCTCGAACGGAGTTTTCGCGCGCAGCACCGCCGCCATTTGATCGTCGATCATTTCGTAGCGGGCGGGGTCGAGGGGCATGAGATTTCCTTCTACCCATTGTAACAGGTGTCGCGCGTATCGCTGGCGGTCGCCAGTAGTGAAGCCCGCGTCAAGCGTCTAAACTGACGCGCATTCAATCGCGATCTGTATTACACCAGGAAACTCTTGCCGCGCCGCAAGGTTTCCTCGTGGGGATCGGACACGGAAGACACTGAAAACACGGATCGGAGGAATTGGGATAAAACGATTACTCACCAATCAACGTCCGTGTTGTCCGTGTTTTCCGTGTCCCAATCCGATAGAATCCGAGGCGCTCGCCGAAATGAACATGGCCGTTAGTTGCGGCTCGGCCGCGCTGTGATCGTCCGTGGAGCTGCTCCCATGTCCGCCAAAACGTGGAAACTCGTGCCCGATGCGTCGATCAGCGAGGCATCGGTCCAGCGTATCGACGAGCCGATGATCGCTGGCTTTCCCGGTTCGCTGCGTAAGACCAAACACGCCGCCGGGCTGAGCGAGGGCGTTGAGTCGCTCTTCATCAACAACGGAAAGCAGGTGATCGAAGTGGTCCCCAAACGCGGCATGGGGATTCGAGCAGCCTGGATTCCCGGTTTGGACGGGCTTTCTCCCCTCGGCTGGGAATCGCCGATCCAAGGTCCCGTTCACCCCAAATTCGTCGATCTCGGCGAGCCCAGCGGTTTGGGCTGGCTCGATGGTTTCGATGAGCTGCTCGTCCGCTGCGGCCTGGAGAGCAACGGCGCGCCGGAGCACGACGAAAAAACCGGCCGGCTCAAATACCCACTCCATGGCCGGATCGCCAACAGGCCGGCCCATCACGTCGAGCTGTCCATCGACACCGACAAGCAGGAGATCAAGCTCATCGGCATTGTGGACGAAACGCGGTTTCATTTCCAGAAGCTGCGGATGACCAGCACCCTGACGACGAAGTTCAACAGCACGTCGTTCACGATCTCCGACAAGATCGAAAACTTATCGGCGACGCCGGCCGAGGCCCAGATGCTCTATCACGTCAACTTTGGCACTCCACTGCTCGATGCGGGCTCGCGGGTCGTGCTGCCGGCCAAGACGGTCGTGCCGCGAAACGCCCGCGCGGCCAGCCACATCAAGAGCTGGGACAGCTATGCGGCACCCGAGCCGGGCTTCGAGGAGATGGTTTACTTTTTCGATCTGCACGGGGACGACAAGGGGCAGACGCGGACACTGCTGAAAAACGCCCACGGCACTCGCGGCGTGAGTCTCGTCTTCAATACCAAACAGCTTCCCTGCTTCTCGCTTTGGAAGGACACGGCGGCGGTCGAAGACGGCTACGTGACGGGCCTC
>DASRJP010000216.1:0-2583 GCA_035649415.1 Pirellulaceae bacterium | reverse complement strand
CGTCCACGTCAAGCGGATGGGGTTGGCGCTCGATGGCTTGATCCGCCGCGAATATCCCGGTGACTACCTGCGGTTCATCGAGATGTTCACCTTCCCCCGCGTCGTGCCGCCGGGGGAAATCATCGAGCTGATGCCCAAGCCGGTGACGATTTGGGAATCATATGTGCATCTCAAGTACGACATGAGCCGCGATGATATCAGCGAGTATGGGATTCCCCACCACTTCACCAACATTCAGCGGGCTCTTCAGCTTGCCCGCCAGCACCTGGCGACGCAGGACACCCCCAACCGCCAGATCATCCTCATCACCGACGGACTGCCTACTGCCCATTACCAGGGAAATATTCTCTGCTTGTACTATCCACCAGACCCGCGCACGGAAGTGGCCACGCTCCGCGAAGGGCTGCTCTGCTCCCGCGACGGCATTACGATCAATATCTTCCTGGTCCCAAGCTGGTCGCAGTCCGAAGAGGACATCCGCTTCGCCTACAAGCTGGCGGAAGGAACCAAGGGGCGGGTATTCTTTACGGCCGGCAAGGACCTCGACCGGTATGTGGTGTGGGATTACGTGAACCGGCGGCGGGAGATCATTGCGTAGTGCGGAGTGCGGAGTGACGGTCAAGTGCAGAATACCGAGTGCAGAAAGCAGGTTGACAGGGGGAAACTTCTATGATGCGTTCAACTGGGATCGTAGCCGTCGCTCTTCTCAGCCTTTGGATTGCCACAGTTTCCAATGCGGGCGAGCCGGCGCGGCCCAACGTCCTCTTCATCGCCATCGACGACCTCCGCGATTGGCTCGGTTACTTGGGCACCAATCCGCAGACCAAGACGCCCAACATCGACCGGCTGGCGGCACGCGGGGTCTATTTCACGCGCAGCTACTGTGCCGCTCCCGTCTGCAACGGCTCGCGGGCAGCATTGATGAGCGGGCTGCGGCCGAGCACCACCGGCGTCTATGAGAACCAGGCCGACTGGCGGACGGTCATCCCCGAGGACAAGACGCTGACGACCGCCTTCCGCAAGGCGGGCTACTACGTCGCCGGCGCGGGAAAGATCTACCACGGCGGCTTCGATCGCCGCAGCGAGTGGGACGACTACTTCAGCGAGCGCCACCGCGATCCGCAGCCGACCGGAGACACCGGCGTCGGTGGCATCAAGTTTGCGCCGCTGGACTGCCAGGACGAGGACCTGATCGACTATCACATCACGAGCTATTGCATCGAGCAGCTTGGCAAGAAATACGACAAGCCGTTCTTCCTCGCCTGTGGCCTGCACAAGCCGCACATGCCGTGGAATGTGCCGCGGAAGTATTACGACTTGTTTCCGCTGGAGAAGATTCAATTGCCGGCGGTGACGCACAATGACCTAGGGGACGTGCCGCTCTCCGGCGTGCGGATGGCCCGGCCACAGGGGGATCATGCGGCAATCCTCCAAGCGGACCGCTGGAAGGACGCGGTGCAAGGCTATCTGGCAGCGATTGCCTACACCGACATGAACGTCGGCCGCCTGCTCGAAGCGCTCGACAAGAGCCCCTACAAGGACAACACGATTATCTGCTTCTGGTGCGACCACGGCTGGCACCTGGGCGAAAAGGAGCACTGGCGCAAGTTTGCCCTCTGGGAAGAATCGACTCGCTCGCCGTTGATCTGGGTTGTGCCCGGCGTCACCAAACCGGGTCGCTGCGACCGGACTGTCGATTTCATGAGCATCTACCCGACGCTCATGGACGTCTGCGGCATCGAGTGTCCCAAGCACGTCGAAGGAACGAGCATCCGCTCGCTGCTGGCCGATCCGCAGTCGCCGTGGGACTCGCCGGCACTGACGACATACCACCGCAGCAACCACGCGATCCGCACGGAGAAATGGCGCTACATCCGCTACGCCAGCGGCGACGAGGAGCTGTACGACGAGACGGCCGATCCGCACGAGTGGACGAACCTGGCTGGCCAGCCGGAACATGCCGCCGTGAAAGCGGAACTGGCCAAGCATCTGCCGCAAGTCAATCACGAAGAGCTGGGCGGAGCTGGCGGCGGCAAGGCAAAAGCCAAGGCGAAGGCCAAAGCGAAGCAAAAGGCCAAGGCGGAGAACTGACGGATGCCGTTTTCCGCCGTGCTCTTCGATCTCGACGGCACGCTGCTCGATACGCTGGAGGACATTGCGGACGCGGCTAACGCCGTGCTGGCGTCGCTGCAATTGCCGACGCATGACGCTATGGCCTATAAGCAATTCGTCGGCGAAGGGGTCCGGCGACTATTCGAGAAGGCCCTCGCGCCTCGGCCTCCTGATCCGTCTCTAATCGCCAGGTGCGCCGCGCGCTTCAACGACGAATATTCTCGCCGCTGGAATGCGAAGTCGCGGCCGTATGAAGGGATCCTGCCGCTGCTCGAGTCGCTCAAGCAGACACACTTGCCGCTGGCGGTCCTTTCCAACAAGCCGCAGGCGTTCACCGATCGCTGCGTGAGCCACTATTTCCCGGCCGGCACGTTCGCCAGCGTGCTAGGGCAGCGGGACGGGATTCCTCCCAAGCCCGATCCGGCCGGTGCGCTGGAAATAGCACAAAAACTCTCGCTCCCGCCCTCCAAT
>DASRJP010000215.1:0-3539 GCA_035649415.1 Pirellulaceae bacterium | reverse complement strand
CGTGTACGAATCCGCGTCCACCTGGGTGATCGTGATTTCATTGTCCTCAGCATCCCCGGTGAGCACCAAGACCCCGCCGCTAACCGACGCGGTGACGTTGCCAGCGAGCATGGCTCTGCTTTCGAGCTGCTCCCCCATTAGGAAGCGGCGAAAACGCTTGTTGCGACCCATTTTTTCTTCCTCCCAGATAGTGATCGTGTTCCGACAATCAGGGCCAGTGGCCTCGGAATCGCCCCTTTAGCAAGCGGCGCGCCCGCTGGCCGTATATCCTCCGCCAATTGCCTAAGATGGCGGGTACAGTGATCGCCATGAAATTCAGGCTGCGTCACTGTGTCGCAACCGCTTCCCTTACGTGGGTTCCGGCCCAGGCGATCGCGGTCCAGCGGGCCAGACATCGACCATGCGATGCTCCTTGGACACGACGGACTGTCATCCCCTCTGCGTCACAAAGCCATAGCGACTCATTCACCATTGGCTGCCGCAAGTGGACGGGGTCACTGTTCGCCGTGATGGCCAAATGAACCGCTTACACCAGTTCGTGCTCATCGCCTCGGTCATCTTTGGCTCGTGGCTCGGCATGCAGGCGGTACACGAGTCGGGGCATGTGCTGGGATGCTGGTTTACCGGCGGCAAAGTGGTTCGGATCGTGCTCCATCCGCTGACGATCTCGCGCACGGATTACGCGCGCAATCCGGCGCCGCTTGCGACCGTCTGGGCCGGCCCGCTGATCGGCGTGCTTTTGCCGCTGGCCCTATGGGGTCTGGCAGCAGCCGTGCAGATGCGGGGCGCGTTTGTGCTGCGGTTCTTTGCTGGCTTCTGCCTGATCGCCAACGGGGCGTACATCGCCGGCGGCGCGACATCCGCCATCGGCGACTGCGGCGAAATGCTGCGGCACGGTTCGCCGCTGTGGCTGCTCTGGCTGTTTGGACTGGTCACAGTGCCGGCGGGACTGTGGCTGTGGAGCGGCCAGGGAAAACACTTCGGCCTGGGAGAGGCCCGCGGCACAGTCGATCGCGGGGTGACTTATGTGGCCCTGGGAGTGTTCCTAATGCTGGTGGCGATTGGATTCTTGGTTGATGGACGATGAATCGCAAAAGCCGGCGCAGCGGACACTATCACACCATACCCAAGTAGCCGAATTCCCGGCCGCTTTCCAGCGCATCAAGAAGTGCCTGCGGAAAAAAGCAGCGGCTGCGCAGTTCGGCAAGTGTCAGCCATTCGCAACCGTCCTGCCCGGGATCAGGTACCTCCGCAGCGCCGCATAGGCTGACTAACTCGCAGTCGAAGAACAGCTCGATCTGGTGCAGGTCGGCGGGTATCGACCTTGACTGGGGACTGCCGCGGCATTCGCGGACAAACCGCAGCCCGCCGGCGCGAATGACCGCGCCAGTCTCTTCGGCAACTTCTCGCACGACGGCATCGACTAGCGACTCGCCATGCCGCTGCGCCCCGCCAGGAAGGGCGTAGAAGTCTCCGTGGCCATCGCGGTAGCGGATCACGAACAGTTTGCCGTCGCGCTGGATAATGGCCCGTGCGGAGGTTCTTATAGAACCCATGATTCCCAAGTCGACTCTATCTGCTCATGCTCGAAACGACGCTCGTCACCGCCGCGAACAACAAAAGACCCAGGTAAAAGACGATTGGCACGAGTAGGACGATGGCGACGAGTCGCTTGATATTGCGGAGGGCGTAATAGCCGGTCGCCGTTGGCGGCGGCCCACTCAATGACGATTCCCGTGATTTCGCATCCTCGTCGTCGCCCCCCTCCAAAAGCTGGCCGCAGGATGGGCATTTGGCTGCATTCGGCTCGCAGGCTGCCCCGCAAAAGTAACAGCAGGATGATGGCGACGCATGTTCCGCTGGGGAGCCGGTTTGGTAGCTTGCAACGACCTCGCGGGCGGCCGCCAATTGCGTTGAATCCACGAACACCTTGGGTCGATGGATCTCATCGAGAGTGCCGACGGAAAACATCCCGGCTGGGGAAACGTCTTCGACTGCATGCGCCTCAATGCCAGAGTCCTGGAGCAGATTGGCAACTACGTGCGCCTCGACGTTCGTCTCGGCGACGAAAACGGCGACCGGGCTCTTTATCGCCATCCGATTCATCCTTCCGACCAACGTTGTAGCAGACCGCGGCCTATTCCGCATTCCGCATACGGTTTACGCCATCCCCGGTGCCGGCAAATCGCTGCTCCCCATCAAGAACTCATCGACGGCCCGTGCCGCCGCTCGCCCTTCGTTGATCGCCCACACGACCAGCGACTGGCCGCGGCGGCAGTCGCCGGCGGCAAAGACCTTGGGGACGCTGGTGGCGAATTTGCCGTGCTGCGCCTGGTAGTTGGTCCGCGGGTCGCAAGCAATGCCGAGCATCTCGGAGACGTATTGCTCTGGGCCTTTGAAGCCCATGGCCAGCAGGACGAGCTGGGCTTTCCAGAATTTATCGGTGCCGCCCAGCTCGTTGAGTTTCCACTTGCCGGCGTTGTCTTTGATCCACTCCACCTGCACCGTGCGAATGCCGGCGACGCTGCCGTCGTCGCCGCTGACGAACTCCTTGCTCATCACGCAGAAGGCGCGGGGGTCTTCGCCGAACTTGGCCTTGATTTCGGCGTGGCCGTAGTCGGTGCGATAGATCTTCGGCCACTGCGGCCAGGGATTATCGGGGGCTCGCTCGTCCGGCGGCTTGGGCAACAGCTCGAAATTGACCAGGCTCCGGCAGCCGTGGCGGATCGACGTGCCGATGCAGTCGGTTCCCGTGTCGCCGCCGCCGATGACGATCACGTCCTTGTCCTTGGCGCTGATGTACCGGCCGTCAGCCAGGTTGCTGTCGAGCAGGCTCTTGGTGTTGGCCGTCAGGAACTGCATCGCGAAGTAAATGCCAGTCAACCCTCGCCCTGGAATCGGCAGGTCATTGGGCTTCGTCGCCCCCGTGCACAATAGGACCGCGTCGTGCTCCGCATGCAGCTTCTTCGGATCGACAAAATTCGGCGAACCTTTGGCTCCCACGTCGGCATTCGTGACGAACTTGACTCCTTCTTCCCGCAGCAAATTGATCCGCCGCTCGACGACCCCTTTATCGAGCTTCATGTTGGGAATGCCGTACATGAGCAGGCCGCCAATGCGATCGGCCCGCTCGTAGACGGTGACGCTGTGGCCGGCCTTATTGAGCTGGGCCGCAGCGGCCAGGCCGGACGGCCCAGAACCGATGATCGCCACTTTCTTGCCGGTGCGGACCGGCGGAGGCTCGGGCTTCACCCACCCTTCGGCAAAGCCGCGGTCGATGATCGCGTTCTCGATGTTCTTGATCGTGACCGGCGGGTCGGTGATCCCCAGGACACAGGCCCCTTCGCAGGGCGCCGGGCAGGTGCGGCCGGTAAACTCGGGAAAATTGTTGGTCTTGTGGAGCCGGTCGAGGGCCTCGCGCCAGCGGCCGCGGTAGACCAGGTCGTTCCATTCGGGGATTAAGTTATCGATCGGGCAGCCCGTCGAGCTCTGGCAGAACGGCACGCCGCAGTCCATGCAGCGGGCCCCCTGCCGCTTGA